>JACDHR010000002.1 GCA_013820915.1 Gemmatimonadota bacterium
GTCTCCTGTCTCCTGTCTCCTGTCTCCTGTCTCCTGTCTCCTGTCTCCTGTCTCCGCAGAACCGGAGCGAGGGGAACTTGCGGGCCCCTGAAAGCATACCTATCTTTGACTGTTTGTTTCTCATCTGTTCCGGACCCGGCTCACTTTCGTATCCCGGGTTCGCGGGCCTGCTGCGCTGGAGCCTCACCGAATATGATGCAAGACCTGCGGGAAAAGACCAAGTGGATCATGATCGTCGTCGCCGTGGCGTTCGTCGCGCTCATGGTCTTCGAATGGGGGATGGATATCTCCGGCGGCAGCGCCGGTGCGGAAACCGGGGCCGTGGGCCAGGTTGACGGCCGGTCTGTCACGTACCAGGCGTACATGGAAGTTTACCAGAACCTGTACCAGCGTGCGCAGCAGCAGGAGGGCGGGCAGCTGTCGCAGGAGCAGATTCGGCAGATCGAGGACATGGCATGGGAGCAGGTGGTAAACCAGGCGCTTCTTCAGCGCGAGCTGGAACGCCGGGGCATCCGCGTCTCCAACGCCGAGATCCTGCAGGCGGCCCGGTTCATGCCACACCCGGAGCTGGCGCAGAACGAACTCTTCCAGACGAACGGGCAGTTCGATCTGAGCAAGTATCAGCAGTTCCTCTCCAGCCCGGCAGCGAACGACGAGCTGCTTCAGCAGCTCGAGCTGTACTACCGCGAGGTACTCCCCCAGGCCAAGCTGATGCGGCAGGTCACCGCCGGCCTTTACGTCACGGACGCGGAGATGTGGCAGTCCTATCGCGACCGCAACGAGACGACCACGGTGAATTACGTCACGCTCGACGTGGCCCGCCTCGTGCCGGGCGAAGTGACGATCACCGACGCCGAGATCCGCTCCTATTACAATGCCAACCGGGAGACCTTCCGGCGGCCCGCGACCGCGCGTCTGACGGTGGGACACCTCCCGAAGGGCGCGACGGCGGCTGATACGACGGCCTCGCTGGAGCGCGCGCGCGAAGTGCGTGCAGAGATCATCGGCGGCGCGGACTTCACCGAGATCGCACGCCGGGAGTCGGCGGATCCGGGCTCCGCGGCACAGGGCGGCGATCTGGGCCGGTTTGGGCGCGGCCAGATGGTTCCGGCCTTCGAGCAGGTCGCCTTCTCGGTTCCGGTGGGCGAGGTATCCGAGCCGGTGCAGACTCCGTTTGGTTTCCACCTGATCCAGGTGCAGGAGCGCAGCGAGGGCGAGGTGCAGGCACGGCACATCCTGATCCCGGTACAGCGCTCCGAGGAGGCGGAGGACCAGCTTTACGCCCGCGCGGACTCGCTCGAGCAGGTCGCGGAGCGTGCCGGGGTCGAGCGTGCCGCCCGGGTCGTAGGCGGTCAGGTAATCGAGGGCGTCGTGGCCTCTACCGCCGATCATTTCGTACCGGAGGTCGGCTCGGTACTCGAGGCTGTCGAGTGGGCGCGCGACGAGATGCGTGAGGGCACGGCGGCCGGCGCGACCAGCCCGCTCTTCGAGACCCCGGAGGCCTTCTACGTAGCCCGCATGGAGGCGTTCTCGCCGGCAGGTGAGATCCCACTTGCGGAAGCTACCCCGCAGATCCGCCGGCAGCTGACGCTGGAGAAGAAGCGTGAGCAGGCGCGTGTGATCGGGCAACAGATGGTTGCCGAGGTTCGTGGCGGGAAGCCGCTGCAGCAGGCCGCTTCGGAGCGGGGGCTCCAGGTCCAGAGCACGGGTCCCTTCACGCGCGCCGGGTTGAACCCGGCGCTCGGGCAGGCGAACGCGGCTGTGGGCTCAGCATTCGGCGTTCCGATCGGCCAGGTGAGCGATGTGGTAGGCACCACCGCGGGGCTGTTCATCATCGCACCGACCGAGCGTACGGAGGCGGACCGGGCGGCGTTCGAGGCGCAGAAGGATCAGCAGCGTGGCATGGAGACGATGCGGGCGCAGCAGGAGCACATCGCGCGCTGGATCCAGAGTTTGCGGAATCAGGCCGAGATCGTGGACCGCCGCGCCGAGATCCTGCAACGGCGCATTTAAGCACGACCGGAGGGAGCCAGCGGCGGGGAGGGAGAGTCAGTACTCTCCTCGCAATCCGCTGCACCGAGCATAAAAAAACGGCTCCAGAGCACTTCGCGTGCTCCGGAGCCGTAGCCTTTTTGCTGTGTTTTCCTCTCGCCCTGACCACCCCCTCCCGGGGTGATCCCCCGAGAGCGAGGCTCGCCCTCTACAGCCAGAGGCGCAAGGTCAGGAAGGAGATGATGAACCCGACGATGGTCAGCGCGTTGAGGTGAAACACCAGCGGCCCGAGCGTCAGTCCAATCGCGACCAGATCAATCACCAGGGGCCCGAAAGCGGCAGCCACCGATGTCGTAAAGAATTCTCTCGCCGCGCTCTCGGGCATGAACCGCACCGCCAGTTCCGTGAGCAACGCACCGAGCACCATACCCACCAGCAGCGCTACGAAAAGACGACCTACACGCCGACGGACAGCCGCACTCATCTCACCTCCCAAAATTCCGGTGCACGCCCGGCGCGTGCAGCGATCTACCCACCATCGCGTGAAAGGACGATCCGCTCAGCGGCGGCGCTCCGTTGCGTATACAATGCTTTCCCTAAGAGCATCGAGGGCCGGGCTGGCAGGCACGCCTTCGAGTGCCTGGCCCGCACGCCGTGCATACTCGAGCGCCTTCTCCCTCGCATAATCCAAGCCGCCGCGGCGCCGTACCAGCTGCACGATGGAAGAGATCGCCTCATCTTTCGGCTCCTGCTCGCGGAAGAAGGCTTCGAGCTCGTCGCGTTCGGTGCGCGAGAGGCTCGGCAGCACGGCGATCAGCGGGAGCGTCACCTTATGCTCGCGCAGGTCCAGCCCCGAGGGTTTACCCGTCACGGCTTCATCGGCGGTATAGTCGAGCAGATCGTCGGCGATCTGGAAGGCCATTCCCAGCTCGTGCCCGAAGAGCCCGAGCTGCGCGCGATAGCTGTTTGCACCCGTGAGCGCACCGATCTCGCAGGCGGCGGAGATCAGCGACGCCGTCTTGCTGCGGATAAGCTGGTAGTAGGCGGGCTCGTCGAAGCCGAGCGCATCGTAAGAGGCGAGCTGGCGCATCTCACCCACGGACATCGCGTTCGACGCCTGTGCTAGAATGCGGATCGGCTCGAGATCGCCGAGCCGCGTCAGCTCGGTGACAGAGCGCGAGTATAAGTAGTCGCCCATGATGATGGCGACCTGGTGGCTCCACATGGCGTTCACCGTCGGCATCCCCCGGCGCAACACCGAGTGGTCGACCGCATCGTCGTGTACGAGCGTCGCCAGGTGGATCAGCTCGACGACCGCGGCGAGCGTATCCGCCTTCGCGTCGGGCTGCCCGCCGATCTCGTTGCAGAGCAGAAGAAGGCTCGGGCGGAACAGCTTCCCGCGGATCCCGAGCAGGTACTCGTTGATTTCCCCGATCGGACCGAAGTCCGCAACCACGATACGGCGGATCTCCTCGACCACCTTCTCGAGACGATCGTGGATCGGCGCCTGGATTTGCGCGAGTTTCGGCGGAGCGGTACGAAGCATCGGCTCTGGTTCAGCGAAACAGGATGGAAAAATTTGGCGCAAAGGTAACCGGGGCGATAACCCTTGTCAAAACGGGCTCCGCCCCGGCCTTCAGCGCAGCGTCTGCAGCCGCTGCGCGGCATCGCGGAAGCGAATGTCCACGGAGAGCACCCTCTCGTAGCATTCGCATGCCGCGTCGGGGCGATTCAGGACCTCCTCGCAGCGCCCCATCCAGTAGACGATGCCCACGAGTTCCGCTTCCTCTGCACCGGAGAGCCGCACCGCGCGGTCCAGCACCCGCCATGCTACCGCGTGTTGCCCCTTGAAGACGAAGCACTCGCCGAGCATCTCCAGCGTGGAGAGCGGACTGGCTCCGGCGCGAAGGGCAGCCTGGAATTCGGAGATCGCCTCGTCGAAGAGCCCCATTTCCTTGAAGGCCACCCCGAGGTCGTAGTGGCTCGCTGAGTCGCCCGGATCGATATTTTTTGCCACCTGCTCGCGAAAGCGGGCTAGGATCTCGCGGAAGTCGTGGTCTTCGTCGCCGGTCGGCGCTTCGGCGTCGACAACGAAGCGCGTGGTTCCCGCCGGAGCCTCGTCTTCCAGGATCAACGCCATCAGATCGATATACTCGCTCTCCTCGGGTGCCGGTGCTTCCGGCTGAGGAGTCACAGACCCGAGCGGCGGCTGCACTTCGTCTTCGACTTCGCGTGGCTCCTTTACCGCAGACTCCATCTCGTCCCTCTCGCCTGCGGCAGCCAGCGGCTCCTGGTCCAACCCGAGCAGCGGAATGGCTTCCACCTCTTCGTCTTCGCCTGGTGCTTCGTGCGGATCGGCGGCGGGGAGCTGGAAGTCGAGAAGCGGTAGTGCATCCCTGTCCTCTTCACCCTCGCCCTCAGCAGGCAGCAGTCCGTCGGCAGGCGCGACGATGTCGAGATCGGAGCCGTCCATGTCGAGGAGATCCGCGCCGGCATCCGCGCCGGCATCCACTTCGAAGGAGATCAGAGGGAGGGGATCGGGGTCCTCTTCCTCGTCAAGGCCGCTCTCCACCCCCGCGGCCCCACGTGGAGGCTCCAGACCCTCCGGGATGATGAGCTCGAGCTCGCCGAAGGAAGAGATGTCGTCGTCGTCGTCCTCGTCGTTCCCGCTACCATGCAGGATGGCGGAGTTCTCCGGATGCGTGGCCTCGAAGCCTTCGAGCGGGGTGATGCCGAAGAGCTCGGGCTCGTCACCCGCTTCGTCGATCCCGTCGGTAAGCGGCGCGATCTCCAGCCCGTCCTCCTGCGGGGTCGTCTGGAAATCGAGATCGCTCGTCGGGCTGTTGATCTCGAAACCGAGCGGGGCATCGCTCTCGGCGGTGTCTTCGTCATCGTCCGCGGGGACAGCGGGGGACACGGAATCGAGTTCACGGGGTTGAAACGCCTCCCCGTGCAGCTCCATCTCGCCGTGGTTGCCGCGGTTGCGGTCCGCTGCCTCGAGCTTGGAAAGCTGCTCGAACGCCTGCGTCTCGCGACCGCCGGCGCGGAGCTGCTCTACGAGAAACCTGCGGATCTCCGGGTCGTCCGCGTGCGCGTCGGCCTGCTGAGCGAGCGTCTCGAACGCGGCGTCGATCTGCCCCGCCGCCTGCATCTTCTCCACGAACACGCCCAGATGGTGGCGCGCGTCGGCAAGAAAGCCCTTCGTCGAGCTGATCACACCGAGCTTCAGGTAGATACCCGGCCGGCCAGGAACGATGCGGAGGATCTTGTTGCAGAGGGCGATCGCGTTGTTGTGCAGGCCCGCATCCGCGTACGCCTGAACCGCGCGTTCGTAGGCGCCCACCGCCTCCTCCCGCTGGGCCAGCCGCATGTGCAGATCTCCGATGCGGTTCCAGATCCCGACATCCGTATCGTCGCCTTCGGCGTGCTCGGCGATGAGGCTCTCGTAAACCGAAAGCGCGGATTGCCACTGCTCCCGCTGCTCGAAGGCGCGGGCTTTTTCTTTGAGCTGGGTGATGTTCGCCATTGGGCAGGACGGAGGGAAGCGCATCGCCGCAGGGGGCGCATCGTCGGCACTGCGCGCGGTGCATGACCGGAGAGAGACTCCGAATCGCTTTGGTGCAAAACATAACCGCTGAGGTGCGGGCGGACAAGCAGGGCCGAGACCGGGATCGTGGTGGGGCCAGCCGCTATGGGGCCGACGTGGGGGCGGCGCTCGTCAGTGCACGCGCTCTCCGGCCTTCCACACGGCGGCACAGAGCGGCACGGCGAGCCGGTAGGCCAGCTCATTGACGGAGCCGACATTCCAGAGCGCCAAATCGGCGGGTGCGCCAGGCCGGAGAGTGCCGCGGTTCTCCCCCAGATCGAGCGCGGCCGCGCCGCCGGCCGTGGCCGACCGGAGCGCTTCGGCGGGCGACATCCCCATCCGGGAGCATGCGGCCGTCATCACGAACTGCAGGCTGGAGGTGGGGGAGGAGCCGGGGTTGAAATCCGTCGCGAGCGCCACGGTCGCGCCGGCGTCGAGGAGAGTCCGGGCAGGTGCGTAGCGTGGACGCCCGAGGAAGAAGAGCGTCGCCGGAAGCAGTGTGGCCACGGTGCCGGAGCGCGCCAGCGCTGCCACTCCCGCCGCGGAGATGTCCCCGAGGTGGTCTGCCGAGGCGGCGCCGAGCTCCGCCGCCAATTCGGCGCCGCCGCTCCCCTCCAGTTCATCGGCGTGCAGCTTGGGACGCAGCCCATGGGCCAGCCCCGCCCGGAGGATGCGCTCACTCTCCGCACGGTCGAACACGCCGGGCTCCATGAAGACGTCGCAGAAGCGGGCGAGCCCCGCCGCCGCCACCGCGGGGATCATCTCCTCCACCAGCAGCTCCACATACGCGGAGCGGCGGTCGCGGTACTCCGGCGGCACCTCGTGAGCTCCCAGGAAGGTGGGCACCAGCTCGATCGGCTGCAGCTCGCCCAGCCGCCGAATCGCACGTAGCGTCTTCAGCTCGTCCTCCGTGCTGAGCCCGTACCCGCTCTTGACCTCCGCGGTCGTGGTACCGGCCCGTAGCATCTCTCGCAGCCGAGGCAGCGCAAGCTCTACCAGGTCGTCCTCGCTGCGCCCGCGCAGGTCCCGCACCGACGCATTGATTCCCCCGCCCTGCCTCGCGATCTCCATGTAGGGCACGCCCTGACAGCGCAGCACGTACTCATCCGCGCGCCAGCGTCCGAAGACCGCGTGGGTATGCGAATCCACGAGCCCCGGCGTCAACACACCCCCTCCGCAGTCGACCCGCTCGGCGTCCGGATATCGGTTGCAGAGCTCGGCCTCGGTCCCGACCTCCATGATCAACGCGCCCTGTACCGCTACGGCGCCGGGTACGACCACTCCGGCGGGATCGATGCCGCCACTCGCGGACGGGGGGCCCGTACAGGTGGCGACCTCAGAGGCGGAGACGAACAGGCGGGTGTGTGGTTCCGCAACGGACATCGATATCTCCTGGCGGGGGAATTGCGAAGAAAAGTGGTAGCGATCAGCGGCCGAATACGCGATAAGCGCAGGGCGTAACGGTGCCCGCGGCGGTGCCGACTGCAAGTACCGGGCAGCCGCGAGTCTAAAAACCTGCTCATCCACGACGCATCATGGTAGACGTCCCGACCGTTCCTCCTTCCGAGCGCTACCCCGGGCGCCCCCCGGGGGGACGAATTGTAGTGATCGCTCCCACGCGCGCCAGCTGCGAGACCATCGAGTTGGGTGTAGGGCTCACCGGCATCGAGACGGTGCTCGGGCGCGAGCACGGGGACGACATCCGCCGCCTGGCGAGCTCCGGCCGCGGCTTCGGCATCGTAGCCGGAACCGGCACTGGCAAGACGCTGGCCGTCCGCCCGATCGCCGAGGAGATCGTCGGCACGCCGATCCGGGTGGGCGTGGTGAACCGGGAGCGCGAAGCCACGCCGGAGACGCCGCATTGGAACGTGGTGGTCGTGACCACCGGGATCGCGCGGCGTTGGCTTCAGGACGGGCTGATCGGCCGCGAAGACACGCTCATCATCGACGAGATCCACCAGACCTCCGCCGAGCTGGAGCTGTGCCTGGCGCTGGGCAAGCGCGCCGGCTGCCGGTTCATCTGGCTCTCCGCTACCGTGGATCCCACCTTCTACGCCGAGTACCTCGAATCTGCCGAGGTGATCGCGACCTCCGCGTTCGACCCCGCGAAGGCGGCCGACGTGCGCGTAATCTCAGACTCGGATCCCAGCACCTTTCTCAGCGACCGGTTCCTGCGCCACGTCGCGAAGGGGAAGCGCGGCGTCGCGGTATTCGTCCCCACCCGTGCGGACACGGAGCGGATCGCCACGGACATCGCCGCGCGGTGGGACCGCATCAACGTCACCTTCTATCATGGCGGCGAGCCGGTGGCCAAGCTGCGGCCCTTCCTGGAGGGGGACGCGCCGCATCCGTACCTGCTCTCAATGACCGCCGCGGGACAGTCCGCCCTCAACATTCAGGGGCTGGACACCGTGGTGATCCAGGATGCGCGCTTCACCACCCTGGTCAAGCAGGGGAAGGGCGTGCTGACACGGCTCCCACTCGGCGCGAACGAGATCCTGCAGATGGCGGGGCGCGTGCACGGCCGGGTGAAGGGTGGTGAAGTATGGATCCTCTCCGAGCGGAACATCAACTTCGACTCGCTCAAGCCCGTGGAGCCGGACTTCCAGCTCGCGGGCGATCCGGAGCGCGTGGCGATGACCTGCGCCGACATCGGAGTCCGCGCCGACGAGCTGGACCTGCCCGTGCCGCTGGACAAGATCGCCTACCGCCGGTCCGTTCAGCGGCTGGAGAAGCGCGGGCTGATCCGGAACAACCGCCTGACGGAGTACGGCCGCGAGGTCGAGATCCTTCCGGTAGACCGGCCGTGGGGTGAGCTGCTCGTGCGCGCCAGCGAGGAGATGATCCCGATCGTCGCGACATGCGCCTCCGTGGAATCGCTGCATCGGATGACGCGCGCCGAGCGCCACATCAACCGCTACATCATTCCCGGCAGCGATCATCTCACCGCGTACGGCCTCTACGAGGATGCGCTGCGCGAGTGCGGCAGCCTGGGGAGTGTGTGGGGTCTGCCGCGCCACGTGTTCGAGGAGGAGGCGCTCGCGGAGTGGGCCACGGAGCGCGGAGTGCTGGTCCGCTCCCTCGAGGACGGCGCGCTGGCGCTGGCTTCCATCTACCGGTCTGTCGACCGCCCGCTGCCGCGACAGCTCCCGCGGCTGAACGACCGGCTGATCAAGGAGTGGCAGCGGCTGCTCGCGGAGGTGATGCCGTTCGACCTGGTGATGGACGAGGAGACGAGCTGGGACGAGGAGGTCCGCGTGTCGCAGAACAGTGTCTGCGGCCGCTGGGGCGCGGTCACCGGTACGATGCGCTACTTCTCGGACCGGTTCGGGCGCACCCGCGGCTCCATCGAGGGCACCGAGATCCCCTACCCTCGGATCTGGGAGTACGCAGAGACGGGCGCGGGAGAGGTCACTTACGACCCGGCGCACCGCCGCGCCCCATTGCGGCTCCGTCGCTCGCGGGTGTACCACGGGTTCGAGCTGGAAGCCGAGGAAGTGGCGCTCGACGTGTTCCCGGCCGGGCACGAGGCCGCCGCCCGCCGCGCGCTCGCGGAAGCGATGGCGGCGGGGGCCGCGTACCACCGCGACGTGCGCGCGAACCGCGTGACGATCCGCGCGCTGAGGGACGTGTACCGCCGCTCGGGCGGCGCGACGGCGGAGGTGGGCGAGGCGGCACTCACCGAGTACTTCGTACGCCGCCTTGCGGACGTGATCTCGTACTCCGAGTTCCAGGAGGCGGATCTCCACGTGAACCCGGACGAGCTGATCCCGGCCGACGAGCGCCGCCGGTGGCTGGAGCTTCCGGACACCATCACCCTGGCCGGCGACGAGTACCCGCTGGACTACAGCTTCGAGGGAGAGACCGCCGTCGTGCGTGCCCGCGTACCCGCCAAGATTATCCCCCAGATCAGCGAGAAGCGCCTGCCCGAATTCGACCGCCCGCTGCACTGGACGGTGATCCGCGGCAAGCGGGATGCGATCCGCGCCGAGTCGCTGGAAGAGGCGCGCGCGATCCTCGAAGGACGAGCGGAGCCGCGGGCGAGCGAGGATTCACCGCGAAAGGGCGATGCGGAAGAGCCGCGGCGAGGAGCCCCCAAGCCTCGTGCGGGCACGGAGCGTTCGGGTAAGCAGGGCAGCCCGCGCCGTTCCGGCGAGCGGAAGGAGCAGCCGAGCGAAGAGCGGGGCTCGGATCGCGGCGGCAGGCACGGCGGTGGGCGGCGCCGGCCCCGCAGAGGGCGCTGACCGGTCTACACGGCGGGAGGCGGCAGCGGCTTCGTGCGGAAGCGCGAGGAGACCCAAACCCCGAGAAAGATCAGCGCCGCCGCCGGGATCAGCCGCGGTGACGGGCGCTCGCCGAGGATCGGGAAGGCGAGCATCGCGGTGATGATCGGCTGCAGGTACACGTAGAGCGCGACGGTGCTCGCCTCCACCCGATGCAGCGCCCACTGGTTCAGGTAGTAGGCACCCACCGTGGGCCCCAGCACGATCCAGAGGATGGAAAGCCAGGTGGCAAGCGAGAGACCGCCCGGCTCGGCGGCAATGGAGGGCACACCCAGCGGAGCGATCCCCAGCGCGCCGAAGAGGAATACCCAGGTGATCACCGTGAGCGGGTCGTACCTGCCGAGCAGATCGCGGGAGATTACAAGATATACGGAGAACGCCACCACGTTGAGAAGTACCAGCAGGTTCCCCGCCGCTCGCCCCGTACCCACGTCCACCCCCACCAGGTACAGCGCGCCCGCCGCGGCGAGGCCGATCCCCAGCCACTTCCCCGCCGACGCCGTTTCGCGCCGCAGGATGATCGCGATAAGCAGCGTGAGCGCCGGGCCCGCCGTGACCAGCGTCTGCGCCGCCGTCGCGGTCGTACGCGTGAGCGCCGTGATGTAGAGCAGCTGGTTGGCGACCACGCCGAAGAGGGCGTACCAGGCGAGGCGTGCGTAGTCTCCCCGGCTGAGCACCCGTTCCCGCACCAGCACCTGCTGCAGCACGACGAACAGCACTGCCGCAGCCGCCGCCCGCAGCAGCGCGAGCGAGGGGCTGGAGAGCTCCCGGAGAGCGATCTTCACCGCGATGGGGGCAGTCGCGAACAGCACCTGAACGACGATCAGCGCCACATGCACAGGACGACGAACCACTGGACATCACCCCTTCAAGGTGCGCATCTTGCTCCCCCGCGATTGTCCGCGGAACCATTCACATAGTACGGGAGATCCTATGAGCGATCAAGAACATCACAGCACCGAGGAGCAGACCCACGGAATGGCGCTGGGCTTCCGCATCTTCGAGCACGAAGGCGACCTCTACTTCGCCGAAGCCGAGATCGCCGCGTACGTCGACGATGCGGAGTCGCTGGGCGCCACGCTGGTCTTCCATAAGCTCTCCGGCATCGACCCGACCTCCGCCGACGAGAGCACCGACTGGCCGGCATGGAGCACGGACATCGACGACGAGCTCACCCGCACCGAGGGCGGGCCGATCCCGGCGCAATTCGATGCGATTCTCCGCCAGCTCAGCAAGATCTCCGAAGAGGAGCTCCGCACCTACCTGCAGCGTGCGACCGAGGAGACCGACGATATGGACGAGGAGGGTTAAAGCTGCGCCCGCATCACCTCGCGTAGCGAGCGCATGAAGCCCTCGATGTAATCGGTACGTCCGCGGCGGGCGGCGAGGAACGGATCCATGACGGTGCAACGGATCACGCTCACGCCGCCCGCCCGGACGTAGTCGTCGTAGCTGAACCCCAGCCGATCCAGGATCGGGACGACGGAGCGTCCGTACTCGCCGGTACGCAGCACCGTCTTGGTGACGAAATAGTCGATCTGCCGCGCCGCCCTCTCCTCGCCCACGCTCATCGCCCGATAGATCCGCTCGCAGAAATCGTTCGTCGCTTCCAGCGTCTGAAAAGAAGGATGCCCGATGGCGAAGCAGACGATGTTGAGGTCCGGGCGCGGGAGGAGAACGACCTGGAACGGGCTCCAGTCGCCGCCGTCAATGCGCCGGTGCAGCGCCAGCGCACCGCGCGCCGTCTCGCCGATCAACCGCCCGTAGCCACGTGCGTCCAGCGGCAGCACCTGGTGCGACATCCATACGCCCGCCGCCGCGGCACCCGGCTTCGAGCCCTCGAAGATGAAGCGGCCGATATACCCCCACTCCGAAGCACCGCGATGGAAGAGGTACGGGGCCTCAGTGGCCACGAGCTCGCGAACGCGACGATCGCGGAAGGAGATCGCCCCGGCCGGATACGGGACGAACCCCAGCTTGTGCGGATCGATGGTCACCGAGTCCGTATGCTCCAGCGCCGCGAGCCCGCGGTACACGCCCTCCTCCGGCCACACCTCCGGCGCGTAGGACGCGAGCGTCTCCTCGTAGCTGCGCCGCTTCCCGTCGGGACCGTAGATGATGGACGCCGCGTACCCGCCCCATGCGGCATCGGCATGCAGGTGGAAGGCCATCCCCAGCTCGCGTGCGGAGGTCTCGCGCACCTGCACTACCTGGTCGAGCCGGTCCACGGCGCTCTCCTCCGTCGTGCCGATCACGGACACGCACCCGATCACCGGTTGAGCCCGTGCGGCGAGCCCGCGCAGCGTCTCCTGCAGCGCGGCCGTATCCATCCGGAAGCGGTTGTCCACGGGGATGTGGACGAGCTGCGCCCCGCCGATCCCGAGCGAGCGGCAGATCTTCTCCCACGAGTAGTGCGCCGTGGAAGGCACGAGCACGACACCCGGCGGAAGTGAATCGCCGAACTCCGCGGAGAGCCGCCGCCCGAATTCCTGGTAGCCGAGGCGCGCCAGCGAGTGGTGCCCGACCAGCTCCACCGCCCGGTACGGGTCGTCCACGTGCCGGTGAAGCGAAGCCGCCAGGTCGAGAGTCGCGTCCGGCGCGATGTTGAGAAGCTCCCAGAGCCCCAGCTCCGTGAGATCGGCCGAGGAGCCATCCGGTAGCGGCACCTGAACGCCTGTCACGCCCAGCTCTTCCGCGGCCCAGCGCACCGCCACGGGCAGGTACTTCACGTTACGTGCGACCCAGAGCGCCTCGAAGTTGGCGACCGTGCCACCCGAGGTTAGGTGCCCCCACTGCCGGCCCGTGTCGTAACCGATCATCCTTGCGAGCTGATCGGCCACCTCCAGCTCCATCCTGGTGGTTACCGGCGAGACCTCTGCCGCCACATTGTTGGGGTTGTAGAGCATCGTGGCGAAGTAGCCGATAAGGCTCGCCATGGTGAGATCCGAAGTCATGTGCCCGATGTAGCGCGGGCTGAAGAATGGGACTCCCGCCTTCAGCTCCCCGAGCAGGCCGAGCAGTTCCTGGGAGAGCACGGAGATCGAGTGCTGATAGCCCGGAGCATGCTTCTCGGTCTCACGGACGACGAAGCCGTCTTCCGGATGAAAGTTCCGGCGCCAGAAAACATGATCTCGGAACGCTTCGAGCAGCAACTTCTCGAACACCTCGGCGTTCTCCGCCTTCGGGCCCAGAAAGACCGAGCCCAGGTCCGTCACCATCTCGTTCTCGCGCCCTTCGCTCATCGATCACACCCGCGGAAGAAAAACGGAAAAAGCGCCGCCCGGGCCCCTACAGGCGAGCCCGGCGGCGGCAACAACTGGCAATCCTGCCTCTCACGCTCCGGGCAGGCGCTTACGCAGCTTCGCGTACGTCGACCAGACGTGGCAGAAGGGCGAGGAAACGGTGCGCCCGGCGACCCGCCCCGCCGTCAGAGCGGCCAGGAAGGAATCGCGCCGGGGCTCGAACGGAGGAACCTCCACGTAGCCGCGCCCGATCTCACGCAGCGCGTGAGCATCTGAGCCGGCACCCATCCGTTTTCCGTGTGAAAGCGCCCACTCTTCCGCGCGCGCGTTCAGCCCCCGCTTCCACGAACGCGCGTTATGGACCTCTACCACATCGATCAGGTCGGCAAGATCTTTTAACAGAGCGCCGCCCCCGGCGCGCCGCACATCGAAAGGGTGCGGGAGGTAGACGACGCCGCCCTGCGCGCGGATCCGCTCGCACGTCTCGCGCGCCGGAGTGTGCCGGGGGATCAGCTCGCGGAGGAAGATCCCGATGATATCCACCCCCTCGCGCGTCCTCACCTCTTCGCCAATGAGGATCCGCTCCGGATCCATCTCGTGCAACAGCCGCGCGCCCTCGATCTCGTTGTGATCCGTGATGACCACGCGGTCCATACCGCGCGATCGCGCGACCTGGAGGATCTGTTCCGGGCGGTTCAGCGAATCGAAGGACGCGCGGCTATGGCAGTGCATGTCCACCCGCAGGAACGCGTCCGCGCGGGCCCGCTCATCCATGCCCAGCCGCGCGCGTCCGGCGGGTGATCTCGTCCCACACCTCGCGCGCGCGCGAGGCGAGGTCGTCGCGCGATCCGCTGTTCAGGATCAGCAGGTCCGCCCGGCCCCGCTTCTGCTCCGCGGGCATCTGCGCATCAATCATGCGCTTCGCCACGTCAGGGGGCATGCCGCGATCCCGCTCCAGCCGCTGGCGCCGCACCTCCTCCGGCGCGTCGACGAGCACGACGACGTCAAACTCGTGATCGAGACCCACCTCGAAGAGGAGCGGGATGTCGGCCACGACCAGCGGCTCGCCCCGCGCCGACGCGCTACGAAGCTCCTCGCTGCGGAGCCGCTCCACCTCGGGATGGACGATCTCCTCCAGACGCCTCTTCGCGGAAGCATCGCGGAAGACGATCTCCCGCAGCGCGGCGCGATCCAACGTGCCGTCTTCGTTGAGCACGCCGGTCCCCCACTCCGCCACGATCGCCCGCAGCGCGGCGGTCTCCGGCTCCACGGCGCGGCGCGCGAGCCGGTCCGCATCGATGACGAACGCACCGCGCATCTTCCACACATCGGCGACGCTCGACTTCCCCGAGGCGATATTTCCCGTCAGCCCAACTTTCAGCATTCGCGACCTCTTGCGGTGGAAACCCGATCCGGAGGCGCGCGGAAACTAGGCGGCCGCGTTGGAAGAGGCAATGCATCTGCAGCAGCGCTGTTCAGTGAACACGATATGCGTTCACTGGACGGCCGACCCACCGGACTTTCAGATGCGAGCAACTGCCGAGCAGAGTGACAAACTCAGCATTGATGCCAAAAGACGCGTTCGCGTTCGGGCATTCACGCTTGGCACGGCGCGTGCTTTATAGCGAGCCGATGTATGAGAGGACGGACTGCGTCCTTTTGATCAACCGAGCGGTTGGAACGGTTGCCACCCAGTGCCGGAGACATGATATGTTGAAGAACAAAGCCTTCTCGATTTTTGCCATCGCCGCGGTTGCCGGTCTTGCCGCCTGCGGCGGTACGGATGACCGCACCGTCGTCCAGGACACTATGGTGACCACGGTCCCGGCGGTGGATACGATCGGCGTTCAGCGCACGATCGAGGTCGAGCACGACACCGTGATCGACACCCGTCCATAACACCATTCCGGCAGATCCACGGGTGTGCCGGTTGCACTATCTACCGAACAGAGCGCGCGTCCCGAGGGACGCGCGCTCTGTTCGGTAGATATGAAGATATCCGCCTGAATCAGCCCGCGCTCCCACCTTTCGCACGGAAGCCTGGTACACCATCGTTCATCTCCAGCATTTCGACGCGAGCCGCACCCACGAGATGCCGTAGGTGGGCAAGCGTCTCCCGCAGAGCGAGCATCTGAACGGACGGCGGCAGATCGGAGCGGATGTGCCTGCACCGCGTCACCTCCCACGCAGAAAGCGGAGCCTCGGAGAGGCAGCCGAGCACGAGATCACTCTCGTTCAGCGTCGCCTCGCGCAGCTCGCGCAGCCGGGCGGCCGGCTCTTCCAACGGCTCACCGTGACCGGGGAGGACACGGACCGGTTTCACTGCTTCCAACCGGTCCAGCGTCTGCAGGTAGTCCCCCACGGGGTCGGTCCGCTGCCGGTTCACACCGATCGTCGGGGTGATACGCGGCAGCACCGCATCCCCACCGATCAGGACTCGGTCGGCGAGGCGGAAGAGGGAGACATGGCCGGCGGTGTGCCCTGGCGTCCAAATCCACCGCCAGCCCGCGATATCCGGAAGATCGTCCGCCTCCCCATCGAGCGGCAAATCAACGGGTACATAGCGCGAGAGCGGCGGAGTGGGCCTACCTCGTGTCTTCACGGGCGGAAGGAGTGCCGGCGGCGCGCCGCTCTCGCGCAGCAGAGCACCGCGGTACGCGGCCTCCTCCTCCGGGTTGGCATCGGCATGGGCGGCGCGCTCCGCGTCGAGCCGCCCCATCAGGAGCCGCGCCCCGCACCGTTCCCGCACTCGCCACGCCAGGCCGAGGTGGTCTATGTGCATGTGCGTGACGACGTGCGCGGCCACCGCGGCCCACCCGCCTGCGATCTCGCGCACGCCCGTGTCCAGCGCCGCCCACGCGTCGGCGGTGTCCACCCCGCCATCGACGAGGAAGAACCGGCGTTCACCGCTCTTAACCAGGTACGCGTGTACCTCACGGGGGCGGAAGGGAAGCGGTGTGGTGATCCGCCAAACGTCGGCGGCGACGGGAATCATTCGCACACCCCTCCTCAGGCGGAAACGGCAGAGTAGAGCGGAGACCGGCTCGAGACTTCGTCGCGGGAGTATACGCGTGTTCGCCCCAACACGCACCCCACCGCGCATCGCCTCATCAGAAAGCCAAGCGATCGATGTGAGGTTCCGCTCTCTGCGCTTCCACTGGTCCAGGAAGAGCTATCGGGCTATAATGATAACCAAATAATAGCCCGAGGCGCCGCGCCTCGTGACCGCCCGTTCCTCCACCGTGAAGTCCATGGCGACGAAGACCAAAGACACCCCGGCTGCGTCCGAGAAGCTGGACCGCGACACGCTGATCGGGTTCTACCGCACCATGCTGCTCTCCCGCAGGATCGACGACAAGGAGATCCAGCTCAAGCGGCAGAACAAGATCTTCTTCCAGATCTCGGGGGCCGGGCACGAAGCGATCCAGATTGCGGCCGCCGCGAACGCGCGGCCGGGCTACGACTGGTTCTATTTCTATTATCGGGACCGTGCTTTCTCCCTGCAGCTGGGAATGACGGCTCTGGATCACCTGCTGCAGGCGGTGGGAGCCGAAGCCGACCCCGGCTCCGGCGGTCGGCAGATGCCCTCGCACTGGGGCCGCCGCGACCTGAACATCGTCTCGACCTCCTCGCCCACCGGCACCCAATTCCTTCAGGCCGTGGGCACGGCGGAGGCGGGCGTGCGCGCCGAGAAGCTGGATGACGAAATCGTGCGGCAGACCACCGATGCCCGCGGGGACGAGGTGGTCTTCGTCACCACGGGCGACGGGACCACGTCGGAGGGCGAGTTCTGGGAGTCGCTGAACAGCGCGTCCAACCTGAAGCTTCCGGTCGTCTATATCGTGGAAGACAACAAATATGCGATCTCTGTACCCGTGAACGTCAACACGGCCGGGGGCAGCATCTCGAAGCTGGTGGCCGGCTTCCCCGACCTGTACATCCAGGAGTGTGACGGCACTGACATCCTGGAAAGCTACGAGACGATGGAGCGCGCCGTCGCCTATGCGCGCGAGCGGAAGGGCCCCGCACTCGTGCACGCGCACGTGATCCGTCCCTACTCCCACTCGCTCTCCGACGACGAGCGCTTCTACAAGACGGGCCCCATGCGCGAGGAGGAGGGGCTCCGCGACCCGCTCGTGCGCACCGCACAGCTCCTCCTGGAGCGGGAGTACGCAACTCAAGACGACCTCGACCGGATGGAGCAGGAGGTGAAGGCCGAGGTCGAGAAGGCCACCGACGAGGCGCTCGAGTCGCCGCAGCCGGACCCCTCCACGGCGATGCTTTACCTCTACTCGCCCGACGTGGACCCCACCGGCGACAGCTTCGATACCGAGGACGACCCGCGCTTCGAGGGCAACGAGACGACGGTGGTGGACCTCATCAATGTCACGCTCAAAGACGAGATGCGGCGCGACCCCCGCATCGTGGTTTTTGGGCAGGACGTGGCGGACTGCTCGCAAGAGGACATCATCGACCAGGTCACCGGCAAGGGTGGCGTGTTCAAGGTCACGCACGGCCTGCAGCGGGAGTTCGGCAGCACGCGCGTCTTCAACTCGCCACTCGCCGAAGCGAACATCGTGGGGCGGGCGATCGGGATGGCGCTCCGCGGGCTGAAACCAGTGGTCGAGATCCAGTTCTTCGACTACATCTGGCCCGCGATGATGCAGATCCGCGACGAACTGGCTACCATGCGCTACCGCTCGAACAACACCTGGAGCTCGCCGGTGGTGATACGTGTGACCTACGGGGGCTACCTGAAGGGCGGCGGGATCTACCACTCGCAGACGGGCGAGTCGATTTTTGCGCACTGCCCGGGGCTGCGCGTCGTGCTGCCGGCCACCGCCGTGGATGCGGCCGGGCTGCTGCGCACCGCCATCCGATCCGAGGACCCGGTGATCTTCCTCGAGCACAAGCACCTCTACCGCCAGGTCTACAACAAGGGAGCGTATCCGGGGCCCAACTTCATGATCCCTTTCGGGAAAGCGCGGACGGTGCGGGAGGGGACGGATGTCACCGTTGTGGCCTGCGGCGCACTGGTGCAGCGCTCGGTGCAGGCGGCGAAGCTGGCAGAGGAGCGCCACGGGATCTCCACCGAGGTCATCGACCTGCGTACCGTCAGCCCCTTCGATATGGAGGCGGTCGCCGCGTCGGTGAAGAAGACGAACCGCGTGATCATCGCGCACGAGGACTCGCTGTCGTGGGGTATCGGCGCCGAGATCGCGGCGCGGATCGCGGACGAACTGTTCCCCTGGCTGGACGCACCAGTCCGGCGCGTGGCGGCGCTGGATACCTGGGTTGCCTACGCGCCGCAGCTCGAGCGCGCAATTCTGCCGGAGCCGGAGGATGTCGCAACGGCGATCGAGGACATCCGGAACTTCTAGGCGATACGGTAATCTCCACCTCCCGACAACCGCACCGCGTGAAAAAGGGAAAAGCCGACGGCATCGAGCTGTTGGCTTTTCCCGGTTTCACGTATCCCTTCGCCGGTTGTTACATCCCCATCTGTTGCGGGATGTCGCCGCACGCCACGGGTTGTCCGGGCGATGCGCCCGCCGCGTGATACTGGACGACGTGCTGACCGTCCATCGCTGCGGCGGCTGGCACGTCCACCGTAGTCGTCATTTCGCCCGCGCCGTCAGCGCCGGTGGTGATTGGCTGCAGCGGTGCCACCACGCCGCCCGGATTTGGGCAGCGGCCGCTGTGTATGTGGCCCTGATGAGTGGTGTTCCCCGGCGTACCCATCAGGCGAACCATGACCTGCACCTGGTTGCCCGTGGGGTTCAACATCGCCTCGCCGGAGATGCCGGAGTTGTTGACGGGATTCAGCTGAACGCGGTTCTCCATCCCGGCCATGCCGTGCTGAGTCCCCGCCATGCCGGTATCCATCCCTATCCCAGTGCCCTGCGGGCCCGCAACCGTCGTACCCGGCATGGTGTCACCGAGCGTGACGGCGGTGTCGGTCCTGTCACCGGGTCCACACGCCGCAACGACAAACGCCAGCCCGAACACGGGAGCAAATCTCATCATCGTCATCCGTACCTCCGTAAAAGAATGAGCACACGTCCTGTCCGCCGGGCCCGGTGCGGGCACAACGCGAACGTGCCTTCCAGCACGCCACCGGAAGCTGGGGTGACCGGGGGCGGCGCAACAGCCGGGGCGATCACTGCAAGCTGCTCGCTGCAGCCCTGCCGGAGGACAGAGTGCGAGCACCGAAGCCAACGCAGTGGGCGGTTCCGCACTTCAGCTCTCTCAGCAACCCCTCCGTTCCGAACGAGAACAATCCCAGCCGGAACCCGGAACCCACTACGCACGCCGATTCAGTGCAAGGCGTGTTCCTCACCGGGCACCGTTCACCCCAACCCATGATCTGACAATGACTTCACTGCGCCCTGCAATGCGGGCTCCAGCGGGGTGCCGCGATACATGGCGTCAGGGCGGCGTTGCCCGGGCGGGCGGGAGGAGATGTTGCCCGCGTGGCACCTCTCCGCATGCAACGACTTGATCGGCACCTTCGGTTTCCTGAACGAGTTGCACGATGTGGTTGCCACTGGCGACGATGCCGAAGGGAACGCCAACCACGATCCGGCTCTCCGCCACACCGGCGCGATCGGTGGTTATGGGCTGCAGGTCGGCCACTACCGGACCGGGCTCGTCGCAGCTTCCGCTCCGCAGATGCCCGAGGATCGTTACATTCGCAGGCGCCTGGTGCACCGTGAACGTCACCCGGGTTTCCACGCCGATCGGCAGGACGACCGCTTCCGCGGCGATCTGCGCGCCGGGAGCCGGCTGGAGCGAGATCGTCTGCGCTACCTCCGGCACCGCACCGCCGTCACGAGGTGGAGCCAGGGCGGCAGTGTCCGCCGCCGGCTCGCGCGCTCTCTCGGGTGACGGGCAGGCTGTCGTGGAGAGTACAAGACACACCAGGAGTGCGATTCGGGGTCGCTTCATCGGGTCACCTTGTGCAATCGGAAGGGCGTGCGCGGAGCGGGCGGCTCAGCTCCGCCCATAAACGGGGATCGCGGCGCCGCTGATCGCGGACGCCTCCGGAGAGGCGAGAAACAGAATGGTGCGCGCGATCTCGTCCGGCTGTGTCCAGCTCTCGTGGTCGGCGTTCGGCATCGCCCGCCGGTTGTCGTCCGTATCCACGGTGCCCGGCAGAACGGCGTTCGCACGAATCCCAGCCGCGCGGTACTCCTCGCTGAGCGCTTCGGCCAGGGTAATCAGGGCCGCCTTGGACACCGCATAGGGTGCATGGCCGCTCCGGCCCTTCAGCGCCGCGCGCGAGGAGACGAACACGAACGACCCCCCGCCGCTCTGAAGCATCTGCGGGATCGCGGCGCGGGTCATCAGCCAGGCGGACTTCAGGTTGAGGTCGATCATGCGGTCCCATACCGCGACCGGCGTGTCCGCAAGTTTTACCCCGCCGGTGTACCCACCTATCATGTGAACGACCGTATCGAGTCGCTTCCCCCACTCCATGACCTCACGGATCGCGGCTTCCGTGCCGCGTTCGGTGGTGAGATCGAGCGCGAAGGAGTGGATGCGGCCCTGGAATTCGGTGCGTAACGCATCCAGTGCGTCCGCCTGATCCGTCTTGTAAACCGGAACCGCGACGCGGGCTCCCGCCTCGAGGAACGCACGCGTGACGGAGCGGCCGATGTTGCCCGCGCCACCGGTGATGAGAACAATTGCGTCAGTCATTCGATTCGCTCGAAGCGCTAGGGATGAGGGGGCGTCGAACCGCACGCCCGGAGCCGGCTGCTCGATCGGGTGATCTCCAGTAGTCGGGTCTGAACATCGTCTGTCAGCGCATTTTCAGGCATTCGCCATGCCCAGTTCCCTTCCGCCGTACCGGGTGTGTTCATCCGCGCCTTGTCACCCAGGCCGAGCACATCCTGGAGCGGCGCGAGCGCCCAGTCGGCGGTGGATTGGAAGGCCACCCGGATCAGATCCCAGTGCACTTCGGCTTCCCGCGGATCGATCAATCTCCGAACCTGCTCGCGCTCCGCGAGATCCAGGTCCCGCCACCAGCCGAGCACCGTCGCGTTGTCGTGCGTGCCGGTGTAGCAGACCGAATTGCGCGGGTAGTTCGCCGGCAGGTGCGGGTTGCTCGGGTCGCCATCGAACGCGAACTGCAGCACCCGCATCCCCGGCAGGCCGAGATCGTCGCGCAGCTCATCCACCTCCGCGGTGATGAGGCCCAAGTCTTCCGCGATCAGCGGGAGCGGGCCGAGCTCACGCTCCACCGCGTGGAAGAGCGCGGCGCCCGGCCCGCTCACCCAGCACCCGTTCATCGCCGTCTCCTCCTCCGCCGAAATCTCCCAGTACGCCTCGAAGCCGCGGAAGTGATCGATGCGGGCGATGTCCACCTGCTCGAAGATGCGGCGGAAGCGCTCCGTCCACCAGCGGTATCCGCGCTCCTGCATCACGTCCCAGCGATAGAGCGGATTCCCCCAGCGCTGGCCGGTCTTGCTAAAGTAGTCCGGCGGCACCCCGGCGACCACCGTCGGCTGGCCTTCCTCGTCGAGGTAGAACAGCTCGCGGTTCGCCCAGACATCCGCGCTGTCGTGCGCGACGAAGATCGGGATGTCGCCCACGATCCGCACCCCTCGGGTGCGCGCGTGCTCATGCAGTGCGGCCCACTGGCGCTCGAAGAGGAACTCTCGGAAGACGTGCTCCTCTACCTGCTCCGACAGCCGCTCCCGCCACACCTGCACCGCGGCAGACTCGCGCAGCCGGATCGGCCGCTCCCACGTGGTCCAAGATGCGCCGCCGTGCGCGTCACGCAGTGCACGGAAGAGCGCGTACTCCTCTATCCAGCCGCCACTGCGCGCACGAAAAACCTGAAGCGCCGTGCGGATCTCCGGCGCGGCGCCACTCCGGAAGCGGGTGAACGCACGGTGCAGCAGATGGTCCTTCCAAGCCATCACCCGCGCGAAGTCGACCTCCGGCCGGGAACCCTCGGCGCCGCGCAGCTCCGAGGCGTCCAGTAGTCCGTCGTCCACCAGGCGCGCGGGGCTCACCAGGAGCGGATTGCCCGCCAGTGCGGAGAGCCCGTTATACGGCGAGCCCCCCTCGTTCACCGGCACGAGCGGAAGGATCTGCCACATGGACTGCCCGGCATCCGCCAGCCAATCAACCCAGCGGTGAGCGGCGTCTCCGAGATCGCCGATCTGCGGACCCGGAAGCGAGCTCACGTGCAGCAGCACGCCACTCGAACGAGGAAGATCCAACCCGGACGATGTCACCGGTTCTTCCCCCTACGCCGTAGGGAGGACATAGACGACCTCCGCCGGATCCAGGCGGAGCGAGCCGGGCGGCGGCTCCGCCTCCGCTGACGCGCCGTCGCGCATCACGCGCACGACCCGATACCCGCCGCCGGCCATGGCTTCGGGAAGCCGTACGTCCCGCGGTTCATCCCACACCTTGTTGATCACGATCCAGCCGCGCGACCCCTCGCCGTTGCCGCCGGTGCGCTCGAGTACCAGAACATCGCCTTTCAGCCCCTGACGCGCCCTGAGAACTCCCTCCCCCTGCAGCCACGGCTCGCGGAGCTTCAGCTCGTTTACCCGCGTAACGAACCTCCGCAGATCCCATCCGCGCCGCTCCCAGTCGCTCGGCTGCGTGTGCACGACGTTGACCTGCTTGCGGAAGCCGAACTCATAGCCGATCGGCATCATCACGCCGGCCGAGAATGCGGCGGCGAGCGCATACCGCTGCCGCTGTACCTGCTCCCGGCCGCCGCTCTCCGCGGCGAGTCGTGGCGTGTCGTGCGACTCCGGAAAGGCGATGGACGGCGCGATGCCGCGGAACTCCTCATGCTGGTCGAGCGCCCACTGTTCGCTGAGGTTCCACCACTTGCTCGAGTTGAAGAAGTAGTCGAACCCCGCCTCCTTGAGCGCCACGACGTCGTCGACCGGGGCGCCCAGCGTCTCGGCGAAGAACTGCACGCCCGCGTCCACCTCGCGCGCCTCCTCGATCAGGCGACGCCACAGCGCGGCAGGCACCTTGTACGCGGCATCGCAGCGGAAACCGCGGAAGCCGAGCTCCAGAGAGTCTCGCACGAGCTCGGCCCAGAAGTCCCAGAGCGCCTCCCGATCCGCGGAGGTCTCGTTCTTCGCCGCGCTCCAGTTATCCACCTCCGCGAGATCGCCCCATACGGTCACCTTCTCCGGATCGTCCGGATCGCAGACGAAGGGGCTGACGACCTCGCCGCTCTCGTCGCGCACGAACCACTCCGGATGCTGCTCGATCAGCGGCGAGTCCTTGGACGTGTGGTTGATCACCAGGTCCATCATGACCGGGAGATCCATCCCGTTCATGCGGCCGAGGAAGTCGCGCAACGGGCCGAGATCCCGGTCGTCCGCGCCGGGCGGGAGAAAGATCGGGTTGATCCGTTCCAGCTCCTTCGGCGCATACAGGCTCCCGGAAAAGCCGGGGTAGTGCCAGGGGTTCACGTAGAGCCAGTTGAATCCCATCACCTGTGCCCGCTCGGCGTGCTCCGGCCAGCGGGACAGAGGCCCCACCAGCCGCGGGAAGAGATTGTAGATGAGCGGCGGCGTCATGCGGCACCGCCCATAATGGTGCGGATCCCCTGCACGGGCACCCAGATCCAGTCCGGGCGGTTGTTCACCTCGTAGCCCAGCTCGTAGACGGCCTTGTCGAGCTCGAAGACGGCGACCAGCCGGTCCAGCACGTCGGGATCCTCGGGGAGGAATGCCGACCCCGCCGCCGCGCTACGGTATGCGTCGAGAAAGATTGTGCGGATCTCCCGCTCCCACCCGGCGGCCCATCCCTCGAGCGCGTTGCGGATACGGAGGTCGCTGCTCTCGTGCTCACCGAGCGCCATGCGAACCGCGTAGTTGAAGGAGCGGAGCATCCCCGCCACGTCGCGCAGCGGAGAGTGCTTTACTCTCCGCTGCGAAATCGGACGCGCGGGCTCCCCCTCGTAGTCCAGGACGACCCATTCATCGGCACCGCCGGGCGTCGCGTTTTCGGCGCGCAGGACCTGCCCGAGGTGGTAGTCTCCGTGGAAGCGGGTCTTCACGAGCCCGCTCTGATGCAGCAGCCGCAGATCGTCCATCCGCTGCCGGATGTTCGGAGCGTCACGGATTACGGCTGCGAGTTCGTTCAGGATGTGGGCGGGGAAGATTCCGGGGATCGCCTCCAGGCGCCGGCCCACCTCGTCGAGGACGCGGCTCACCTCGCGCTGCGACGTCTCCATCCAGTACTCGATATCGTCGCCGCTGATCGGCTCCGGCTCGAAGTCCGGGTACTCCGCCCCGGCGGAAGCCAGCGCCCGGTGCAGCTCGCCCGTCACCCGCCCGAGGGAGCGCGCGGACGCAATGTAGTCGCCGCCCATGCGGCGTACGGCCTCCCGCCCGGAGGTCGTCGTCGGGTCGGCGGCACTGCGGCTCGCCGCCGCGAGATAGCGGCTCAGCGCGCGCAGGGTGTAGCTCCACGCGTCGCCGCTGTTGGGCACGAACTCGAACAGCCCGGCCACCGAAGCCTCCACACCGTCGTCTCCGCTGTAGTCGATCCACCCGGCGAGCGCGGGAAGGGCGCGGAAGTCGGTGTTTTCCACCAGGAACCGGGTAATCTCGAGGTCCGGGTTGATTCCCCGCTCCAGTTTCCGGAATACTTTGAGAATCAGCTCGTCGCCGAAGATGATCGAGGTGTTGCTCTGCTCCGCCGCGATGCGCCGCACCGGCGAGCGCGACCCGGAGGACTGCTCCAGTGTCGTAGTGCGATGGCCACGGAAGGTACCGGCGGAAGAGGCCACCTCGTGCTCGTTGTCGATGGTCTCCAGCAGCGCGAGCGAGCTGGACCGGTCGAGCAACGCCTCGTACAGACGCACCTCGCCGGCCTCGCTCGTGAAGGTGAGCACCGGCTGTGGATCGGCCTCCGCATCTCCGGAGGGCCGGAAGGTGAGCGGGACAAGGTACAGCTCCGGCTCACCCTCGGTGTAGCGGACACGGATTGTGGCCAGGAGGAGCCTCGCACCGCGCTCGGGCGTGACGATCGCGCGGTCGTACAGCTCGATGGACGTGATCTCCCGGGCCTTCGCACGGAACCAGCGCTGCCGGTGCAGCCACTCGTGCGGAAGAGCGGAGATCATGGCTGCCACGGATTCCGTGCTCTCGAAAACCGCCATTTCCTGCTCCGCCCACTCGCCGGGCGCGAGGTGCAGGTCGTCGTCGGCGTCGCCCTGCAACTCGCGAAGTCCGAACCAGAAGAACCCGTAGGGGCTGAGCGTGAGCGCGTATGGCGTCTCGTCGATGGGGAGGAAATCCGTCTGCCCGAGCAGCTCCACGGGGCGGCGGCCCTCGAAGCGGGACAGATCGAGCCGCACCGCCTGCGCCGTGCCGGACAGGTTGTTCACCACCAGGATCACGTCGCCCTCGTGCTCGCGCACGTATGCCAGCACGTGCGGGTTCTCGGGCTCGAGAAACTCGATGGTGCCGCGGCCGAAGGCGTGGTGCTGCTTGCGAACCTGGATCAGGCGCTTCATCCAGTTCAGCAGCGAGAAGGGGGAGCGCTCCTGCGCCTCCACGTTGATCGCCTGGTAACCGTATACCGAGTCCACGATGGCCGGCGCGTACAGCCGCGCCGCCTCCGCACGGGAGAAGCCGGCATTGCGATCCGGCGACCACTGCATGGGGGTGCGCACCCCGTCGCGGTCGCCGAGCCAGATGTTGTCGCCCATCCCGATCTCATCTCCGTAGTAGATGACCGGTGAGCCGGGCATGGTGAAGAGAATCGAGTTCAGAAGCTCGATCTTGCGGCGGTCGTTCTCCATGAGCGGCGCCAACCGGCGCCGGATGCCCAGGTTGAGCCGCATGCGCGGGTCGGCCGCGTACTCCCGGTACAGGTAATCGCGCTCCTCGTCGGTGACCATCTCCAGCGTCAGCTCGTCATGGTTACGCAGGAACATGCACCACTGGCAGGCCTCGGGGATCTCCGGCGTGCGCTGGATGATCTCCACGATCGGCTTCCGGATGCCCTGCCGCACCGCCATAAAGATCCGCGGCATCAGCGGGAAGTGGAACGCCATGTGGAACTCGTCGCCATCACCGAAGTAGGGGCGGACATCATCCGGCCACTGGTTCGCCTCGGCGAGCAGGACTTTGTCCGGGTGCTTGGTGTCCAGCCGCGTCCGGAATTCCTTCAAAATATCATGCGTCTCGGGAAGATTCTCGCAGATCGTCCCCTCGCGCTCGATCAGGTAGGGAACGGCGTCGGCCCGAAAGCCGTCGAGACCGCGGTCCAGCCAATGCTCCATTACCTCGAACATCGCCTCTTTGACGGCCGGGTTGTCCCAGTTGAGGTCCGGCTGATGGGCGAAGAAGCGGTGCCAGTAGTACTGCCCCGCCACCGGATCCCACGTCCAGTTCGACGGCTCGGTGTCGGTGAAGATGATGCGCGCCTCGCTGTACAGCTCGTCCGAGTCGCTCCACACGTAGAAATCCCGCTCCGGCGAGCCTTTCGGAGCACGCCGCGCGCGCTGGAACCAGGGGTGCTGGTCCGAGGTGTGGTTGAGCACCAGATCCGCGATCACCCGCAGGCCGCGTCTATGCGCCTCGTCCAAGAAGCGCTGGAAGTCGTCGATGCTGCCATAGCTGGGATGGATCCCGTAGTACTCCGCGATGTCGTATCCGTCGTCCCGCAGCGGCGACGGGTAGAACGGGAGCAGCCAGATCACATCGACACCGAGATCCTGAACGTAGTCCAGCCGCTGGACAAGCCCGCGGAAGTCGCCCACGCCGTCGCCGTTCGCGTCCTGAAAGGCCTTGACGTGCAGCTCGTAAAAGACGGCATCCTTGTACCAGAGCGGATTGTCGGTTAGCATGGCTTCCCGTGAACGTTGCTGGAATCGACGGCGGCGCGCTGAACGCCGGGTCCGGAACGCGAGCTGCGCTGCAGAAAGCGTTCCGGGGAACGGCAAGTACGAAAGTACGGGGAACGGCAAGTACGAAAGTACGGGGTGGGCTACGCCCACCGTACGAGAGTACGGGACCAGCGGAACATCCGTCGTACTTTCCTACTTGCCGTTCAATATTGCTCCGCGAAGAGAACGAAGAAACGCTCGAGGAAGCGAGCCCCGATTCCACGCTTGCGCCACTCGTCGGGGCGGATCTCGCGGGACTGCTTCAGATCCGCGAAGAACGTTTCCTCCAGCTGTTCCGCGAACCCTGCATCCAGGATCCCGAGCACATTCTCCTCGTTCAGCTCCTTCGAGCGGATGTCCATATTGGCGGACCCGATCACCGACCACTTCGTGTCCACCACCAGTGTCTTGGAGTGCAGGAACGTCGGCTGGTACTCGTAGATCCGCACGCCTGCCTTCATCAGCTCCTCGTAGTAGCTGTGGCTCGCCCAGCGGATCGGCTTCGCGTCGGTATGGTCGTTGGGTAGCAGCAGCCGTACGTCGACGCCAGCCCGGGCACGGTCGGAGAGCGCGCGGCGCATATGCTTGTCAGGCACGAAGTAGGCGTTGGTGAGGTACAGCCGCTCGCGTGCCGCCATGAAGGAGAGCCAGACGAGCTTGCGCAGCGGGTGTGCCTCGTCGGAGGGGGAGCTGATCAGGTTGACATGGCGGGAGACCGAGATGCCGGATTCCTCCGTCTCGGCTTCTAACGGGTAGAACTCCGCGCCGATGAGGATCTCGCCCGTCGTATTGCTCCACGCTTCGCCAAAGGTGGCTTGCAGGCTGAGCGCGAGCGGGCCGGTGACACGAAACATGCTGTCCCGCCAGTGGTCCGGCGACTCCGCGTTGCCCAGCCATTCGTCCGCGATCGAGGCTCCACCGGTGAAGCCGATCCGGCCGTCGATCACGATGGCGCGGCGATGATTTCGCTTGTGGAAGCGGGTCAGCTTCCCGAAATGCAGCGGACGGTAATAGTGGCATTTGCCGCCGGCGTCCTCCAGCTCCTGGAGCAGGGTACGGTTTGCATTCCTTCCACCGAACCCATCCAGCAGAAGACGTACGCGCACCCCCGCACGCGCACGCTCGATGAGCGCCTTCAGGATGCGCGTGCCGATCTCGCCGTCGTCGAAGATGTAGGTGAAGAAGGTGACCGTCCGCTCCGCCCCATGGATCGCTTCCAGAATCGCGGGGAAGAACTCCACGCCGTTGTTCAGCGTTTCCGCGGTCCCGCCGCCACGGGTCGGAGCGTTGACCATGCCGGCGAGCGCGAGCAGGAAATCGTCCTCCGCATCGACGCTCGGAACGTAATCCGTGAATAGACGCTTGGGACGGCGGCCTAAAGTGAAGAAGAGGGTCAGGATCGCGGTTGCGAGCGCGAGGATCCCGATGAAGGCGAGCACGGTCATCCACCAGGGAGAGAACGCCTCATTCATGGGCTCGAGATGGGCCAGGGTCGCGTGAGGTGGCCGGCGACCGGAGCGCGACCCGGGCCAGAAGCGGATGGTGGTCCGAGCCGAGGACGCGGCGCCCGCGTGCTCCGGGATCGCCGTCGATCCGCTCCACCTCAGCCGAGCGGATCAGCCCGTGGCCGGAATGGACGAGCACATGATCCAACAGGAGGCGCAGAGGGCCGACGCGGCATGTGTAGTTCCATCTCCGCACCTGCAACGCTGGGACGAAGCCGGCACGCAGAAGACTCTGAAAGGCAGAATCCCGGACTCCGCGAGCGGTGTTGAGATCGGCGCCGAGCACCACATCGCCCCCCTCGGCGGCGATGATCCGCCGGCCGAGTGCCTCGGACTGTTTGGCCCTGCTGCTCCCGAGCCCGATAGCGGAGCGTAGACCCAGGCGAAGGCGCGCGCGGTTCTCGAAGTGTGCGCTGACGAAGGCGAGCTTCTCCAGCCCCGCAAGCTCGGCGGCGATCGCGATGCGTCGCTGACGTAGATACGGCAGCGAGAAGGCGTAGGTGGGGCCAAAGCCGCAGGTGGCGAGAATGGCGTTTCCCCGGTCGCTGCGCGCGATCCCGTTGCGCATGGCGGGGGCATAACGGAGGCTCATCCGGTACTTCCGCGCAATCTCCACGATATCGGTTCGGCTGCCGCCCTGAACCCCGCCTCCGTGAAACCTTCCGATCGGGAGGGGAGGAAGCGATTTGTCGGCGCGGTACGCCTCCTGGGCGAGGATCACCAGCGGCCGCTTCGGATCCGTGCCCGCCCCGCCATGCTCGGGTCGCCGCAGCCGTTTTAACAGTTCGTCCAGGCGCGCGGCTCCGATCGCCAGGTTCCAGCACAGCACGTCGACCTCCTTCGGCGCCGCGCCGAGCGGAGGGGCGAGGTCCAGAAGCACGGGATTGCCGACATTCTGGCGCCAGGAGCGGAGCGCCGGATGAGTTTCTTCCCAATCCAGTTCCGTGAAAACGGGAGCAGGCAATGCGGGAGAGGGAGGCCTGAGCCTCTTGAGGGCACGTACATCGGCATGGTCGCCGGTCATGGTCGGGTTTTTGTCTCCTGTGCGAGAGAGTCTCGGAAAACGTCCGGGTGCATGCGGGACTCGCCCGTGCGGGATCCGTGCCGTAAGCACCCGCTCCGTCGCCTTCGCCGGTGCGACCGGTACGGAACCATTTCGCCGCGGGGTGTTGCATGAGCGCCCGCCCGCGTGCACCTTCCCTGAGAAGCGCGGAATCGGCGGCAGCGCCACCCGCGCAAACATGTCTGCCCACCAGCCACCCCGCAGCTGCAAACCGACCCGGTGACTCTCTTCTGGCTCTCCATCTCGACCTTCGGGGTCTGCGTCGCGAGCGGCTTCGTCCCGCTGATCAACGCCGAGATCTATCTGCTCGCGGCATCCGCGGCTACACCGCGGCACGCCAGCCTGTACCTGATCCTCATGGGCACGCTGGGGCAGATGACCGCCAAAGTGGTGATGTACTACGCGGGGCGCGGTACGATCCGCCTCCCCGCCCACCGCTACAGCCAGGCAATCAGCCGCGCCGCGGTGCACATGGAGCGCTGGCGGGGGAGACGGGATCTGATGATCTTCGTCAGTGCATTCTCCGGGTTGCCCCCCTTCTTCGCGATCAGCGTGCTGGCCGGGGCAGTCTCGGCTCCGCTGTGGCGATTCGTGGTCGCCGGCTTCCTCGGCCGGTTGCTCCGCTTCACCACCGTCGTTCTCTTTCCCGACCTGCTCAAGAGCCTGCTTCCGTGAAGATCGAGATCACCATCGACAGCGACGAGTTCTGGGCCCGCCTGGTGCGGGATGTCCGTGCGGCTCGCCACTCGGTACGAATCCAGACGCTCTCCTTCGAGGGGGACCTCGTGGGGACCGCGCTCGCGGATCTGCTGGCCGGCTCCACCGCGCCCGATCGGCGAATCCTCGTCGACTCGTACACCCGCTTCATCATCAGCGACCGGGTGATCCACTCCCCGGCCAACCTGCTCGACCGGGGGCTACGCGCGGAGGTGCGCGAGACGCGGCGCATGATCGAGCGCCTGAAGGCCGGCGGCGTCGGCGTGAAGTTCACCAACCCCGTTGGTCCCTTCCTCAACCGATTCCCTGCCCGCAATCACAAGAAGCTGATCCTGATCGACAATGAGATCGCGTACCTGGGCGGAATCAACTTCAGCGAGCACAATTTCGCCTGGCACGACATGATGCTCCGCTTCGAGGATCCCACCCTGCACGAGTTTCTCTCCCGCGACTTCGAGCACACCTGGGCCGGGCGAAACCAGAACACGTCCGGCGAGTTCGGCGACGTAGAAATCCACCTCCTGAACGGCCGCGCGAGCGGAGAGAGTTTCGAGACCATCTTCCGGGTCCTGGATCGGGCGGAGCGCGAGATCGTGGTGCAGAGCCCCTATCTCTCCTTCCCGTTCGTAGAGAAGCTGGAGGAGGCGCAGCGGCGTGGTGTGGCAGTGCACGTGATCACGCCGGAGCGAAACAACTATCAGACGATGAAGGACTACCTGCTGTGGCGGGCGCCACGGGCGGGGATCGCGGTCTGGCTCTACCCGGAGCGGATGACGCACCTGAAGGCGATGCTCGTCGACGACCGCGAGCTGATCGTCGGCTCGGCGAACTTCGACTGGCTGAGCTTCGCGTTCTGCCAGGAGATCGTAGCGATTATCCGCGACACCGGCGTGATCGCCGACTTCCGCAAGCGGGTGGTGACAAAAGATCTGCGCGAATCCGAGCGCTTCACCGGACCCGCTCGCCCCGTGAAGGGGCGGCTCGCGGATCTGCAGCTGCGTACTGTCTCGCGAGCGCTGGGCGCGATCGCGCGCCTCAACCCTCGTGCTTGAGCGGGAGCAGGTAGTGCATCGCGTCCGACTCTCCTCGCCCGAGGCTCTCCATCGCGAGGCGAAGCCGCCGGTTCACGGCCTCGCGATCCACGGGGTCCGGGATCGCCTTCGCCGCGGCGCGTGAGATCTTCCAGACGTGGCTCACCAGGATCTCCTTCCTCGGTTCAGCCCTTACCGCACCCGCAACACGGATGATGCTGTCGAGGAGCGCAAGCACCACCGCGACGCTGTCCGAGCCGTATTCCCGAATCTGATCGAACGCGAGGTCCGCCACCTGCCGAAACGTCGGCCCGATCGCGATCACCCGCAGCGTTCCCCTGTAATCCATCCGCAGGTTGCTCGGGATGGAGCGCGTGGCAAAGTCGATCACCAGCGCTCCGACGTACTCCGTCGTCGTCACCGCTGTCGTCGGGTCGTTCATCGATGGGGAAAGTGCTTTGACCGCGACGTCCACCACCTGCCGGATCCCGAATTCCGGGTCGCTGGTCACCGACCGATGACGGCCGATCTGATAGGTCTTCCAGATCTTGCTCAACAGCTTTTCGTCGACGCGCGACCGCGGCGAAACGCTGGCGAGAGGCGTGCCCTTTACGATGAACCCACCGATCGGCGCCTCCATGCGCACGACGATGTCCGCTTTGCTCGCCAGCTCGATCAGCTTTTTGTTCGCGAGCGTCTGGATGTACCCCGTCTCTCTCGAGAGCACGGGCACCGCATCGGCGAGTGGTGGGTGCTCGAGCTCGTCGCCCTCCGTATACCCGTCCTCACCGAGCGACTCGGGAAAAAGAGAATCGATCGCCGCGTGGGTCTCCTCGGCTGCCTGCGCAATGATAGAGGTCGCCTGGATGGAGTCGACGATCTTGTCGATGAAGAAGATGAAGAAGCCGAGGCTGACGAGAGCCAGAAGGATCGCCCCGGTGATGGCCAGCAGGGGAACGAACGTCGCATCCTCCAGGTCGCGCACGGAGCGCAGCACCAGCAGAGCATAGACGAACGTGCCGAGGAAGGTGCCGAGAACGACCTGGTTGGCCGTGTCGCGCGTGAAGTTGCGCAGCAGCCGGGGGCCGAACTGCTGTGAGCGCAACGCAAGAGCCACGATGGTCACCGAAAAGGTAATGCCGGCCAGCTGGGCCATGGCCGTTGCGATCGTGGCCAGGACGTCTCGCGCGCCGCTCGCGCCCCCTCCGAAGAGCCAGGGGATCCCGCGTATCGGCTCGGCGCCGACGCTTCGGTCGATTTCCACCATCGCCACAGCCAGGCCCATCCCGAAGAATACAAGAAGACCCGGGATGAAGAGGATTTGCGACCGAAGCTCCTGCCACCACGCCTTGAGTGTCTCGATCACGTTACATATAAGAAGATTAGGCCTGGAGAGCGGGTGACTTCGTCACGCACCGGGGGCACCCGCGGCGGCTCCGTCACATCTGCTTGTAGGCGGGACCACTGCCGCCCTCGCGCGGCGTCCAGCGGGGCCCGATGACATCCGTCGCCTTGCAGTCCACGCAGTTGGGGGCATTCACCACCAGGCGATCACCCTGCCGCTCGTAAACCCCCGCGGGGCACAGGTGCTCGTAGAACTCGGCGACCTCGGGCGGGATGTCCTCGCCGATGATGAGGTGCGAAGGCACGTCGTCGCGCGTCTGGTTCCCGGCCTTGAACACGGCGTCCACCTTGCTGAACGTCAGCTTGCCGTCCGGCACGAATGGCTCGGCCCTGGTCACCGCACGCGGGATCTCGGCGTCGGGCTCCATGTGGATCTTGCTGCTCGGCAGGCGGCCCCCCGTCACCGTCATCAGCCCGGCCATCACGCCTCCCCGGAAAAAGCCGTCCTTGAACGCGAGCCGGATGTTGCGCGTGCGTCGCAGGTCATCGATGATGTAGCTCTCGTCGACGAGCCGATCGTAGCCGGAGAGCGCCTCGGCTCCCACGTCTCCCTTCTTCAGCGCCTCGAAGATCGTGCGCGCGGCGTACATCCCCGACTGCATCGCGTAGTGGATGCCTTTGAGCGAGGGCACGTCGACGAAGCCCGCCGCGTCGCCGGCGATCAGGAGCCCGTCGCCGTAGCGCCGCTGCGGGAGCGAGTAGAAGCCGCCTTCCGGGATGGTCTTCGCGCCCCACTCCACCATCTCGCCGCCCTCCAGGTAGCGGCGGAAGAAGGGGTGGGTCTTCATCTGCTGCAGGAGCTGATGAACGTCCAGCGTGCTCTGCCGGTAGTCCAGCCCCACGACCAGCCCGAGCGAGACGAGATTCGGTTCCAGCGGGTACATCCAGCTCCCGCCGAAGGCATCGCGCGGCAGCGGCCAGCCCAGCGTATGGATCACCCTATCCAGCGGCTGCTTCGTCTCCCATACCTCTTTGACACCCAGTGCGTAGATCTGCGGGTTCTCGGAGGTGATCTCCTGCCAGCGCAGGTACGCCTGCGTCAGCGGGCCGCGGGTACCCTCCGAGAGTACGACCACGCGTGCGCTCAGGTCCGTCGGTGGCTCGTAGCGCCCGCCCGGCTCGCCGTTCCGGTCCAGTCCGGAGGGCGTCGTGCGCACCCCGACGGCGCGGTTGCCGTCCACCAGGAGGGAATCTACCGGGAAGCCGGGGAGCACATTGATGCCGACCGCCTCCGCCTGCTCACCCAGCCAGCGCACGACCTCGGAGATCGAAGCGGTGAAGTAGCCGCGGTTGTGCATCGTAGGCGGCGTGGGAATCCCCACCGCCCGGTTCGGCGTCATGAACAGCACCCGCTCCTGCGTGACCGGCGCGCGGAAGGGGAAATCCTCGTCCTTGAGGTCGGGGAACATCTCTCGGAACGGGCGCGGGTTGACGACCGCGCCCGATAGGTTGTGCTCACCCAGCGAAGCGGCTTTGTCGAGCACCGCGATCTCGATCTCCCCAAGATCTCCACCATTTTCGCGATCTTCGCGGACGAGACGGGCCAGCTCGATGGCGCCCGCTAGCCCGGCCGGCCCGGCGCCGACAAAGACCACGTCCATCTCGATCGCTTCGGCATCCGGCGCATCGGCGCGGATCAGGTGATCGAGCGGAAGCTCGGGCTGGAAACGAGCGGGAATGATGGAATTGCCGTTGCTCTCTGCCATGCGTTCTCCCCATGCGCCGTCCCGCCGCCCCGGCTGTTACGACGGGGGTGGACGGCTACCTGTCCGGAAAATCGGGATTACTTCGCGGCCGCGCAGCCGGTAGACAACAGTAATCCCCCCGCGAATCGGCAACGATCTTAACCTTCCTGGAGAGCGCCGGCTAGAGCGACGGGGAAGATCCGCGTTCGGGGCGTGGCGCCGATGATGGAAAGAACCGGCCCGGGGAAGGGCGAAACCCGTACAACGACACCACGCCGGCAGCGATTCCTCGCTGCCGGCGTGGTTGATAGCCGAGAGGCCGGTCCTGAGCCGCTACCGGGCCCAGCGCGCGATGCGGGTGATCGCCCAGATGGCCGAGCCCGCGGTTCCGACCCAGCCCAGAGCCGCCCGGAGGTTCTGTCCGCGCGGGCCGGGCACGATGACCTGGTCACCGGCGCGAACACTCAACTGGTCGAGGGTGCGCCCCGCGATGATCGCGTCCTGCAACGGCCGGTCTCCGATGAGCCGGTCTCCGTCGCGCTCGATGCGAATCTTCGTGAGCCGAGAGCCACCGGTCGTTCCGCCCGCCATCGTGATGACATCGGTGACGAGCGCATTCGAGGGAACCGCGTAGTAGCCTGGCCTGCCGACTCCGCCGAGCACCATGAGACGGATCGTCGACTCCGTTCGCAACCGCGGGTCCCGGATATAACGGCCGACGTTCTGCTCCACATGACCCTGCAGCTCGGAGCGGAGAACCCCATGCAGCGGAATGGTGCCCACCATCGGCAGCGCGATTGAGCGGTTCGGGTCGACGGTGTAGGTGGTGGAGAGATCGGCGTACCCCTCGAGGACAAGCGCGATTTCGTCACCCGCCTGGAAATCACCCTCCTGCAATCGGGACCGGATCAGGGCTGCCTCGGCCCGCGCCCGCACCTGCTCCTCCGCACTGAGGCTCGGGGATTGGGCCGCCTGCTCATAGCTGAGCATGAGCTGCTGCAGCGACTCGCGGGTTGCGTGCAGACGCGCGGCGTCTACGGGAGCTGCGCTCTGCGCCCAGACGGGGATGGCCAGCAGGAGCATCAACGTGGCTCCCGGTAGAGCACGGAGGATCGCTGATAAGTATGGCATTTGTGTTTGCTCGCAGGGAATAATCTTGCACCTCACTTCCACCCACCCGCTGTTCAGCCGTGTCCCCGGGTGCGGAAGCGCGGAGCCTGAACAGTACTACCATCAGCGGTGCCTCAGGGATCCCCGCAGCGCTCCGGCTGCCGCACAGATCCTGCGCCCGCATCGAGAATCGGCCGCCCCCCGGCCGACAGACCGAAGCGCGCCAGCTGAGACAGCTTGTCCAGCAGCGTTTCGGTGGCGCTGGTCAACGGCAGAGCCGAGCCGCACCGCTCGCAGTAGAGCGAGCCCAGGCAACCGACGTGACCTTCGACCTGCGACATCGAAGCCCCTTGCTTCCGCTCAACCTCGGACCACACAACTGCGCAGCGTGAACATACCATTGCAGGATCTCCATTCTACACCGCCCCTCGCCCACAAGCGTCTCCACGAGAAGGCTTGGAGCGAACTTGATATCACCTTGCACGGCGGCGCCCGATCACACCCGCGGACCACCGTGAAGCGCCGTAAACATCAAGTTTGGGGCCGTGCCGGGCCCAGCCTGCAGGGAGACCGACAATCCTTTACAAGGGCGCTACTTACCTATGAAATACCGGATCGCGCGAACAGCATGGCGCCGGCATGCCCACCCTGAACGTTGCGGCCGCGCGACAAGAGTGCGGTACCCGCCAAACGCCTTCTTCAATTGCGAACAACCCGGTGGTGTCGAGTGCTTCGCACGCGGATCTATGCTGCATGCTGGAGAGTTGCGGCCGCGCATCGGATCCGATGGGTCGTATGGGGGAGTACGACTTCGTGGGGCTGGCTCCCAACACCGATGGGCCGCGCGCTCTGAGGCTGGCCGAACGCCTGGCCCGCGACCTCCTGGTTCGGGCCACCCACGCGCTCCGCCGTTCCCGGCGGAGCGCGAAGGAGACCGACTCCGCTTCTTCGATCCTTCCCGCGCCTGATCCGCTGGTTCTACACGCGCTCCAACTGCATGGGCTCGTCGCCAGCTTCCACCTCGTTCTCCGCTTCGTACCCCGGCAGATACCCGTAGGAGCGATAGCTGGAGCTCGCGGGCACATCGTTGAGCACCGCGCCCAGCAGGCGAATCGGGAGGCGGTCCAACATCTCCAGCTTGGTGCGTGCGAACTCGCGGTCGGTGCGTCCGTTCCGCAGCACGAGCATCGTATGCCCGGTGAGTGTGCTGAGAATGAACGGATCGACCCCCGCGCCGAGTGGCGGGCTATCGATCAGGATCACGCTGTAGCGCGACTTGAGATCGCGGATGAGAGACGCCATGGCCGCGGAGCCGAGCAGCTCCGGGCCGGCCTGCATCCGCGTCCCACCCGCGATCATGTCCAGCGATGCATAGGCCGTGGGTTGCACGATCTCCTCCGTCGACGCGGTGCCGGAGAGGTAATCCGTGAGTCCAGGCATCCGCACAGCCCCCAGCAGGTGATGCACCTGGCCACGCCGGATGTCGCCGTCGATCAGCAGCGTGCGGTGGCCGAGATCGGCGAATGCAAGGGCCAGGTTACACGAGACGAATGATTTCCCATCGCCCACCCCGGGGCTCGTGATGGTGGTCAGGAGCGGGCCGGCGGTTCCGTACGCGTGCGCAACGTTCAGCCGGATCTCGCGGAACGCCTCCACCGCGTCGGTGGTAGGATCGCGCTTCACCCGTTTCCCCGTCTCGCCCGCGCCACCCACGTGCGGCACGGCACCCAGGATGGCCAGCCCCATATCACCGCTCACCTGCTCGGGGTAGCGCAGACGCGGGTCCACCCGATCCAGGAGCACCGGGACCCCGACTGCCAGCCCGATGCTGAGCCCGAGGATCATCAGGAAGAGCCGGGACCGCTCGGCGCCGTTCACCGGCCAGCTCGGCACCTGCGCCGGGTCCAGCACCCGTATGTCCGGCACGGTGCTGATCGCCGCCAGGCGCGCGGTTTCGAACCGCTGCTGCAGCGTGGTAAACAGCTGACTTGAGATGGATACATCACGCTCCAGACGCCCCTCTTCGATGGAGCGCGCCGGAATCTCCCGCATCTCACCCGCGGCGACCTGTAGGCGTCCCTCCGCCTCGCGCTCCCTGACCCGCAGCTCGTTCACGACACCCGAGGCGAGCCGTGGAATCACCTGCTGCTCCAGGACGGCTACCTCCTGGGCGAGCCGCTGTACCGGAACATACTCATCGGTGAACTGGTTCTGCATCGCCCGCAGCTCCGCACGTTTCGCGGTCAGCTCCCCCAGCGCACGGGTGAGCTCGGAAGAAGCGCGGACGGCGGGAACCACCTCGAGCGCCGCCACGGATAGCTCCCCTCCCGCCGAGCGCGAGAGTGCCCGCTGGATCGCTTCACGATCCTGGCGGAGCTGGTCACGCTGCATCTGCATGCCGAAAAAGCCCGAGTACGCCGGGCCCGTCGTAGCGTCCAGTCCCGGAGGAGCGGCGATCACGCGGTCCGTCGGCGCGGTGGCGGTACTGACCCGGAAGCCCTGAAGCGAGCCCTCGGCGGCGCGAAGGTTCTGCGCCGCCACCTGCAGCTGCTCCTCGAGGAGCCGTGTGAGTTCCTCACTCTGCGCGCGCTTCAGATCCGCGGCTACTTCCACAAACTGGTTCGCGACGCCGTTCAGTACCGCCGCCAGCCATACCGGATTGTCCCCGGTGATTTCCAGAAGGATGAAATTTCCTCCACGTACCGGACTAGTCGATCGAATTTGGGAGGCAATCCACGACGATACATCATGCGGACGGCGTAGCGCGAACTCGATTTCACGGCCGGGTGAGAATACACCCGAGTCCGGCACCCAGGAGAAGCCGAGCCCTCGACCCACCACCTCACCCTGCCGCCCCTGCTGAACCACATCCCCGCCCGCCGTGGAGAGCGTGAACGCATTACCTGCCGGATCGACCTGGAACCGGTAATCACCCGGGCTCAGCTCCTCCTCCACCTGCAGGGAAGCCAGAGCAGCGGAGTCCGTGCGGGATTCAGTCCTCACATGGAGCCGAAGATCGTGGACAACCGGGTCCAACACCGCGTTGGCCGAAAGAAGGTCGATCCAGGCGGCGGGGGAAAGGATCTGCCCGGTCTGAATCGGACCTTGGGTTGCAGCCTCGCGGCTCGGCAGCTCGACCCACAGTCGCGACTTCGCTACATACTGAGGCTGCACGAAGTGGCGAGACGCAAGGAACCCGACGGCGCCACCGAGCAGAATGGCGAGCGCGACCAGCCACTTGTAGCGCCAGATCGAGGACGTGATCCGCCGCACCATTGGTTTCATACCCGTGGACCGCTGGCCCTCGTCACCCGCGGGCCACGCCACAATTTCAGGTGAATCGACCCGGGAAACATCCCCGTGGGAAGACGGATCCGGAACAGACGGAAGATTATTGGACATATTTCGTCAGGTACTCTGAAAATCGAGGGTCTGAAAAGTGAGACCCACGGGCCGAACGGCCAGAACGCGGTGGTTACCGCTCGTGTATAGCAATCTCGATACCCATTCGTTCCACACCATCCGCAGGCGAGCCCCCCCCGGCGCGAAATCCGTTGTGTTCCCTTCCAACCGCTTGCGGCGCACGGTTCAGGGCCCGCGCGCGGCCGGCCGGGAGCGGCGTACCCTTATGGGTGCATCGTGGCGCACGTACAACAGGCAAGAGCCCGATGGGATGAGACTGTTGCGTGCCCACTACTGCACGCAACCCCGCACGGCCAGTGGCTGAGCAGAAAACGACGGTAGCGGCGGGGTTCGCGACGCACTGCGCGTCAGGTTATCCCGGGGTGTGCGGGTGCCGATACTACTCACAATCACCGCGGGAAAGCCGCGGCGCCGGGAATACCGCGCTGCAGGATCACGGGTTGCTATCTTACGTTCGCGCATATAGCATAACGGTGCCCGCACGTGCGCGCGAGGGGCCACGGACGACCCCCAGCGCTAGCTTCACAAAGTCCCTCCCGGACCGGGGCCGGCACCCGACCGCGGAGTTCGCGGAGCGCATCCGCTCCACTGCTCACCCTGCCATACTTAGTAGCGATGACGGTGACACCAGCTCGGCCGGATCTCGGATTTTCCGGGGAACCTTCGACCATCGAGGCTTCGAGCGACGACAGCGCACGGACCTCATCCCGGCACCGGGAGCCCTCCCGGCACTCGGAGAGGGGCACGGCGGACGCGGAGGGCGATCTCTCGGCGCTCACGCAGCTCGGGCCCGGGGACAAGGCCCGAATCAAGATGCTGATCGTGGACGACGAGCATACGCTGCGCGAGAGTTGCGCGAGCGTGCTGCGGCTAGAAGGGTACGATGTCACCGTCTGCGGCCGCGCCGAAGACGCGGTGGAAATCGTACAGCGGCGCAGCTTCGACGTCGTGCTGCTGGACCTCTACATGGCGAGTATGTCCGGAATGGATCTTCTCCGAGCCACCCTGGAAGCCAAGCCGGATACCCTCGTCATCATCATGACGGGGAACCCCAGCGTAGCGACGAGCGTGGAGGCGTTGCGAGCGGGAGCGTGGGACTACCTCCCGAAGCCGTTCTCCGCCAGCCACCTGCAGGTACTTATTGGTCGGGCGGCACACGCCACCATGGTCGCCCGGGAATCGCGCGATCTCAATGATGAGCTGGAGAAGCGGCACGGCCACAGCGAGAAGGTCACCTTGCTCGGCCGGTCACCGGCCTTCCTACGCTCCATCGAGCTCGCCCGCAAGGTAGCGCGCACCGATGCTTCCGTGTTCATTACGGGAGAGAGCGGAACCGGCAAAGAGATGGTCGCGCAGTTCATCCATCATCACAGCCGGCGCAGCAGCCGGCCTCTGATTGCGGTCAACTGCGCGGCCCTGCCGGAAAACCTGCTCGAGTCCGAAATGTTCGGCCATGTGAAAGGCGCGTTCACCGGCGCGGTTCGCGACAAGCCGGGGCTGCTGGAGACCGCGAACGGCGGGACCTTCTTCCTGGACGAACTCACGGAGATGTCTCAGACCATCCAGGCGAAGCTGCTCCGCGTGATCCAGGACGGCGTAGTGCGGCGCGTGGGAAGCGAGACCACGGACGCGGTGGTCAACGTCCGCTTCATCGCGGCGACGAACCGGGACCCGCAGGATGCCACGGAAGACGGAGTGCTGCGGAAGGATCTGTACTACCGCCTCAGTGTAGTACCCCTGCGCGTGCCGCCCCTGCGGGAGCGTGTAGAGGACATCCCCGTTCTGGCGGAGCACTTCCTCACCCTGTACTGGAACCGCCACCGTGATTACGGAGCGCCGAAGCCGAGCTTCAGCCGCGGCGCGATGCGGGCGCTTCAGGCGCAAGTCTGGCGCGGCAACGTACGCGAGCTTCAGAATGTCATCGAGCACGCGGTCGTCCTCCTCGATCCCGGCACCGAGATCCAGGCCGAGGACCTGCCGTTCATCGACGGGATGGTCGAGCCCGCCGACATCTGGGCTGCGGGCGAGATCACGCAGGAGAAGTTCCAGGACGAGAAGTACCACGTGGTACGCGACCGCATCCTGTCGGAGTTCGAGCGAGGCTACCTTCGCTGGCTGGTGGACCGGGCCGGCGCCAACATGTCGCGCGCTGCCAAGCTCGCGGGAGTCGACCGGACAACGCTGTACCGCCTGATGGAGAAGCACGGACTTCAGCGTGACACGATCATCAAGGGAGATGGGGAATGAGGGATCGTCACGAACGCGGATCCGCAATCACAGAGGATGGAGGGCCCGTGAGCGGGAGCGATCTGGAGACGCTGTCTCAGACTGTCGTTTCTTCAACACTTTGTGCCGCCGGGGAACGCGTCCTCTCCGGGTGGCAGAGCACGGCGGGCGAAGCGCTCAATGCCGGAGAAGTTCAGGATGAACTCGCGGCGTTGCTCGATGAACTCACCTACGGGGCCGCGGCGGGCGCAGCCCCGGTCGACCTGGGCACCGGCCTGCTCCGCCGTCGGATTCTGGAGCTACTCCGCGAAGAGGTGATCCGCCAGTGGAGCTTGAATCCCGCCGATCTCGCACCGCGAGAGATGCTGGAGGTCCTGCAGTCGTTCGAAGAGGTACGCAACCGCATCGAGCCGAATTGGGACCAGTATTTCGCTTCGCGGCTCATGGGGCCGGAGGGGCTCGAGCTCGTCGTGGAGGTCGCGCACGACCTGAGGTCGCCGCTCACCTCTATCCTGTTCCTGGCCGAAACGCTCCGCGGGGGGCAGAGCGGCGAGATCAACGACGTGCAGCGCCGGCAGCTCGGCATCGTATACAGCGCCGCGCTCGGCCTCATCTCCGTGGCCAGCGACATGATCGAACTGGCGCGCGGCGGCAATCAGCTGATGGAGAAGGAACCTTCTCCCTTCTCCGTGACCGGCATGCTCGAGTCCGTGCACGATATCGTACAACCCATGGCGGAGGAGAAGGGCCTGAAGGTACGCCTGCTCCTTCCGGATCAAGACCAGAGGCTCGGATATCCGGTTGCACTCAGCCGAATCCTCCTGAACCTCACCAGCAACGCCCTGAAATTCACCGATGAGGGGTTCATCGAGATCACGGCAAGAGCTTCCGCCTCCTCGCACGTCGAGTTCTCCGTCCGCGACACCGGGCGCGGCCTCAACCAGGAAGCCGTAGAGACGCTGTTCCAGCCCTTCCGCCGCACGAAGGCACGCAAGGGGGGACATGCGTTCTCCGGGAGCGGGCTCGGCCTGATGATCACCCGCCGCCTCGTAGAAGCACTGGGCTCCGAACTGCAGCTGGAAACCCGCGCGGATTGGGGCACCCGCTTCTTCTTCGAGCTGAAGCTACCGGCCGCGGACCCTCACTGAAAACCCGTGACACGAGTGCCACAACCATGGCGCTCGTGCCCCGTCCACGGAGCACCGCATTACGCCCCACCTCTCCAATCGCGACCCCTCGATGTAGCGTCTGCCCCACAACAGTAGCTACATTGCAACCTTCGAGGTTCATTTCCGGCGCTTCCGATATAACGCATAAGTCGTTATCCTGATTCGTTTTAGACTCTCTTTCTCGGAGAGCTGCGGCCGCTCGCATACGCATTGCGCTAATTCTCTTCGAGAGATCGGGCACACAATGTGAAAGCCTGCCTGGACAAGCCGGAACCGCCTATAATGCAGACTAAAAATCGGGACGTTCGAATGGAGCCTATTCACGACAGCAACAGCACCCCGGGGATCGGCGCGGCCGCAGTGCCTCGCCTTGTCAACCTTCACAACGATGGTGCAGCGATTTACACCACCGAAGCCGAACGGCAGGCGGAGGCCTGGTGGGAAACCGAGCAGGCGCGACGCGTGCTGAACGTGATCGTGGCGACAGTCGCCCTGATCCTGACCGTGCCGCTGATGCTGGTCATCGCGCTTGTGGTGAAGCTCAGCTCGCCGGGCCCGGTGTTCTACAAGCAGACCCGGGTGGGGCTGGACCGGCGCAACGGCAACGGCCTGAACGGCAACTGGCGGCGTCAGGTGGACTACGGTGGAAAGCTCTTCACCATCTACAAGTTCCGCACGATGTACACGGCACCGCCCACGACCCCCGAAGTCTGGGCGAGGCCCGACGACCCGCGCATCACCCCAGTCGGCGCGGTGCTGCGGAAGTACCGGCTCGATGAGTTGCCGCAGCTGCTGAACGTGCTGCGCGGCGAGATGAACATCGTGGGGCCCCGGCCCGAGCAGCCCTCGATCTTTCTGACGCTCCGCGATCAGATCGATGATTATCCTGTACGCCAGCGGGTGCTCCCCGGGATCACCGGCTGGGCCCAGGTGAACCAGCACTACGATGCATCGATCGAGGATGTACGGAACAAGCTGCAGCTGGACCTGGAGTACATCGGGCGCAGGTCCACCACGGAGGACCTGAGGATCATGCTCCGGACCTTACCGGTGGTGGTTTTCAAGAAAGGGGCATTGTAGAAGCCCGTAGCTCGGCCCGATCGGGGAACGCCCGGCCTCCCAGCAGAGGGGAGGCCGGGCGTTTTTGCATTTCCTGCTCTTTGTTGCGTCGGTTAACCGGATCCCCGGTATAGTAGTCAGGGGAGGGCCCCGTGTAATGGCCACGGTGTGCGATCACGCCGTCTTCACGACCTCCCGCCGCGTCGGCTCCCAGACCGCGTTCGCCTCCCCACGCACCGCCTTGCCCCACGCGTGGAGGGCCGCGACGTTGCTTGCGATGGCGAAGGTCGGAATCGCGACAAACCGGGGTAGCCGCCGCGTCTCACCCGCCATCCATCCGGCTGCGGCAACCATCGTGGCCGCTGCCATCGCCCCGATCATCCACTGGGCCCACGGCTCGCGCCTGGCGAGCAGGAGCACCCCCGCCGCCGCCGATATCCCTGCCCACGGCACCAGCCACCGGCAGAGCTTGTGGCTCAGCAGCATCCAGGAGAAGCTCCCGTAGCGCAGCGGGTTGAGCAGGTGACGCTTGAAGTGCAGCGTCTGAAGCCCACGCGCCATTGTGCGTACCTTCCGCTGGTACTCGCGCCGTAGCGACGCCGTGCGGGGGACGAAGCAGACCGCGTCATCCACGGACACGGAGCGGTAGCCGTGCTCGCGCGTCACGAGTGCGGCAGCGAAGTCCCGGCTCAGGCCTTCAGGCATTACGTTCGAATGGTGCAGCTCGGCACGAATGGCGTAGAAGCAGCCCGACGCGCCGATGATGCCGTTCACCCGTGTCTCGAGCTGCCGCACCCACATCTCGTACCCTACGTAGCCGGACTCTCCCGCGTTCGGGTGGTCTTCCGCCGGTCCGACGCTCATGTCGCGACCGGAGGCGAGCCCGACCTCGGGATCCGAGAAGCACGCGACGAGCCGCTTGAGAGCATCGCGTTGGATACGGATCGAAGCATCGGTGTTGACGATGATATCGCCTCTCAGGCGCGGGCGGGCGAGGTTCTCCGCCGCCGTCTTCCCCATGCGCCCGGGGGTCCGCAGAAGCTCGACCCCGCGATCCGCATACTCCGCGACGATCTCGTCCGTTCGGTCCGAGGATGCGTCGGAGACGACGAGGATCTGGCGGCGGTCCGCCGGGTAGTCCAGCGCCAGGAGCGAGTCCAGCATTGTGCGGATCTGTGCCTCCTCGTTATAGGCGGGAACCGTGATGCTGATCAGCGGCCACTCCCCCGGCTCCTCGCTGCGGACCGGGCGCGGACGGACCGCACCCAGCGCTTTCAACAGCAGAGGGTACCCCGCATAGGTATAGCCTACCAGTGCGCCCGCACCTCCAATTAACGCCAAAGACCCCACGTTCATACCGGCTCCGTTTCAACGGGTAAATGTAAAACGCTTCTATAGATCGTCTCGTAGCGGTCCAGCCATGGGTCCAGCGCGTAGTCACGTTCCAGGCGCTCGCGCGCCGCGGCCGCCCGACATCGGGCGTCGCCCGGTTCGTCATGCACGGCTCGGATCGCCGCCGCCAGCTCCACAGGCGCCTCCGGCTCGACGATCAGCGCCTCCGCTTCGGATACCACGTCGGGAACCCCTCCCACTCGGGTGGCCACGATTGGGACTCCCGCGGCCATCGCCTCGAAGAGAACGATCGGCGTCCCCTCGGTGCGCGAGGAGAGGACGAACACGTCGAATGCCTGGAAGAGGCGCCCGGCATCCGGGATGACACCGGCCCAGCGAACCCGCTCCGCCACCCCGAGATCCCGCGCGCGCTGCTCCAGAGACCCGCGCATCCTCCCATCGCCCACAAGGGAGACCACGGGGGCAAGCTCCGAGAGGTACGGCAGCGCATCGAGAAGAACGTCCGCCCCCTTCTCCTCACTGAGGCGGCCGACCCAGCCGATGTGAAAGCCGTCCCGCGGAAGTCCCAGCGCGCGGCACGCGGCCTCCCGCTCCAGTGGCGGGGAGGATCGCCCCCACCCGTTCGGGAGGAGATGAAGCCGCTTTGGGGGCACTCCCCCCTGTTCCAGTTTTTCGGCGAGCGGGCGAGACACCGCGACCACCGCGTCGAACTGCCGGAACGATCGGCGCTGCAGCCACTCGTAGACGTGGTTCTTCCACCCGCCCCCCGTGAACCCGTGCACGGTGGTGATGGTGGGAAAGCCCAGCCTGCGCGCGGCGCCGCCGCCGATCACGTCGGCGCGGTATCCGTGCGTGTGCACGACCGAGGGTCGGATCCGCTGCAGGAGACTCATGAGCCCGCGCTGCTCACGCAGATAGTGCCGGCCGGGGTAAACCAGGGGAAATACCTCGACTCCGTGATCGCGAAGCGGGCTGAGGAACGGGTGCTCCAGCGGCTCGACCTCCATCACCGCCGCCACGGACACGCGGCAGCCACGCTGGCGGTGGCCCGCGGCCAGCGATAGGACGACCTGCTCCAGCCCGCCGACCTCTCCGGGCGCGGTAATGTGCAGAATGGAAAGTGTCATGAACGGTTGTGCGTCGGGCACGGCACTGCCTCCGGCAGCCGGGGCAGGGCTGGTGAAACAGGCTCGCCGTTGCACCGCACCCGCGGCTCCCGCTTCGAAGGGTGGGATCGAAAGAGGTTTGAGATACGTATCATAGTGGACGACACTGGTTGCAAGCTCGGTACCGGTTGCTCCGCGCCAGGGTGCCAGGCGCGATCCTACACGAGCGCCTGTGGCACAGGCGGCTACCATCGGGACGACGCCACAGTGTTGTGGGTCAGCCACAGCTCGGGAAGTGCAACCGGGGTATTCATTGGCACACGCCATCGGTGGCTCAGACGAACAGCACGGCGTACGGGTAGAGCCTGATCTATGGACTGCCTTTCGTCGTGGGAACGATGAGACTATACGTTTGTGAGCCGCACCTCTTGATTTTGTCCGAAGCCCGATGAATTTTCGTACTGCCGGGGCATCGCCTGGCGATGCCGGCCCACCTGCGGTGAGAGACGCACAGATGCTGGATGGCCCGCCGTCCAACACCTCGGACGCGCGAGCACGTCCCCTCGACGTGCGTCGCTCCGATCCAAGCAGGCGTGTCCGCCTCATGGAGGGGGCCTTCGTCGCGGCACTGGCGCTCGGCACGCGGCTGATCTACCTCGATCACGTGCCGCACAAGGACGAACTGAACCATGTGCTGGCCGCGCGGTCGCTTCTTTCCGCGGGCAACCTCGAGATCATGCAGGGTGCCGACCCTTACGATCGCGCCCGGGTCTTCACGTACATGGTTGCGGGAATGTTCAGGCTGTTCGGCGAGAGCCTCGTCGTCGCCCGAATTCCTGCGGTAATCGCAGGTGTGGCACTGGTTCTCGCACTCTTCCTTTGGGTCCGCGCCGAGGCCGGGCGAGCCGGAGCGTGGGTCGGCGCGCTGCTCCTCATCTTCTCCCCGATCGCGCTCCAGCTTTCTCAATGGTCCCGCTTCTACACGCTGCATGGGCTCCTCGTCTTCCTCGCGTGCCTGCTCGTGTATCGCCTGTTCACCACACCCGCGCAGCGAGGCTGGGCGATTGCGGCACGCGGCAGCGCTCTGGTGCTGTGCCTCCTGCTGGCATTCCACCTTCAGGAGACAACCGCGGTCGTCGCCGGTGGGCTCGTGCTGTGGATGTCACTCACGAGCATGCCGCGGCTCTGGCGGCGGTTCCCCGAACCACGGCAGCGGAAGTACCTGGTCGGCGGTCTCCTCGGCCTTCTGGCTCTTCTGGGGTTGGCGGCGGTGCTCACTGGAATGGCGGAGTGGGCAATCGCACGAGCCGGCCATGTAGATGTGTGGGCAGAGCGAGACCGCACGAATGTGAGGTTCTACCACTTCCTCCTGCTCAATCAGTACCCTGCACTGTGGACTCTCTTTCCGCTGGCTGTGCTCCTGGCCGCAGCAGTGCGTCCTCGAGCCGCACTGCTCTGCACCTGCGTCTTCGGAGTCGCTCTCGTCGCGCACTCCATCATGGCCTGGAAAACCGAGCGCTATCTTTCGTATGCGATGCCGATGTTCTTCGCACTCTGGGGAATCGCCGTCGGTGTAACACTGCCGTGGATCAAGGGTCAGCTGTACCGGCTCCTCAGCGATACCGGTGGCGCGGCTCTGCCGCGCAGGGTCCGGCGGCCCGCCGTAACCGCCCTGCTCATCTTCGTTGCGCTTTTCGCGGCGGCAGGCAGCGGTGCTACGTCCTACGCCTTCAAGATGCTAACCGTCCCGGACGCGGAGTGGGGAGGGTTCGAATATCGGGGCGATCCGAACTGGGTAGCCGCCGCACACATGCTCGGCCCGCTCGTGCACGAAGCAGATGTCGTGGTCGCATCTTACGATATCACATCCCTCTATGCGTTGGGGAGAGTAGACTATCTCATGCACCGGGTGCGAACCGGGGCGGGTCCGATTCCGGAGTTCGGCTCTCGGGGGAAAACATTGGCCCGCGTGATCACCACTCCGGAATCGCTCTCGATCGTCATGAGCTGCCACGCGCAGGGATTGGTGATGATCGAGCGGTTTCACCGCAATAAGGAGTGGGCTGTGTCCTCCGCGACCGTCGATTATCTCGAAGCTCATACGCAGGCGATCCCGCTCCCGCGCCACCTGCGCCTCCACGCCTACGGGTGGGACGGGCGCGGAGAGAACGCGGGCAGCGAGACCTTGTGTCCTTCGTTGCCATGACTGCCAGCCAGGCAGCCTTCCGCGGGAAAATCGACTTCGATTTTTGGGCGCAGGTCCCAGTGCGCGTCTCCACTTAAACTACCCGCTGCACCCTCAACCGGCGGAAATCTGACCGGTGCGACGACGAATCACGGCACCCCATCTTTCCACGAATTGTTCATCGCAGATTCGCTCCACATCCTCTTGAATCGTCGACGGACACGATTGCCCCAATATTCGATGCGTTCGCGTTGCTCGACAAAGCGCGGATAGCGACATTTCCACAACTCCGATCGCACCGCTTTCCACACCTGCGGGTCCTCGATTTTCTGCTCCTTGAGGTACGCGGTTAGCCATTCCAGAAATACGGCACGGTTCGCAAGCCGCTCACCTCCGCTGTTAGTGACCCATACGATAGAGTTGGGGTGTCGCCGATACCGGTACCCCCAATCACTCATTATGAAAACCGGGTATCGCAAGCACAGCTTGCACAGAAAGACCTGATCGTCATTCATCCCACGGAATTCATCCTCATACGCACCCACGGCTTGAGCAGCTTCACGATCGATAAGGAATCCGAGTGGAACCGCATACTGGCGCTGCAGAATAATCGGCACGAGTGCCGGCGGATCCACCAATACATCGTATTCGTGAAGCGGCTTTGCCACGAAATCCCGCGCGTTGTCCTCGGGTTTTCCTGTCCAACTATACCACCGCTGAACAGGTCCGTAAATCATGGCTGCCCCGGGATGAGCCCCCGCAAACTCAACCTGTCGTTCGAGCAGTTGTGGAAGCCAGACATCGTCGGAGTCGAGGCTCGCGATGTAGCGGCCGCGCGCGCTTGAAATCCCTAAGTTGCGAGTTGCGCTGATGCCACGGTTTTCACGCCCCGCATGATGCAGATAACGGACCCGATCCGGGTACTCCACCGCATAGCGACGCGCAACTTCATCGCTGCCGTCCGTGGAGCCGTCATCCACCAGCAGCAATTCCCAATCGGTGAAGGTTTGCCGGAAAACGCTGATAATCGCTTCATCAATGAAATCCCGCGTATTTTGAAAGACGATGACCACAGAAACCAACGGTTTTTCACTCATGTATGCAAGTGTTGGCTGGGGAAAAAACCATCAAAGCCGGGCCACAAATCGGCAAGCGGTGAGGCGACCGATTTGCCTGCCGTCGGTGTAGAGCGGGCGGCAAGTACCCGAAACGAGAGGAAGCCTTTCACGTGCCTCGGATCTGTAGCAAAACCCCCCAACTCTGGCTCAAGTACTGCTGCGAAACAGTTCCACGAGCCGGTCATTGAGCTTCTCGATGTTGTACTCATCCTCAACCAGTTGACGTCCGGCTACCGAAAGCCGAGTGAAGAGATCTGCATCCGTCACAAGCCGATTCAGGCATTGTACAAGAGCTTCCACATCGCGTTCCGGTGCGAGGAGGCCGGAAGTCCCGGATTTGACCAGCTCGGGAATGCCGCTGTGATGGGTGCTAACGACGGGAATCCCAGTCGCAAGGGCCTCCATCAGGGCAACCGGAATCCCTTCCATATTCCCATCTTCCCCGGTAACGCTCGGAGCCAGCAGGACGTGCGCGCGCCGCAAGTGCGCCGCTACCTCGGGCTGCGGTCTTCCGCCGAGCAACTTGATCCGGTCCTGCATTTCGAGCTTGGCAACCAGTGCCTCGAGCTCGGGTCTGAGCGGCCCGTCTCCAAGGATCACGTACTCAACGTCCGGCCGGAAACGTGCGAACTCCGCCACCGCCCGGATCGCGTATTCGATACCCTTTTTCTCTACCAGACGCGCAACGCTAAGTAGGCGGACACCGTCGCCTGAAGGCGGGCTGCGAGGCTCGAAGCTGAACTGCTCGCAATCAACGCCCATTCGGTGAACGTGAATCTTCTCGGACGGGCAGCCAAGTTCGATCAGCTTCTCACGCCAGTAGTCGCTGATGGGAAGAAACAGATCCCCTTCCTGAAATAGCCGATCATACACATGGTAGCTCGTTTCGAGAAGATAGCGCGAAATGTCGTAGCCGTGGAACGTCGTGAGCAGCGGACCGTTCAGCACCCCCATCGTGCGCAGAGCCAGCGCCAGATCCCCGTTCGTCCCGAAGTGGCAGTGAATGGCATCGTATTCTGCGGGGCCATTTCGGTCCGCGACGAAGCCGAGTGCGCGATATGCGTCCTTCCGGCCATAGCGGAGGAGACGCCACACGGCGCGGGGAGAGCGGGCGTTACGTGCCAAAGCCCGTGCGAAAAGCACTGCCAACCGTGCCCGGCGACCGAGATGGTTTTCGCGTACGCCTTGCGAATAGCTTGTCCTTTCGAGCAGAGCGTACGACTCGATGGCCGGGTGAACCATATCCTCCGTTCCACGCCAGCTTGCATACACATCCACTTCCACCCCGCGATCCAGCAGACCGGTGATCTGGTTCAGAACAAATGTCTCGGACAGCACGGGAAACGTTTTGACGATATAAGCCACTTTCATTCGTTGATCCAAGAACGAGGCATGTTCGTAGTAGAGGCCCGCGGGGGCATGATCCGCTGCCAGTGAGAATCCCACCGGAATCGAGTCGCCCGGAGCCGGGGCGGCATACGCGGGCTATCCTTCAGTTTGAGCGGAGGGCAAGCGGTGTACCACGCAGGATCACCCGGTAATGCGTCACCGTCATGATACTCGATTCACGCGGAGCATTGTACCGCCACCTGCTGTCGCACACTTCCCGACCACACTGCGCCAGCCTCTGGTCCGCCCCGGCGGAAGACGATCACCGGTAGCAGCCTGGTGGTCCCTGATGTGCAATCCAACACGACTCGATTCGTTGACGAAACCGGAAAGATCGCTGTTCGTCGCGTTTTTCGCCATCCAAACCGGAGGTTGTCCCAGCCTGCCGGTCTGTACGCATACGGGCGACGCTATATATCCCTCCCCGCAGTGTGGAGATACTGTTGCACCTGTTGTGTTCCACCCACTATCACATTCATGCGCATAAACAGTGCTGGTATTGTATGTTTCGCACCTGCCCCGTGGAGTCGGCGTCGCATGGGGGTGCATCAGATCATGTCGCGCCTGTCCGAGTACTGCCCGGTCGTCTGGATGAATCCGCCGCGGGATCTGCGCGGTGCACTCCGCAACCAGCCGCCAGCGGGGGATCCGAGCGCGTTCGATAATCTTATCGTGTACGATCATGGATTGCTCCTTTCGCAAGTATGGCGACCGAGGCACCTGGGGAAGCTGACGTTCGCGCTCCGCGCCCGGCAAGCGGCCCGACTACTACATAAGCGCGGATGTTCACGCCTGATCGCGTATCTCTGGCGTCCACACTTTCTGCCGGTACTGGACCTCGGTCTCTTCGACGCTTCGGTATACCACATGCTGGATGAGTACAGTTTCGCGGAGACAGAGCAGCCACTGAACCCTATGGAAATCGAGATGATCCGGCGGGTCGACGACGTTTTTCTGCACTCGGAAGGACTATTGGAAAGGAAGGGGAAGTTCAACCCGCGAACTCACGTAGTGCCGAACGGTGTAGAATATGAGCTGTTTTCACGAGCCAGGCCGCAACCTGCCGACCTGGCTGCCATTCCTCACCCGAGGATTGGATATACGGGTTGGATCAAGAAGCAGCTCGACTGGTCTCTTCTGGAGAGCCTCGCCACCCGCAATCCGCAGTGGCATTTCGTTTTCGTCGGCGGACGCAGCCCGCACGCGGAACTTGACGATGTCGTCGAGCGGCTGCAGAGCCTCCCGAACGTTCATTTCCTCGGGGAGAAACCGACGACGGAATTAGCAGCGTACCCGCAGCATTTTGATTGCTGTATCATGCCGTATGAGCAGAACGCCTACACGAACTCGATTTATCCGCTCAAACTGCATGAATACCTCGCGACGGGGCGCCCGGTTGTCGGCTCCCGCATTCGATCCCTCGAGCTGCACGAGGAGGTGGTTTCTTTGGCGGGCACAGCCGAGCAGTGGGAAACGGGAATCCGCGGCGCGCTTCGCCCTGAGGCGAGCACGGCCGATCTCATCCAAAAACGCAAGGCCATCGCTCAGCAGCACGATTGGTCCGTGCTCGTTCGTAAAATTGCCGACAGGATCGGGGTTGCGTAACGTGTGCATTCGGCTCGCCCGTTGATGTACGGGAACCATGCGTTCACAGTTATGAATGATACGACAACGGTTGTATAATATACGGAGTTCACGTTTTTACGCTTTTTCAGAGTCCCGCTTCCAGATGACCAAAAGCACCAAAGCATCCCGAGTATCCGTCATCGTCCCGAACTACAACAAAGCAGCATATATTCGCGAGACGCTGGACTCGGTTCTCTCGCAGGAAGGAGTGGTGGACGTAGAGGTGGTCGTCGTCGATGATGCATCTACGGATGGCAGCCACGAAATCCTCGCGGAATACGGTGATCGGATCAGACTTCACCGATTGCCTGGCAACTCCGGCGCTGCACATGCGCGAAACACCGGGGCGGCCCTCTCGATCGGCGACTACCTGATGTTCCTGGATGCGGATGACGTGCTCGCTCCGGGGACTCTGACAGCAATGGTGGAGGCGCTGGATGGTCGCGCCGACCAATTTGCTGCCTGTCCCTGGCAGCGCCTGCGCTTGGAGGGAGATGCATGGGTTGTGTACTCGCCTGAGCGACCGTTGCAACCGCCAGGCGGCGATGCAATCGCCGCCTGGCTCGGCCGCTGGTACATTCCGACCTGCTCCATCCTCTGGCCCCGTGAGCTGTTCGAGAAGAGCGGCGGGTGGGACGAAGATCTGACCGCCGCGGACGACGAGGAACTGATGATCCGGATGCTGCTTCGGGGAACTGAAATCGCGCACGCGACAGCGGGAGAAGCGTACTACCGCGTCTTCGCAGCCGGTGGTACGTTGAGCACGACCGGTTCACAGCCCCTCGCCGCAAGCAGGCTGCGAGGATTGCACAAGATCGAGCGGGAGGCGGTTGCCCGCGGATTGCTGTCGCGGTATCGCCGACCACTTGGGATGGCGTATTACCGGTTGGCGCGGAGCTATCTAGCCCCCTTTCCGGAGCTATCGCTGGCGTCTCTTCGAGATGCGGATCGTCTCCTGAAGCGCGCCTGGGTGTCTGGTCCCCTGCTTCACCGGGTGGCGGCACTTGTCCTCGGATTGGAGCGGAAGGAGCGGATCACACGCTGGGTGGCTCGTCGTGGGTGGGTTCAGCGCCACCGCTCGATAACCAATATTCCCGCCTGAAACAAATTACGATGATCGATTCTTTGATCCAGCGCGTGCGTGCTGGAATGGCAGAGATCCCGCAGTTTGCAGTTGAGCGTGTCAGTCGAGCGTTGAATAATACAGATTCGTCCTCGTGCACAGGTCCTTCCAAGCCATGCCCGGCAAGTGTTTCCTCCGCGATCGGGCATGTTCTTCTCGGTGCCACGTACGAAGGGACAACGTCGCTCGTTCTTCCCTGCGGCGGGCGGATCGCTGACACCATCCATTTTCTGGGAGGTCAGTCGAGCGAAGAACTGCCGGGTGCGCTCCCGCTCCGGCCGCTTCCGTTCCCTGATGATTCGTTCGATTCGGTTTTCCTGGATATGGAGGCGGCCCACTTACGGTGCCCGGAGCTATCTCGCAGCCGGTCGGCGACTCCTTTGCGGCTTCTTCTGAAAGAATGCGTACGGGTGCTGAAGCCGGGGGGGTGTCTTGTGCTCACCGCTCCGAACCGCAACAGCCTGTGGAGATTGCTTCGCTCGGCAACAAACCCGCTGCAACCGAAGCCACAACCACCCGCTCGTACGAAGGGCGGCTACACCCGGCTGCTCCACAGCGCAGGATTTTCCGGCGTTGAACATTACATCCCGTGGCCAGACCCATCCGCTTGGCGACAGTTGATCCGCGTGGATAACTTCATCGGACATGCCGATTTCCGATTCCCCGGCACTGCACTGAAGCAGAAAGTCGGAAAGGCAATGTTCATGCTGCTCAAACGTCTCGGGTTTGCAGCCGAGTTCGTCGCCTCCTACTGCATCATCGCCATCAAGCCCGTGGTCGACTCCGCATTCGATGCTTTGCCCTCCACACTCGATTTGATCGCCCGTAGCGCCGGCACGAGAGGCGCATCATCCATTAGCCATCTCGACTTTAGGGGTAGTTCGAACTCCATCGTATTCAAGGTCGATAGCCGGTTTTTCAAAGTCCCTCTAAGCTCCGGCTCCGCAACGCTTTTGCAAACGGAGGCGGAAATGGTAGCGCACGCGGCGGAATTGGATCCAGCGTTATCCACCCTCACCTTGCCCAGCGAGTTTCTTTCCGTGGCGGGCGCTGGGTTCGCCGTCTTTCCACACATCCAACTTCATTACACCGGATCCTGGGACGAGAGTGTGGAGCGCCTGAGCTATGCGCTGGAGCGCCTGGCTCTGGAAGGGCGGCCGATGCCACTTTCGGAAACCGATCTGTGGCGACGGCTGTTCGACGAGGAGATGTTACAAGACTTCGCAGCATTGGGTGCCGGGGATCTGCTCGCCGACCTGCAGCGGCGCAGCGCAATGCTCACCGCACCCGCAGGCATTGTTCATGGAGATCTCGTCTATCACAATGTGATATGCGATAAGCGGGATGGTCGCCTCTTTCTCATCGATTGGTCGCAGGGCGAGCGACACTCACCGAAGTTTCTCGACGCGGTCCGAGCATCATATGCCATTGCACGGAGGCAATACGCGTCGCGCAACCACGGGAAAACAAATAGCGAGGAAATACTCGGTGCATGGAACCTGCTGGTCGCTGGCGAGCCGGGGAATCCCCTATACCCGTATGTAGAAGCGGCCTCTGGCGAACTCACCTGGAAGGAAACGCTCGCAGTCGCCTTCCTGGATCGAATCGCCCGAGACCTGTGGGCCCTACGTTCGAATGAAGGCTTCCGTTCACCGGTGGAGACAATGCTCCGCACACGGCTTGACCTGGTGCGCCACTGTTTGCAGGTGCCGCACCTTCGATCTCCCTGACCTTGATCACGGGTGGTGCGAAGAGGGTTATTTGTTTAGCGCCCTGACGTCGAGGGCAGCCTAAACCGCGTGTCAACGAAAGCGGGGGAAGACCCATACAACGGCAGAATGCTCGGCCGGGTTCACACCCCCACTGTCGCGGGATTTCTGAAGCCACTCCGTCAACCCCATGAACGGTTATCCGGGATCAGAGCACCGACTTCGAAGCGGAACCGCCTTGAATACCATCCCTCTTCTTCGTCGTCGCGACTGCTTGGATGCCTTCAAGAACCGCGCTCCAGGGGCTGCCTCCCAACCGCTCCACACAGCTTCGAGCCCACACACGATGCACGCCGACTACCTGCACCGGAATCTCTGGAATCGCCAGGATTCCGCAGATTGCGAAGCGGTGTTTGCCGCCAAGGAGCACGGGGCTACCCTGACGATCGAGGAGCACGAGAATGTTGCTACCATCGGATACCCCTTGCTTCAGCAGTTCTCGCCGCGACTTGATGCCATTGTCACGGATGTTCTGGTAGATGTCTACCAGACGTTGAAAGTATCCCTCTTCCAGATCTTCGTCTGAATCGATTCCGCGTGCATGTCCTTCGATTTCGATTTTACGCCGCAATCGCTGATATCGTGCCGTTTCATGTAAAGGAATTTTTCTGACGATGAATTCTTCGACCGCTTCTTGCTGGACCGGGGGGTTTGTCGCGATTTCCCGGCTGTGGTCCACATCCCAGTCGCCATTCTGCACCAACCGTTTCGGCATCTTATAATAAACGTGAGCGCCGATGTGGTGTTCAACCGCGGCAGTCGGAATCCAGATTGCTTCATCGTGAAGGCCCCGCGGCAAGGCATCCAATCCGCGGTCGATCCCGAAGAGAGTTGTGACGACCGGAGAAGCCAGGCGTTGGGCAAGCCTCGACACCGTTGCGGCAGGAGCGGAAGCTGCTTGGCGGAGAAGCCTCGCCCGACGCAGGTGTTGTATTGATCTCATCGGAAAGCCGCGGTTTTCAGAAGTACCATGGATGTTTCGATCGCGGGAACAGGGGCAGTAAAAAGGTTCAAAGGACCACCGGATCAGACACCTGCTGCCGGACCAGCCTCAACCGTTTCCGCCTGCTCCACTCTCCGTTCTGTTAGACACCCGCCGCATGGGCTAAATGCGCGTCCGGGTCGTAGGTGCTGATGAGCCCGCTCTGAAGCCGGTAAACCACGTCCGCTACTTTCGTGATTGCCGGCTGGTGCGAGATCGCGACCACCGTCACCTTGCCCCGCAATTTCCCCAGCGTTTCACAGATCGCGGCTTCGGTGGCCGGATCGAGAGCGGTTGTGACCTCATCGAGGATCAGTAGTTTCGGCTTCCGCAGGAGCGCGCGCGCGATCGCCACCCTTTGCCGCTGCCCACCCGACAGCTTCGCTCCCCGTTCGCCGATCACGGTGTCCAGCCCCTTGGGCATTTTGGAGATGAAATCCCAGGCATCCGCGCTTCGCAAGGCTTCTTCGACCGCCTCACGCGAAACCGCTTTGTCACCCAATGTGACGTTCGTGAGAATGGAGTCGTGGAAGAGCAGCATCTCCTGGGGAACGTAGCCGATCTGCTGACGCCAGGCGATCAGGTCGACCTCCTCCAGCAGGACTCCGTCCACGCACACATCGCCGGACTGCGGACGGTACAACCCGATGATCAGATCGACGATTGTTGTCTTGCCGGCGCCTGAAGGGCCGACGATCGCCGCGAAGCCGCCTGCCGGTACTTCGAGCGACAAACCGCGAAGCACAGGCTCCTCCCCGTAGCCGAACCACACATCGCGAAGGGCGATTCCCTCTTCCAGCGGCGGGGGCGGCCGCTTGTCTCCCTTGTTCTCCCGCTGCGACTCCGCGAGAGTCACACTCTCATGCAGCGACCAGAAGGCGCTCTCACTCTTTGCCATCGTCTTATAGCTCCCCTGCAGGCCATTAATTCGCCCGACCAGCCGGTGGAACAGGAACACCATGACGATAAGACCTGAGAAGGGCACGGCCGTGAACGTGATGATCCCGAAAAGTCCGAACGCCAGGATGAGGACCAGGATCGGCTCTTTGAATGTCATCGTAGTCGACGCCAACACCTGTTGCCGTTGCGCCTGGTTGAGTTCCATTGTTTCCGCTTCCAGCAGCGGCCGCAGATGATGCTCCTGTGCCATGGCCTTGATCGGCTTCAGCCCGTGCAGAGCGTCGATCAGGCGCCCGGAAAGTGACTTGCTCAGCCTTGTCTCCTTCTTCCCCGCGTCTCGCCCAACTCGCACCATCCCCGTAAAGATCCACGTGATCATTGCTCCCGCCAGAACCGCGGCCAACGCTACCATGGGCGAGATCAGTATGGCAAGGACGAGATAGATAAGAGCCTGAACCAGTCCCGCGAGGAGTCCACACGCGGCGGAGTAGGCGCCGGCCGCGCGGCCAGCCTCGCTACCGACCGCATTGGAAAGGTGGCCGGCCCGCTGACTCAGAAAGTAACCCCACCGGGCGCGCAGCATCGCGCGGATCAGCATCAACCGCAGATCGGTGGCTACATTCGCTACGGTATAGCCTACCTGGCGAAAGGCCAACCAGAGGAAGGCGGCCTTCAGAAACATTCCCAGCACCACGAGGAGCAGCATGAGCCCGAGCGTAGGCTCCAGACCGAAGACCCCGACGGCCGCGCGGGTATACCCCATCACACGGGAATCCGGGGCATTCGCGTCCTGTACTGCGATCTCCAGCACGGGCAGCAGGCTGACGATCCCGATCCCCTCCGCGAATCCCGACAGGATCAACAGCCCCACGATCAACGCACTCCGCCGTGGATACGCCTTCAGGAAGTAGACGATCAGCCCTGTACTCTCTTTGTTCAGCATCAAGCCTCAAAATAAAACGATAAAAAAGGGGTCTTCGCGAGCGTCCCGCGCACGGTTCAGCAACACACGAAGCGCTTTCCTGTTACTGGATACGCCCCCGAAGCTAGCCACTCGTCCCGGCAACCCGCATGCCACGTACGAAAAATCCGCCAACATCTCTTTCGACTCCGTGGACGTGCCGCACAGTCCGTCCTTTGGAGCACGGACAACCACGGCATGGCTCGCGACGCTCTGCCGCAACATTCCCTCGTGCTACACGCGTGCAGCCCCATCCGGGCAAACGCCACATTCGCGCCGCCACCCGGTGCCCGCGGCATGGTGGAAGTTGGCGATGATTAGCTAACATTCTTACCTTGATAGAGGACCCTCCGTTTTCCCCTCGATCTTCATCAATCATGCACAAGGTTCAGCGAAACGATACGCGTCGCAGCCGCCCCGAACTCCCGGGGTGGGCCAAGCCGATCGTCCAGGTTACATTAAACCTGATCGAGCCGCACGGGCAGTTCTGATTTCGACGACTCCGCTTGACAGCCGCGCGATGCATCTTATTTCGGTGTGATGTGCAGCGCAATTCCCGACACTGTGGAGACCGTGCGACAGGCAGAGCCCTCGCGCCGTCATGGCAAGCGGCGGTACGACGCTGAGCAGAACGTACAACCGGCGGCTCCGTCCGGCACGGTCCTCGCCTTCATCCGCGGTCGACTGCGGTGGCTTCGGCAGAGATTGGCAGCATGCCGGGGCCGTGAGCGTATCAACCAGGCGATTGAGATGCGGAAGAACTCTCCGGTTTTACCACGTGACTCGGTTTCAGAGCCGTTCTTTGAGGCGACGGCTCCCTCTGCCGGGACACGTCGGCTCCTTCTGATCAGCTACCACTTTCCACCCAGTTCCGCGGCGGGTGCACTGCGGTGGCAGAAGTTCGCGATTCACGCCGCGGAGCGGGAGTGGGGGCTCGATGTCGTCACTCTGGATGCGAAAGACCTCACCCGGCCGGATACCGGGCGGCTTGCCGAGCTGCCCGCCGGAACTCGCGTCTTCGGCGTGAGGGAGCCTTCTCTTCTTCTGGACCGCTTCGAGAACGTCGCCTGGTTCACGTTGAAGAGGCTTCTCGGCCTGGCGAAATATCGCACGGCGCGCCCCGCACCGGGATTACCCTCACCCTCGGGCGCTCTGCCTGTCGACTCCCGGCACCGGGATGAGTTGCTGGGGCAGCGGGTGCGGTCTCCCGAGGAGCTGGCACGGGCGTTTCACTCCTGGCGGTTCCACGCGCAGGACCGTAATTGGGCGCTGCGGGCAGCAAAGCTCGCGAGGCTAATCTTTCAGCCCGGCATCCATCGCGCGATCGTTACCTGCGGGCCGCCGCACATGGTGCATATGGGAGGGCGGCGCATCGCGGCTGGATCCAGAGTCCCCCACATCATCGACATGCGCGACCCGTGGAGCCTGGTCGAGCGGCTCCCCGCCGGGGCCGCGAGCCCCGTCGCGCTCCGGCTCGCGGAGCGGCACGAGCGTACTGCAGTGCGCCGCGCCGCTCTCGTGGTGGCGAATACGGAACCCGCCCGGCGCGCTCTCCAAGAACGGTACCCGGAACATGCCGCGAAGATCATCGCGGTCATGAACGGCTACGACGAGGAGCAGGTACCGGCGGTTGCCGGAGGCGTCCGGTTTTCACTTGCCTATGCCGGCACCATCTACCTGGACCGTAACCCGACGGTACTCTTCCGAGCGGCGGCTCGCCTGATCCGTGAGTTCCGCCTCGCACCACACGAGTTCGGGATCGACCTCAAGGGGAGCGTCCGCTCGTTCAACGGCATGACCGTGGCGTCAATCGCCGAAGCCGAAGGGATCGGCCTCTTCGTACACACCCACGCACCCGGCCCCCGCACCGAGGCACTGGAGCTCCTCGCCTCTGCCACGATGTTGATCAGCCTGCCGCAGGACAGCGACATGGCGATCCCGTCCAAGATATTCGAGTACATGCAGTTCCCGGCGTGGATCCTTGCGTTTGCCACCCCGGAGAGCGCCACGGGGCTGGCGTTGCGCGGAAGCGGCGCGGATGTCGTAGCGCCCGACGACGTAGACGCCACATACGCCGTGCTCCGCAAGCGCTTTCTCCAGTTCCGGGACGGAGAGCAGGCAAGCCCCGCCGAGCCCGGAGGCCCACTCAGCCGTCGTGCGCAGTCCTGTATCCTGTTCGATGAGCTGGAGCGGCACCTCGCCCGCTCCGCCGGTAAGACGAAATCGGCCGAGAGGGCCTCCGCGGAACTCCCTCGTTCAGGCGCTACCCTGGAGCACCCCCCGGTTCGCGACGCGGCGGGCAGCGGAGCGCAGCCCGTATAGCACCTCGTAACGGTCGGTCATTACCTCTACACCAAAGTCGGCGGCGGCACGGCGGTGCGCGGCAGCGCCCAGCCGCTCGCCCTCGCCGCGCGAGCCCAGCAGCCGCTGCAGCGCGCCGGCAAGAGCCGGCACGTCCCTCGGCGGGACCAGGATCCCGTGCTCACCCGATGTGATCACGTCGGGAATTCCGCCGACACCGGAGGCGACGATCGGCCGCACCGCGGACATCGCCTCGATCAGCGCCATCGGCAGACCCTCCGAGAGCGAGGGCATCGCATAGATGTCGCTGGCAGCAAGCAGGTCCGGGATGTCGGCACGATACCCGAGCAGGTGCAGCCGATCGGCGAAGCCGTGGTCCCGAGCGAAGCTGCGCAGTGCATCCTCCTCCCCGCCCCGACCCGCGATCGCCACCTGCCATCGGGGGCCGGAGCCGCCGAGCATCGTGGCAAGCGCCTGCAACAGCACGATGTGCCCCTTGACCGGGTACAGGTTGCCGACCGCCAGGATCAGCCGTTCTTCCGATCCAAGGCCGAGCTCTCCGCGAACCCGCTCCCGCTCCCCCGACTGAAACGCGATTCCATTCGGCACCACCTCGATGCCCGACGCGGGGACGCCCAACGCCCCGGCAAGCTGCCTGCGCGTCGGCTCCGCGACCGCAACGACGCGGCTCCGGCGAAATGCCCAGCGGAGCGCCACCCGCCGTCGCCGCCGCGCGGCGAACCCCATCCCTCCGTGCATCGTGATCACGTGCGGCTTGCGCAGGATGCGCGCGGCAGCCGCGCCGTAGAAGGCCGTGGTGAACTCGTGGCTGTGCACCACGTCCACGCGCTGCTCCCGTAGCATTTTGACCATCCCGGCAACGCAACCGGGGTCGAGTGGCCATCGCAGCACGAAGCGTTGCGGCCGAAAGCCACGGTTCCGGAACTCGGCGGCAAGCCATCCGCACCCGTTGTGCGGGCCGACCGGCACGACCTCGTGCCCCCGCCTGCGCAGCTCCCCGGCCAGGTGAAGGAGCATCGTCTCCGCTCCACCCGGGCCGTCCGATTCCAGCATCAGCGCGATCGTAGCCAATGTATTATCCCCGCACTGCGCTGAAGCCACGCTTCACGCCGTGGAGGCCACGCAGCAACGGCACTGGCAGCAGGGTGGCGGCGTAGATGACGAGCGAGCGGGGAGTCCGGCCGGCACCGGTGCTCCAAGCCGCCTGCTGGGCTTGCCGAGCAGCCTCGCCGTTTAGCAGCGAGAGTTCCGCGTATGCGAGAGTCGATAGCAACCGACGCCGGCCTCGCTGATACGCAGCCTGCTCGGCGGGGGTCAGCTGCGGCCGCAACGCCGCCGCTCTCTCGAGGCTCGTCAGCGCGTTACGGATCAGCCGCGGCGTATTCGCCGGGTTGGTGAGAGAGCCGGACTGAGCGACGCGATAGCCAACCAGCGGGCTCATCACGATCGAGCCATCCGCGTGGGCGGCGACGCGGTGAAAGAACTCAGTCTCCTCCGCGACCTGGAAATCATCGTCGAATAGACCGACCTCCTCGAACAGGCTCCGCTGGATCAGCACGGAGGACGGAAGGACCGCGTTACCCTGAAAGAGCATCTCGAAAAGGTCGCCCGTGAACGTGGTATGCGTCTCTTCCTCCAAGCGGACTTCGGAGCGCTGCAGCCAACGGCCGAAGAACCGCTCCGCCGGCTCTCCCGCCTGCCCAATCGCCGCGAACACGCGCTCGAAGCCTTGCCGCCCCGCGACCGACTTGCCATCCGTGCCGATGACCTCACATCCCGAAGCACACCACCGAGCGTGCGGAGTTGCCACCAGCGCCGTCAGTTGGACCTCGAGCTTGTGCGGCCGCCAGATATCGTCGGAATCCACCAGCGCCACCCATTCATTCTTTGCCTCTCGGATGCCCCGGTTGCGGGCTGCGGACACGCCGGCATTCTCCTGCCGGATGTAGCGGACGGGTGCCGGAAAGCTTTCGCAGACCGCCTCTGTATCGTCTTGTGAGCCGTCGTCGACGATGATCACCTCGGCGGGCGGGTGCGTCTGCTGCAGCACGGACTCGACAGTTTCCGGCAGCCACGCGGCGCGGTCGTAGGTGGGAATAACCACGCTGACGGAAGGCAGTGTCATGGTTCTCTCGGTAAATTGATCTACTGCGCGGATATTCGCCGGGCATACAGATTGCTCCGGCCGGTGACCCGTGGGACGCCCGTGTGAGCACTTCCACGGCGTGCTCCATGCATCTTCCGCGCCTCGCGCGGTGAGTCTTCAAGGAGCCTGCGCCGCTGCGGTCAGCCCCCTGCGGCACGGAGGGCGCGCGTGCGCCAGGGCTTGTAACAACTTTTTTACTGACGGAGATCGTATGCGGGTCAGCGTGATCATCGCGTCTTACAACTACGGCCACTTCGTAGCGGAAGCCATACGCAGCGTGCAGGAGCAGACGGTCGAAGACCTGGAAATCATCGTGATCGACGATGGCTCCACCGACGACACCCCGGAAGTTCTCAGCGCGATTCGGGATCCGCGCCTCCGCGCGCACCGGATCCCCAACAGCGGCGTTGCGATCGCCCGGAATACCGGGCTCGCGATGGCGAAGGGGGAGTTCATCGCCTTCCTGGATGCGGACGACCGCTGGCGGCCGACCAAGCTGGAGCGTCAGCTCGTCATGATGGAGAGCGAACCGGAGCTGGGGCTGATCTTCACCAACTTCGTCCGCTTCAACGAAGACGGGTTTCTTCCGCATTCGCAATTCGAATTCTCTCCCGATCTCGAAGAGGTGCCGCGCCGTCCCAGCCGGCGCGGAGGCGGGTGGGTGATCACGGGCGATGTCTTTGCCAGTCTCGTCGAGGAGCAGATCTCGGCCTGGCCGCAAACCGTGATGGTGCGGGCGGACCGGGTGCGCGGCATTCAGTTCCCGCCGCGCGTGCGCATCTGCGAGGATCTTCACTATATGCTCCGTGTCGCGCCGCTGGTTCAGGCCGCGTACATCACCGACCCGCTGGTGGAAGTTCGCCGGCACGGCAACAACAGCTACTCCGCCAAGCTCGAACTGATGGAAGGCGGTATGAGCGTGTACCGGAACCTGGAACAGGAGTCCCTCTCCGAAGCCCATCGGGAGGTGCTGCGCCGGCAGATCGGGCAGTCGTGGATCGGACATGCTTACTACCACTATCACACGCGCAATCCAGTTGCGTCGGCCAGCGCGGCGATCCGTGCCCTGCGTTACCCCGACAGCCGGTGGAAGGCGATCAAACGGCTGGCCCTCCTTCCCGCCATGCCGATGCTCGCCAACCCCGGCAACGTGGATTGGAAGGCGAAGCCCGCCGCTGGGGCAGAGTAGCACCACTGCCCGCGCGGGAGCGCGCGGGGGGGGAGCGAAAGGAGGTTGGCCCCGGCTACCGCCGCCGGAGCCAGTCGATGCTTTCCCGCAGCGCGGGTACGGGGTCGGCGAAGCGGAACACCTCGCTGTGGTCACCCGGTTTCCAGAGGGTGAGGAAATCCCGCAGCACCCGACCTCGCCCCGGCGCGCCGGGAGGGAGCGCCAGCGCGTCGGCGGAGCGGCGCATCCGGGCCAGCAGGTGGTCGAAGTCTCCCCACCACCACCGGCTCCTCACGCCGCTCCGGTACTCCGAACACGGCCGAGGCTCACGTCCGAGCGCACACTCGACCAGGAGGCGCGGGAAGTCCACCCCGGCGTCCACGGCAAGCTGCAGCGAGCCCCAGAACCGGCCGTTGACCTCCATCAGGTAGGGGGTTCCCGTCGCCTCTTCGATCTTGTATTCCACCATCGCCACCCCGTCCCAGTCGAACGCGGCGAGGAGCGCCTCGGAAAGCTCCACCAGCGCGGGGTCGGCCGGGATGCTCTCGCGGTAGACGCTCACGCCACCCGAGGGCGGCTTTTCGCGAAGGCGCCGGTGAGCGAAGGTCGCGACGCGCCGACCCTGCCACCGCAGCAGAAAGATCCCCACTCCGGGGCCGACGACCCGCTGCTGCAGGAGCAGAGGAAAGGCCTGGGCGGGGAGCTGCGAGAGCTCGCGGCGCAGCGCGCCCGGATCCATCGCGTAGCGGACGCCCACCTTCAGCCGCTGTCCGCCTGCCTCGCCAACGGAGCGCGCCGGCTTCAGCACCAGCGGAAAACGGAATGAATCCATCTGGCGCTCCGCCTCTGCGGGAGCGTGAAGGACTCGCTGTTCCGGCACGCGGATCCCGAGGCGGGCGGCGGCCTCCGTGAGCGCCTCCTTATCGGAGATCGCCCGGAAGCGGCCGAGCGACGGGAACGGGATCCGCACGGGAGCAAGACTATCCCGCGCCTGCAGCAGCGCGAGCAGTGCGGGCTCGGCGATGGGAAGCAGCACGTCCACAGCACGATCGCGGCAATGCCCGGCAACCGCCTCTGCGAAATGCGATGGCTCGTGGAGCGGGTCCGGCACCGCGAACTCGCATCGTGCGTGTCGCGAAGCACCGGCGAGCGAGCGCCCGCGAGTGGAGCAGACATCGACACGATATCCCGCCCGGCCGAGCGAGCGCACCACGGCGAGTGCCGCGCGCTGTTCCCCGTCGGTTATGAGGATAGTGGTGGACGGCATCAGCGGACGCACATCTCCGACAGCCGGATGCGCATCCAGTGGGCGGCCGCGCTACGGAGCGGCGCCTGCTCGACCCCTTCTTCGGAGACCGATTGTGTCAACTTAGGATCGCTTCCGCGAGCGGACTCTATCGGAACCGCCTCGCGGGCGCCGCACGGGCATACCCGACGGGAGCGAAGGCCGCATTGCGCTGCCGGACGGGGGGCGATGGGCCGAGAGCGGGAGCCCCCGCGGTGATCCAATTCTTCGGGCCACCCTTGCGTGCCACATCTACTCCATGAAGCCGCATTACCTTCAGCAGAGCGAGGACGAGGGCGAAGACACCCCAGGTCATCGGCGAGTAGCCGTTGGACAGGAAGGTGCCGGCAACGGCGACCGCGAGCAGCGAGCCGATCAGCGCGGACGCCATTCCCCCCGCCTCCTGGATCAGCGGCGAGTTCGTGAATTCCTTTGCCAGCCGCGATAATCGGCGGAGATAGACGAGCGACGCGACGAAGATCCCGGCGAATACGGCGAGGCCGGGGAAACCCAGCTCGGCTCCGATCTGGTACCATATGGAGTGTGCCGCCTTGTACGAAACGCCCCGGCCACTCTCGATGGTGGCCCTGATTGACGGGTGACGGTTTTCGGCCGCCAAGAAGTTGTTGGCTCCCACACCCGTGATCGGGTTCTGGACCATGTATTCCCGCGCTCGCGACCATATCGCCTTCCGGCCGGTAGCACTGGTATAATTGTAATCGTCCGGATCATTGATGGACTCCATTCGTTCCCAGTACCCACCGGAAGCGGCGATGACCATGACCAGCGCTACGGCACCGACGACTCCCATCCGGAACACCGGCTTCACACCACGGAAAAAGAAGATGATGTAGCCAATGACCGCGAGGAGCGCCAGGAATCCGCCGCGCGAGTCCGTGCGGATCACGGCGATGGTGCAGACCACGAGGGAGAGGCCAAAAATCAGCTTCAGTACGAAGCGCCGCTCCTGGATCAGGAAATATACGGTCAGCGGCATCGTGAGGACGATCAGCATCGCCGAATCGTTGGGGTCGTACCCGCCCGCGCCCACGCCTGATCGGGCCACGGCGGGCACCGCGGCGAACCAGGAGTAGATCATCCCGCCGATCGCCAGCGTCATCAGAAGCCGCCGGACATCATGAAGGTTTCGCACACAGGCTACCAGCAGCACCACGAGCACGCCGGTGCGAAAGAAGTTGTCCAGGAGGAATCTGGCCGTGTAGGTCTTCACAAGGGCGAACGGCACCCCGAGGCAGGCCCAGACCACAATGAAGAGCATCAGCAGTGCCAGCGGATGCCTCAGGTGCCGGAGCGACCGCGCGCCGGCATTGTGCGACATGAACAGGACAAGGCTCAGGCCGGCAAGCAGAAACGCCGGCCGCACGGCGGCAACGCCCGGAATCAGCGCGTGGGTGCGCGCCACCGCCACGAGGAGGTACGCTGCCATGCAGATCAGCAGCGCGTCCCACGGCCGGGCGGCGGAGCTGGCGGTCGGCACCCCGGAGGAGCGGAGGTTTGTAGATACGGAACGCGTCATACGGGATGTGATAATAAGGTGACTACACGCCGATCATGGAACGAGCTTGCCGAGGGCTCGCCGGCGCCCCGATGGATCGCAAGACAGGGACCGGACCCCGCTCTCCTAGGGAACGGGGCTTTCCGTACCCAATGCTGCACCGGGAGGTCCCCTGTTGCAAGCATCTGCGGGCGAGTGTTGCATGGAAGCTACAGACAGGCCGCCCTCGACACCCGATTCTTCCGGTCCCCACAAGCCGGGCGCACCCGCACTCTGCAGGTCGGCGCACATCTTGCTCGGCCGGCGCGCAGTACCCGCTTCGCTGCGGACACCGGCAACCCGTGGGTATCCGCACTTCTGATCAAGATATCTGAAAGGCAACATTCCGGCATGGCTGACACTCTGTCTTCAATACATAGCTCAAATCCGGGAAACAACCAATCTCCCGCGCCGCGATTCGGGAACGAGCTCCGGATCGCTCTCGTCGGCGCCGGCCGCATGGCGCAGCACCACGCGCGCGCCGTAGCCAGGTCGCAGGTGCCCGCACGGGTCGTTGCGTTCGCGGACCCGTCTCCCGCGGCTGCCGAGGCGATGCGTGCGGAGGCGCCGGACGCCGTTGCTTTTCCGTCGCTGGAGCGGCTGCTGAAAGAGCAGCAGGTGGACATCGTTCACGTCTGCACCCCGCCCGACACCCACGAGCGTACGGCCGCGGCGGCGCTGGAGGCCGGCTGCCACGTCTACGTCGAGAAGCCGTTCGTCCCCACCTCCGGTGCAGCGGAGCGGCTGATCGCGTTGGCCTCGGAACGCGGGTTGAAGGTGTGTGCCGGGCACCAGCTCCTCTTCGAGGAGCCGACGCGACGCGCGCTGGAGTTGCTCCCGGCGTTGGGCACGCTGACGCACGTGGAGAGCTACTTTTCCTTCCGCACTGTCCGCCGCTCGCCCGATGGGCGGACTCCGCTGCGCGCGGACCTCCAGCTCCTGGACATCCTCCCCCACCCCGTTTACCTGCTACTGCGGACGATGGAAACCGCGGTCCCCGGCGCGCGCTCGGAGCTGCGCGGCGTGGAGGTCGGTCCCGCTGGCACGGTGCACGCGCTGGTTCGCCGCGGTCCGCTGACCGGCGCCCTGACGGTCACGCTGGAAGGGCGGCCCGTAGACAGCTTTCTCCGTCTGGTAGGCAGCAACGGAAGCGTGCACGCGGACTTCGTTCGCGGCACCGTGCAGCGCCAGATCGGGCCGGGCACGTCCGGAATTGACAAGCTGCTGAACCCGTACCGCCAGGCCCGCCAGCTCGCGACGGGAACGACGAAGGCGCTTGGCAAACGATTCCTCAAGCGGCAGCGGAGCTACCCCGGGCTGGTCGAAATTTTCGAAGCCTTTTACGGCGCAGTTCGCGCGGGCGCACCCTCGCCGATCTCCGGGGAGAACATCCTCGACACGGTCCGGATCTGCGAACGCATCGCGGAGGTGCTGGCCGCGCCGCAAGCCGAACCCGTGGAGAGCGGTGCCCGCTTCGCCGGTTCTCCGCGCGTCGCCGTGACGGGAGGCACGGGCTTCCTGGGGAAGGAGGTCGTACGGCAGTTGGCGGCGGCGGGCTCCGCAGTGCGGGTACTGGCGCGCCGTGAGCCGCCGGAGTGGGATCGCGTTCCCGGTGCCGAATACGTAGCCGCGGACCTGGCGCAACCGGTAGACGCCTCTCTCCTGGAGGGGATCGAGACGGTAGTCCACTGCGCCGCCGCAACGTCGGGCGGCTGGGAGGAGCACCAGGCGCACTCGCTGGACGCGGCCGAGAACATGATGCGCGCGGCGCATGCGGCGGGCGCCACCCGGTTCATCCATGTCAGCAGCCTGGCGGTGCTGCAGGGTGGAGGAGCGGCTCAGCCGGTCAGCGACCGGTCTCCCCTGCAGAGCGACTCGCGGTCGTCCGGCCCTTACGTGTGGGGCAAGCTGGAATCCGAACGGCTGGTGCAGAAGCTGGGTGCGGAACTCGGGATCGGGGTTCGGATTGCCCGCCCGGGAGCGATCATCGACGAGCGGAGCTTCGATCCGCCCGGCAAGCTCGGCCGGCGCATCGGGAACATCTTTGTAGCGGTTGGCTCTCCGGGGGATACGCTCGGCGTCGTCGACGTAGCCTTCGCCGCCCGCACGCTGGTCTGGATGGTGGATCATTTCGAGACGGCACCGGCCGCCCTAAACATCCTCGCCCCGGAACTGCCTCGCAAGCGGATGCTCATCAAGCGCCTGCGCCGGTCCAATCCGGACCTCACCGTGGTCTGGCTGCCCCGGCTCGTCCTTCATCCCCTTTCCTGGGCCGCGACGGGCGCACAGAAGGTTCTGCGCCCGGGGAAACCCGCCACCAACGTCGCCTCGGTTTTCGCACGGCAGGCGATCGACACGTCCGGGATCGCGCACCTCGCGCCGGAGATCCTTGCGGAAGAAGGCACTACGGAGCGCCAGACGAGCGGTGTCCCGGCGGTTCGCACCTAGTCCGCCTGCCCGGACGGCTGTGGGGTCCCACGGGAAACAACCACCTCTGGTGAGCGCATATGTGGATCGGGCTGTATGATCGGATCGTGGAGGCGGCGTGGAAGACCGGCACACGCTTCTCCGGGAGCTCTGCCAGTGAAACGGCGTTCAGCGGTCATGCGCCGTCCACCGTGCACATTCGCTGGCCCGCTCATTATCAGTGGGCGCTCGCCAGCCAGTGGGTTGATGGAATTCTGCGCGAATTCCGCCGACACGCCACGGTGGAAGTAACCGACCTCGTTCAGACGTATCCCGGCATCGTGCTGTTCTCCGTCGAAAACGACAAGGAACAGCACGAGATTGCGATCGATTACAGCGACTATCCTGTGATCAACGAGGAGTGCGCCGATCGTTGCGCTCTGTACTTCAAGATGCAGTATGCGAAGGAGGGCTACGCCTGGACACAGGTAGTGCCCGGCGGGTTCGTTCCGGGCAAGAGCGAGCTGTATTCCTTTCTGCCTCACGTGCGTGCACTCCGCGACCGTCGCACCTTCGTACATGACGTGTACGGCCGCTTCGGCCGAAACTTTGCCACCGAGGTGCGAAAGCAGGCCACCGGGATCCTGGGTAACCAAGACCGCTTCGGCTACGAGGGCGGGCTCTCCAAGGTTCGTTACAGCCGCTCCCTGCGCGAAGTCGCGCGCTCCAGGCTCTGCATCGATCTGCCCGGCAACGGCGCCTTCTGCTTCCGCCTCGTCGACTACTTCGCGGTAGGGGCCTGCGTGATCAGCTATCCACACAGCAACCGGATGCCGGTACCGCTCGTAGATCGCGAGCACATCGTCTACTGCAAGGAGGATTTCTCGGACCTGCCGGACCTCTGCGCGTATTATCTGGAAAATGCGGAAGAGCGCGAGGAGATCTGCCTTCGCAGCAGGGAGTATTTCGATAAGCACCTGCACCGCCGTGCGTTGGCGGCATACTACTTCGATGAGATGATCGAGCGGCTTGGCCGCGCGCGATAGAGGATCGCGTAGTCCCCCGGTTCACGGACACCGCTCCGTTCCGTTGTTGAGTTCCGTTGTTGAAGCTGTACGATAGCAGTCGCGGGGCCATTTTCCAGCTCGTCCACCTCCACTTCACGGATCATGTACTACCGAAGCGTTGCCGATCTCAACCGTGCCATGGTAGACTGGCACTCCCGCTTGCCTGATGATATCGAGTTGATCGCGGGAGTACCCCGCAGCGGCCTGCTAGCAGCGAATCTGCTGGCCCTTCACATGAACCTGCCCCTCACCGACGTGGACGGGTTGATCGCCGGCCGTATGTTGACCGCCGGCGCGCGCTATAAAACAGGAACGAAGTCGAAGGGGGATGCCGGCCCCATGTTGGAAACCCCACGCAAGGTGCTGATCATCGAGGACTACGTTCTCAGCGGGCGGTCCCTGGAAAAAGTGCGGGCGCAGGTGGAGAAAGCCGACCTGCCGCACTCGCTCGTTTACGGATCCGTTTACGCCGATCCCGCGAAAATGCACCTCCTCGATCACTATTACGAGTTGGTGACTCCACCCACCTACTTCGAGTGGAATATTCTCCACCATCCGTGGGTGGAGAAGTCGTGCATCGATTTGGAAGGCGTTCTCTGCCGCGAGCCGAGCCCGGAAGAGAATCAGGACGGAAAACGGTACGAGGCCTACATCGCTTCCGCAGAGCCGCTGCTGTCGACCACGAAAACCGTGGGCCACGTGATCTCGTGCAGGGCCGAGCGGTACCGCGCTGCTACCGGGGGATGGCTCGAGAAGCATGGGATCAGGTACCATCACCTGCACATGCTCGGAGATGGCCATGAGGGGGTGCGAGCAGATGAGAGCCTCGAGGCGGACTACAAGGCGCAGCTGTACACGGACGTTGATGGCGCCCTTTTCTTCGAGAGCTCTTCAGCGCAGGCAGAGCAGATAGCGCGTAAAACGGGGCGATACGTTTTCTGTACCGAGACGCGGGAGATGATGGAGCCGAGCTCCTCTGCTCAACTGAAGCGTGTAGTGAAGCGAGAAGCTTCAGCGGGGTATCGGCGCCTCCAGGATCTGCTTCGCCACGGAATCCGAGGATTTCTCTACGGACGCGACGGGCGAACGTGAGGCGACGAGGGGGCGGCGGAATAGCGCTATGCCTCTTCCCCGCCCCGCGGCGGCGGCTTCCTGAACTTACGCGCCAACAGCGTGACAATCCGGCGGGGATGCGCCAAATGAACCAGTACCGGGGATGCCCCGAACAGCCCGATGTACAGATAGGCTACCGCAGCCTCCCGGTAGTGCCCGTTGAGCAATGACTTCCTTGCGAATGACCGGAGTTGGGGGAGATGGTAGGGGCACGCGAAGCGGAGCTGGCGCGCGCGAAGTCGGATATTCCAACCTCCGTGTTTCCCGGACACCTTCAGGAAATTGTTGGCCATCCGGACTGCGTTGCCGCGTGAAGCGTTGCTGCCATGCATGCGGTACAGAAGGCAGGGCCGGTCCTCGAAGTAGAACTCCCCTTCCCGCGCAAGCCGGATATAGAGCTCCCAATCATCGTTCCCCCAAATCCCGGGGTCGAACCCTCCGACCTTTCGCAAGGCTGCGGCTCGGATAAGTGTTTGGCCGGGGGACACGATCCAGTTGCGCTGAAGGTACTCATCGTGGACCGAACCGGTAGGGAGCTTCGTGCGCTCATCGACAAACGTGGTTCCGTTAGCTTTCAGGATCACGTGCCGGCCATAGACAAGGATCACCTCATCCCGGCTCTGCATCACCCGGACCTGGTGTTCCAGCTTGTCCGGCAACCAGAGGTCGTCGTCGTCCAGCAACGCGATGTATTGTCCGCGCGCGGCCATGATGCCGCGGTTCCTCGCCGCGCCCATTCCCCGGTTCGGCTGTTCGACCACTCGAATTCGGCCCCGGGCCGCCAGCGGGCGGAGCAGGTCGACCGTGTCGTCGGGCGACCCGTCGTTGACCACAACCACCTCGTAATCCGTAAAGGTCTGCGCGAACACCGACTCCAGCGTCTGCAGTATAAAATCGCGATGATTGTACGTGGGAATGACCACACTGACGATCGGTTCCATAGATAGCTACGGCAAGGGACTTCGTACGCCGCAGAGGTAATCGGATCCGCTCCCACCCCCGATCCCCACGACCGCTATCGCCAAAGCTTGTTTCACCGGGAGCCGAAGCGCGCCAAAAAGCGTGCGAGCCGGCGAGCTTCTCGTCCCGCACGGGCTGCCGCGTGGAGAACCGTCCGGAGAAGCGGAGGAGTAAGCGCCACGGAAGCAGCGATCCACTCCGATGGTTGTTGTGAACCGATCCGGCCACTCCGCAGGCAGGACGGAATCTGCGCAACGGTATATGGGCGCGCCACCGGAATAGACCTGCCGTTCGCCACATCATCTCGGGTTGCGAAGCTTCCGAGAACGCGCGCTTCCGCGTGGGTGGGCTCGCTGATGAGCGCGCTCAGCACCGCCGCGATCGCGGGACGGGCATCCGCCGTCACGTTGATCATGCTATGGTCCAGGTGAAGGTTCTCCACGAAGGCATCGAGCGTCCGCTGCACGACATCGGCGTGCGCGCCGACATTCTTTCCCTCTCGACCAGCCGCCGTCTCCGCCGGAGTCCCCGCGGGCTCAACCGTAGCGGCATAGCCGGCGCTGAAGAGGATGTTCACCAACCATTCCGGATTTATCTCCAGGAAGCCCTGACGCTCCCGCGCATTGGAGAAATACGGGAGGTTCATGCACCCCCGGTCGTCGAGCGGCGGCCGCGACCGGGTGAAGCAAAAGGTCGGCGGCACGCACTCCGCGCCGCCGGGGATGATCCCGGCGAGCGTATTGACAAGGTCGCCGCTCCACCCGGAATCCACCAGTGCGTGCGGCTCGCCGTCGAGCAGTCCCTCCCGTGCAAAGTAAGCGAGCAACGACTCGCGCGCTTCAGGCGTCTCGACGGCGGGAAGAAACCCGTCCTGATAGCTCGCGCATAGAGTGCGGAGCTCGCAGTCGATCCGCAGTGCAGGGGCGAGCCGCCGGGCGATACCGAGCAGAACCTGCCCGCCTCCCGCGAGGAAGTAGAGACGCCGCAGCTTCATCCGGCGCGCTCGCTGGAGCACCCACAGAACGTACCCGACGAGAGCCGGAGCAACAACTCCGGCGGTGACGTCGCGCAGTACCGCCTGCTCCGGTGTTGCGGCCGGTACAGACAGACGCGCGAGCCGGGCTGCGCCGGCTATTACTGCGGAAAGCCCTTGAGTATCGAACACTCGCGCTTCGAGGATCTTCTCGAACCGGTTCGGATTCCCTTCATAGAGTGCCCGCGTCTGCGCTCCTGCACGTTGACCACCGCGGATGTCGAACTCGGGGTGATTACCATGATGAATGATCCGGCGAACATCTACGTTGTGCAGCTTGGCCATGACACGGAACGCCTCACCCGTCCGCTTGGGGTGGCCGAGCTCGCACGAAACGTGGCACCGGTCGCCCTCCTGGCAGAGCCCGTGCTTACGAAGCTGCTCCCAGAGAAAATCCTTTTCGAGGTACATGTCACTGAGGAAGGCAACCTGATGTCCGCGGAGTCTCATCTCCTCTATGAGTTGGTGCGCGCCGGGGAGTACACGCAGCAGCTCGCTCTCCACACGATACTCCTCCGCCATGATCTCGGCCGTCTCTTCCTCGCTCCAGCCGAGGTACGCGGCGAGCTCCGCGTAGACCTGCCGAAGCGTGAACTCACACCACCGGCTGTTTCTGTGAATCCGTTCCTGC
>JACDHR010000029.1 GCA_013820915.1 Gemmatimonadota bacterium
GATCCTGGCCGTTCGCAAGGACGGCAAGGTCGCGCTGGGCGGCGACGGGCAGGTCACGATCGGCGAAACGGTGATGAAGGGTAGGGCCCAGAAGGTCCGCAAGATCCGCGACGGCAAGGTGCTGGCGGGCTTCGCCGGCTCGGTGGCCGACGCGTTCACGCTGTTCGAGAAGTTCGAGGAGAAGCTGGAGCGCTACCCCGGCAACCTCTCGCGCGCCGCCGTCGAGCTGGCCAAGGACTGGAGGTCGGACCGCGTGCTGCGGCGCCTGGAGGCGATGCTCGCCGTGGCCGACCGCGACCACCTCTATCTGCTTTCCGGCAACGGGGACGTGATCGAGCCGGACGACCAGATCATCGCGATCGGCTCGGGCGGTGGGTACGCGCTCTCGGCCGCGCGCGCGCTCCAGAAGCACTCGGACCTGCCCGCGGCAGAGATCGTGCGTCGGGGGCTGGAGATCGCCGGTGAGATCTGCATCTACACGAACCAGAACATCACCGTCCTCGAACTCGACTGAGCAGGAACAAACGCGAATGAACGATTCCGAAAGCACGACGGCCGCTCCCGCGCGCGATCCCGCTAGCGAGGAGACCCCCTGGCTGGACGATCTCACGCCGCGCCAGATCGTGGCCGAGCTGGACAAATACATCGTGGGCCAGGACGCAGCGAAGAAGTCCGTCGCCATCGCGCTCCGCAATCGCTGGCGGCGCCAGCGCGTGCCCGACGAGCTGCGCGACGAGATCATGCCGAACAACATCATCATGATCGGGCCCACCGGGGTGGGGAAGACGGAGATCGCCCGTCGGCTCGCGCGTCTGGCCGGGGCGCCGTTCGTGAAGGTGGAGGCCTCGAAGTTCACCGAGGTCGGGTACGTGGGCCGCGATGTGGAGTCGATGATCCGCGACCTGGTGGACCACGCGATCAACATGGTGCGCACCGAGCGCGAGGACGACGTGCAGGACGTGGCGGAGCAGCGAGTGGAGGATCGTATCCTCGACCTGCTCGTCCCGCCCGTGGGTGCCGGCGACTCCGCCAGCAAGGAGAAAGAGATGGAGCAGCGGCTGCGCGCGTTCATCGTCTCGGCCACGGGGCAGGTGAGCGACGAGCGCGAGACGCAGGAGACCGCCCCGACGGCGGTCGCTTCGCCGGGCGACGCAGCCGAGGAGGAGCGCATTCGGGAGCGACGCGAGCGCACGCGCGAGAAGTTCCGTGCCCTGCTGCGCGAGGACAAGCTCGAGGAGCGCGAGGTGGAGGTCGAGGTCCAGCAGTCCGCCTCGCTCGACAACATGATGCTCCCGATGGGTGGCATGGAGGGGATGGACTTCAACTTCACCGAGATGCTGCAGGATATCCTGCCGAAGCGCACCAAGCGCCGCCAGGTCACCGTGGGGGCGGCGCGCCGCATCCTGCTGCAGGACGAGCTGGACAAGCTGATCAACATGGACGAGGTGATCGCCGAGGCAATGGACCGCACTGAGGAGATGGGGATCGTCTTCCTCGACGAGGTCGACAAGATCGCGGGCGAGCGCGGCGGTTCCGGCCCGGACGTCTCGCGCGAGGGGGTACAGCGCGACCTGCTCCCGATCGTGGAGGGCTCCACCGTGCAGACCAAGTACGGGATGGTGCGTACCGATCACATCCTTTTCGTCGCCGCGGGCGCGTTCCACGTCTCGAAGCCCTCGGACCTGATCCCCGAGCTGCAGGGCCGCTTCCCGATCCGCGTGGAGCTGAAGAACCTCACCGAGGCCGACTTCGTGCGGATTCTGCGCGAGCCCAAGAACGCGCTGCTCACCCAGTACCAGGCGCTGATCGCCGCCGAGGGCGCCACGCTGGAGTTCACCGACGACGGCGTGGAGGCGATCGCCCGGACCGCTGCCACCGTCAACGACCGCATGGAGAACATCGGCGCGCGGCGGCTGCACACCGTGCTCACCACCCTGCTCGAGGAGATCCTCTTCGAGCTGCCGGACATGGCCGAGAAGACGATCCGCATCGACGCCGACATCGTGCGCGACCGGCTCAAGGACATCGTCGAGGACGAGGACCTGCGGCGGTACATCCTGTAGCGTTCAGTCTGTAGCGGTGGTATCAGTGGTAATCGTGAGAGGATACCACGGCCCGGGCATCCTCCAACTGTAGCGGGTAGAACCGCTCAGCCCGGAGGTTGACGACTCCGTCCTCTACGCCGAGGCGCCCGAGTACGGCCAGGATTCCGCTCCCGTTGATCGTCTCGCGCTCCTCCGCGTAGAGGGTGGGCGAGACGATCACGTCCAGCCTCCCCGTCTCGTCCTCGAGTCCCACGAACACGAAGCCCTTGGCCGTTCCGGGCCGCTGGCGCACGATCACCAGCCCCGCGGTGCGCACCCGCTCGCCGTTCCGCCGCCCGGCCGCGCGCAGCGCCTCGATCGGCTGCACGCCCAACCCGGTGAGCCGGTCCCGCAGGTGGCGCATCGGGTGGCCTTGCAGCGTGAATCCGGTGGCGTGGTGATCGACGACGGTTTCCCCCGCATCGCTCAGCGCGGGGAGGGAGACCGGCGCGGATGCAGGCGGCGCCAGTGGACCGCCGCTACGCATGCGCCGTAGCTCCCCCAACACCGTCCAGAGCGCCTGCCGCCTCCCTCCGGGGATCAGCGAGCGGAACGCGCCGGCCGCCGCGAGCGCGCGCAGCTCCCTTTCCTCCATGCCTGAGCGCCCGATCACGTCCGCGACCGAGGTGAACGGCCCTGCCTCCAGCGCCGCTCTCAGCCGCGCCCCGGCTCGCGCGCCCAGCCCCCGCACGTATCTCAGCCCCACCCTGACGGCGATACCGCCGAAGCGCGGAAGTGTGGAGAGTTCACTCTCGCACTCCCGTACTCTCGTACTTTCGTACTTCCGTACTTCCAGCGAGCAATCCCACCCGCTACGCGCCAGATCCACCGGGCGCACCTCCACCCCGTGCTCCTTGGCGTCGTGGATCAGCGTGGCGACGGGGTAGAAGCCCATCGGCTGCGCGTTCAGGATCGAGCAGAGGTACTCGGCCGGGTGGTAGTGGCGCAGCCAGGCGCTGGCGTAGGCGAGCAGCGCGAACGAGATCGCGTGCGACTCGGGGAAGGTGTAGCTGGCGCACGCCTCCAGCCAGCCGAGCACCCGCTCGGCGGAGTCGGGGTCCATGCCCTGCGCCCGCATCCCCGCGCGGATCGCCTCGGTAGCCCGCCGCATCTCCTCCGCGGACCGCTTGCGGCTCATGGCGCGGCGCAGCGTGTCGGCCTGGCCGGGCGAGCACCCGGAGACCACGATCGCGCAGCGCATGAGCTGCTCCTGGAAGAGCGCCATGCCGTGTGTGCGGGAGAGCACCGGCTCCAGGTCCGGGTGCGGGTACTCCGTTTCTGCCTCGCCGCGGCGGCGCGCCAGCATCTCCTTCACCTGGCCGCCCAGCATTGGCCCGGGGCGGATCGCGCCGACGCTGATCACCAGGTCGTAGAAGGTGCGGGGGCAGAGGCGCGGGAGGAAATTCGCCTGCGCCCGGGATTCGATCTGGAAGAGCCCCACCGTGTCCGCAGCGCCGATCCGCGCGTACACGGCCGGGTCGTCCAGCGGCAGCCGGCCCAGGTCGAGATCCTCGCCCGTCGAGTTCCGCACGTGCTCCACGCACTCGCCCAGCAGGCGGAGCATTCCCAGCCCCAGCAGGTCGAACTTCGGCAGGCCCACGTCCGCGCAGTCGTCCTTGTCCCACTGGATCACCGTACGCCCCGCCATGGCAGCGGGCTCGATGGGGACCATGCTCCCCAGTTCGCCACGGGAGAGCACGAAGCCGCCCGAGTGGATCCCCCGGTGGCGCGGCAGCCCGTCCAGCCCGCGGACCAGGCGCACCAGCGCCCGCGCCCTCGCCTCGGCGGGCTCCAGGCCGATGGCGCGCAGCGTCTTCCCGTCTTCCGTCTCCAGCCACTCCGCGGCGATGCGTGCGGAGGCGTGCCCGTCCAATCGCTTGGCGAGCCAACCGGCGGTGGCGGCCGGGAAGCCGAGCCCTCGCATGGCGCCGCGGATCGCGGAGCGGCCGCGGTACTCCACATGAGTGCAGACCATGGCGGCGTGCGCACGTCCGTACTTCGCGTACACGTACTGGATCACCCGCTCGCGCGCCTCGTCGGCGGCGAAGTCGATATCGATATCGGGCGGCTCGGGGCGCTCGGCCGAGACGAAGCGCTCGAACAGGAGGTCGTTGGCCACCGGGTCCACCGCGGTCACCCGCAGCGCGTAGCAGATCAGCGAGTTGGCGGCCGAGCCGCGCCCCTGGCAGAAGATGCCCTGCTCGCGCGCGAAGCGGCAGATATCCCAGACGATCAGGAAGTGGTCCGCGATCCCGATCTCGCGGACGGTGGCCAGCTCGTGCTCCAGCTGACGCTCGTGATGGGAGGAGGGGCGATCGAGCCGCGAGCGCAGCCCCTCGCCGGCCAGGTGGGCGAGATAGGCATCCGCGTCCGCCCACCCGGCGGGGAGCGGGAAGTGGGGCGGGGCGGGGCGGATGTCCAGCAGGCGGAACCCCGCGCACCGTTCCGCGATCTCGAGGGTGCGGCGGATCCCATCGGGAAGCCGATTCCAGCGCTCCGCCATCACCCGCGGCGATTGCAGACACCACTCCGCGGAGGGGCGCAGCAGCCCGCGCTGCTCCGCTTCCGCCAGCGTCACGCCCGAGCGGTTCGCAACCAGCAGGTCGTGTACGCCACGGCCGGCGAGGTCGGCGTAGTGGACGTTGTTGGTTACGGTCCAGGGGATCTCCAGCGCCTTCGCGAGGTCCAGCAGGTCGGCGCAGAGCGAAGCTTCGGCGAAGGTGCGGTGATCCCACAACTCCAGGTAGAAGCGGTCGCCGAACGCGTCGTGGAGGCGGCCGGCCTGCTCCCGCGCCTCGGCGTACCGCTCCTCCCGCAGCAGCATCGGGATCCCGCCGCGCGGGCAGCCGGAAAGCGCGATCAGCCCCTCGGCGCGCTCGGCGAGACGATCCAGCGAAAGCCGCGGCTCGCCTCGTGGGTTCCCCGTCCGCGCGGCGGTGATCAGCGTGGCGAGATTGCGCCATCCCGTTTCGCTCTCCACCAGCAGGGTGAGGTGCGAATCATCGTCCAGCGTCAACTCCGCGCCCGGCAGCGGATGGATGCCCTCCGCTTCGCAGGCGCGGGTGAAGCGGACCGCGCCGCCGAGGTCGTCGTGGTCGGTCAGGGCGAGCGCGGTGTACCCCAGCTCCGCGGCGCGGCGCGCGAGCGCTTCCGGCGGCGAGGCCCCGTCGCCGAAGGAGAAGCCGCTGTGGCAGTGGAGCTCCACGTATCCAACGGTCCTATCTCGTGCCTCTGTTGACACTATCGCACCATAGCACTAAGATGATGGGAAAGGAGGTGGGCAAGCGATGCAAAAGAAAAAACCGGCTGCTCCGCGACTGAACATTTATCTGCCGGATCCATCTGTCCGGCGGCGCATCAAGGCTGCTGCCACGGAACAGGACATTTCCGCGTCCGAGTACTGCGTGCGGGCGATTCTCGCGCACCTGGAGCAGGAGCAGCAGACCGTATCCCCGGAGCAGGAGCGCGCCCAGCGGCTGAGGAGCGCGGTGGAGCAGGCACGCAGGTTCCGCGAAGCGACGTTCCAGGACCAGGTGTTTTCCGTCAGTTCGGCTGAGTTGATCCGGGAAGTCCGGGAAAACGAGGAGGTGCGATGAGCAGCCCGGTCGTCGTCGACGCGAGCCTGGCGACGATGTGGGTTGTTCCCGAGCCGTTCAGTGACCGGGCGCTGCAGCAGGTGGAGTGGTGGGCGGATGAGCAAAGCTGGCTTCTGGCACCGTGCTTTTTCCTGGCAGAGGTCACGAACGCACTGTACAAACGCGTGATCCGCCACGAGGTGCAGTTGGCTGCGGCGCAGGATGCGCTGCGGGTTCTGCTCGGCTTCGGAGTCGAGCTCCGCGAAGAGCCAGGGCTGGCCGAGCGGGCCATGGAGCTGGCGGATGAGCTGTCGCGCCCTACCACGTATGACTGCTACTACCTGGCGCTGGCAGAGTGGTACGAGGGTGACCTTTGGACCGGCGACCGGCGGTTCTTCAATGCTGTTCGCGAAACTCATCCGCGCGTGAAGTGGATCGGCAGCAGTACATGATCGCTCAATCATACCACCCCTCCACGCACCACTGCGTCGTTGCCGCGTCGCGGAAGAGCAGCATCAGGCAGCCGTCCTCCCGCTCCGCGAGCCAGTATTCGCGCGCGTAGCCATCCGTCCGCCACAGGCCGGAAAGGCGCTCGGGTCCCTCTGCCCGTACCCGGCACTCGCGTCCATCCGGGGACTCGCGTTCCGCGGTGCCGTTTCCATCTCCATCGCCCGGTAGTGCCGGGGTTCCGCCAATGCGGATGGGGCGGCCCCGATCATCCGTGCGGACACGAACGGCGCGGGGCTCCGGAAAGCGGCGCAGGCAAAGCTCCAGCTCCGATTCCGGAGTGAACCGCTCCGTCGGTGTGCCGTCCCGGCTTGCGCGCTGCCGTGCAAGCTCGGGGATCGCCCGCGCTCCCGCCGCGGCCCACGCGGCGTGTGCTTCCGGGAGATGCGCGCCGTGAACCGTCGCCCTCACCAGCGACTCCTCGCCCCAGCGGGCGAGCAGCGGGAGCAGCGCGCCGTGTACGGCGGCGGGGTCGGGAGCGGCGGGGCGGAAGGCATCGAGCTGGTCCGCGAGTGAGGCGCCATCTTCAATGGCTTCCATCCACACGCCGGAAACGGGGGCGGGCAGCCCACCTCCCGCGGTGAACCCCTCCAGGACCGCATCGCAGAGGCTGGCGAGCACCCGGGTGTCCGCGGTGGGGCGGGCGGGGCGAAGCTCGCGCGTTTCCTCCGGCGCGCCGTCCAACCTGAACGTCAGCCGGAGCCGTGCGGGGACGCGCTGCCGCTCGGCTATCCGTTCGACCACGGACGCGAGCAGGCCGCGGATCACGAAGCGGAGCGCTTCCGTGGTTTCCACCGGCGGCTCCCACTCCGCCTCCGCCACGACACGGCCCGGGAGAGGGGGGCGGAAGGGCCAGCGACGGTCCTCCCCATGCGCGAGCTGCCATACCGCCATCCCCGCCGCGCCCCAGCGTAACTCCACATCCGCCGCCACAAATTGTGCGAGCTCACCACAGCTTCGCAGCCCCAGCAGCCGCAGCGCCTCGCGCATCTCGACCTCCATGGGAAGCAGCTCCAGCGGGCGGCGCGCCACGAACGATGCATCCCGCCCCGACGGCACCACGCGCCACGCCGAGCCCCGCTCGCGCGTAGCCATCGCCGCGGCAATGCAGGTACGCGCGATCCCCACGCGCGCCGCCGCGAACCCCGCTTCCCGCGCCGCGGCGAGCAGCGCCCGCGCCACGGCAGCGTCACCGCCGCGCCGCTCCATCCCCGATGCGTCCGCCCAGAAGGCGAGCGGGTGCCCCGCCACCGGCGTCACCCGCGGCGCGGCGGCCAGCAGCGCACCGGCGAGCGCCACGGCGTCAGCGCCCGCCGGGTGAACGGTCGGGTAGCCGGCGACCCGGACGCAGGCGATCCGCAGCTTCATGGACAAGTTCCACCTCCCGCTCCCCACCCGCGGGAGCATCCGTGTCTCCTTTCGCCAGCCGCACCCGTGTCCGTCGCCGGAAACGGCCGCCCGGCGCCAACCCCCGCGCCTGCTGCGCGCGGCGGAACTCCAGCCGCACGTCGGCGCGGAACGGAAGTGCGAGGTGCGGGGTGCGAGGTGCGGGGCTCCCCCGTAGTTGCTTCGCACCCCACACCCCGTGCTCCGCACTGATCACCACCGCCGTGTCGCGCTCCCGCGCCAGCGCGCGCAGCCGGTGCGCCTGCGTGGGCTCCGGCATACAGCCGTCCAGCACCACCAGGCCGAACACCCCCGCGCGAAGCAACGCCTCCGCCGCCCACGACGCCTCTCGCGCGCGGTCCGGATCCGGCGGGCGGACCACCCACAACCCTTCCACCGGCCCCGCCGGTGTGCAGCCAAAGGTCGCGTCCAGCGTGCGGCCGGCGTCCACCAGCGCGACGCTCGTCCCTTCCGCGCAGGCGCGCAGCACCAGCGTCCGCAGCGCCGCCGTCCGGCCGGAGGTCCGCTCCCCCGTCCACAGAGAGATCGCGCCGCGCGGCACACCGCCGGGGAGCAGCCGGTCCAGCGCTGCCACACCCGTCAGGAAGCCGCTCGCACGCTCCGGCGCCGGCGCGCCCGCGGGGCGGATCGCCCCGCCGAACCGGGCTTCCAACTCGCCGCGGAGCTTGCGGACTTCTGCCGTGCTAGCTGCCATGGGAGCCCGGAGCGGGTGAGTGGAAAGGAACGAGATGCCTGGTACGAAGGTTATCCCGAAGATAACCCGAAAGCAAGGGGGGTGCCTTGCCCGCTACGCCGCGACCGATAGTTTGAGGTCATGCAAACGTCTACCGCCCCCCTCGATGCCCGGCTTTCCCTCCAGCGCCGCTGGGTTCTGCCCGCCGCGCCCGACACTGCGGCGGTAGAGCGGCTGTGCCGCGAGCTGCGGCTTCCCGAGCCGCTCGGCCGGCTGCTGGCGCAGCGAGGCCAGGGGGAGCCGCCGGCGGCGCGCGAGTTCCTGCGCCCGCACGCGGGGCAGATCCCACCGCCGCTGATGGCGGGGATCGGCGATGCGGTGGCGCGGCTGCGGCGGGCGATCGAGCAGGGCGAGCCGATCCTGGTGCACGGCGACTACGACGTGGACGGGATCTGCTCGACGGCGCTGTACGTGCGCGCGCTGCGGATGATGGGCGCGCGGGCGGAGCCGTTCGTGCCGCACCGGCTGACGGACGGCTACGACCTCTCGGATGCGGGGATCCGCTTTGCGGCGGAGGTAGGTGCGCGTCTGATCCTGACGGGCGATTGCGGGATCGTGGCGCACGACGCGGTGGAGCGGGCGCGGAAGGCGGGGATCGAGGTGATCGTCACCGACCACCACACGCCCGGCGCGACACTCCCCGCGGCGGTGGCGGTGGTGAACCCGAACCGTGTGGACTGCCCCTACCCGAACAAGGGGCTTGCCGGGGTGGGCGTGGCGTACAAGGTATGCTGCGCGCTGGCGGCCGAGCTGGGCTTCCCGCTCGAGCGGCTGGCCTGCTTCGTAGACCTGGTCGCGGTGGCGACGATCGCCGACCTGGCGCCGCTCACCGGCGAGAACCGCGTGCTGGTGCGCTGGGGGCTGAAGGTGCTGGCCGCCACGCCGAACCCGGGGCTGCGCGCGCTGCTGAAGAGCACGGGGCTGGCGGACAAGGCGGAGATCACCGCCGGCCAGGTCGGCTTCATCCTGGCGCCGCGGATCAACGCGGTGGGGCGGATGGGTGAGGCGCTGCGCGGTGTGCGGCTGCTGCTCACCGACGAGGAGCGCGAGGCGGAGGAGATCGCCGCCATTCTGGAGGAGGAGAACCGTACGCGGCAGGACGTGGACGGGCAGACGCTGCGCGAGGCGATGATCCTGCTGGAGCGGAGCTACGACCCAGGCCACGACCGGGGCGTGGTGCTCGCCGCCGACGGGTGGCATCCCGGCGTGATCGGGATCGTGGCGTCGCGCGTGGTGGAGCGGATCCACCGCCCCACGGTGATGATCGCGCTGGACGGGGCGGAGGACGGGAAGGGGAGCGCCCGCTCGATCCCCGGCTTCCATCTGTACAATGCGATCCGCGACTGCGCCGGCCACCTGGTGCGCTTCGGTGGGCACCGCGCGGCCGCGGGGTGCTCGATCCGGCCGGAGAACGTGGAGGCCTTTCGCGGCGCCTTCAACGGTTGCGCGCGCGCGGCGCTCACGGAAGACGATCTCGTGCCCGAGGTGCGCATCGACCTGGAGCTGGGCCTTCCGGAGGTAGACACCGAGCTGTACCGGCTACTCAAGCACGCATCGCCCTTCGGCCAGGGGAACCCGACGCCGGTCTTCGCCGCGCGGCGGGTTGATGTCGCGGGGTCGCCTCGGGTCGTGGGCCGCAACCACCTCAAGCTGACGCTCGCCGGCGGAGGGGCGCGGCTGGAGGCGATCGGGTTCGGGATGGCGGACCGCCTGCGCGATGTGAACCCCGCGCTGGGCCCGATCGACGTGGCGTTCAAGCTGGAGGAGAATAGCTGGAACGGACGGACCTCGCTGCAGGCGCGCCTGGTGGACGTTCGCCTCTCGGAGCTGCCGTGAGGATCGTTGCCGGCGAGTGGCGGGGCCGGCGCATCCAGGCGCCGCCCGGCCGCGGCGTCCGGCCGACGACCGACCGGGTGCGCGAGGCGTGGATGAGCGCGATCGCTCCGCACCTTCCCGGCGCGCGGGTGCTGGACCTGTTCTCGGGCTCCGGCGCGTTGGGGCTCGAGGCCCTCTCCCGCGGTGCGGAGCGGGTGGTGTTCGTGGAGCAGGCGGCGCCCGCGATCCGGATCCTTCAGGCGAACCTCGAGACCCTGGGCGCCGCGGCTCGCGCCGAGATCGTGCGGAGTGATGCGCTGCGCTACGCGGCGGCGCTGGAGGCCGGCGCCTTCGACCTCGGGCTCGCCGATCCTCCCTATGGTCAGGGGATCGGCGAAGCTCTGGTCCGCACCTTCGCTGACCGCCCCTTCGCCGCGCTCCTCTGCATCGAGCATGGCGCGGCCGATGTCCTCCCGGAGCTGCCGGGCGCCCGCACGCGGCGTTATGGCAGCACGCGCCTCACCTTTCTACCCGCCCCCTCATGACGCACCCTCGTACCGCGATCTGCCCCGGCTCTTTCGATCCGATCACGGTGGGCCACGAGGAGATCATCCGCCGCAGCCTGAAGTTCGCCGACCGCATTCTGGTCGCGGTCGCGCACCGCGCGACGCAGGCGAAGCAGGGGATGTTCTCCGTGGAGGAGCGGATCCAGATGATCCGCGAGGTGTTCACCGACGAGCCCCGTGTGGAAGCGGGAGACTTTACAGGGCTGCTCGTGGACTTCGCCCGGGACGAGGGTGCGCACCTCATCATCCGCGGGCTGCGCGCCGTCTCGGACTTCGAGTACGAGTTCCAGATGGCGCTGATGAACCGCGAGCTCTGCGCGGATCTGGAGACGGTGTTCCTCACACCCAACGTGGAGCACTCCTTCCTCTCCTCCTCGCTGGTGCGCGAGGTGGCCTCCCTCGGCGGGGATGTCCGGCCCTTCGTGGCGCCTCCGGTGCTGGAGCGGCTCCGCAACCGGTTCGCCACGGCGGGCGGATGAGCTTCCTGGACTCAGTTCGCGCGCGTGCCCGCGCCCAGCCGCGCCGGATCGTGTTCGCCGAAGCGGAGGACGAGCGGACGCTGCGCGCCGCGCTGCACCTTGCCGCGGAAGGGCTCGCGAAGCCGATCCTGGTCGGGCCACCCGAGACGCGCGGCCGGCTGGAGGCGCTCGCCGCCGGCGCGGAAGCGGCGGCGGCGGCGGACGTGCAGATCGTGGACCCGGCCGCGGACCCGCTCCGGGGGCGGTTGGCTACACACCTGTGGAAGCGGCGCGGCGCGCGCGGGATGACCGCCGAGGAAGCTCTGGAGATCGCCGGCGACCCACTGTTCTTCGCCACGCTCATGGTGGCGACGGGCGAGGCGGACGGCTCCGTGGCCGGTGCGGTGCGCACCACGAGCGACGTGCTCCGCGCCGCCTTCTGGTCGATCGGTTCCGCACCGGGGATGCGGTTGGTCTCGTCCGCCTTCTACATGGCGGTCCCCGACTTCCGCGGCAACGGCCCCGAGGTGCTCACCTTCACCGACTGCGCCGTGGTGCCCGACCCGAGCGCCAGGCAGCTCGCCGAGATCGCCTACGCCGCCGCCGACGCGCGCCGCAAGGTGGTCGGCGACGAGCCGCGTGTGGCGTTCCTCTCGTTCTCCACACAGGGCAGCGCCGAGCACCCCGCGGTGGAGAAGGTGCGCGAGGCGCTGGCCCGTTTCCGCGTGCGCGCACCCTCCGTCATCGCGGACGGCGAGTTCCAGGCCGATGCCGCCCTCATCTCCAGCGTCGGCGAGCGCAAGGCGCCCGGCTCCGAAGTGGCGGGGCGCGCCAATGTGCTCGTCTTCCCCAACCTGGACGCGGCGAACATCGCGTACAAGCTTGTCGAGCGCCTTGCGGGCGCGAGCGCCGTCGGGCCCATCCTGCAGGGGCTGGCCCACCCGTGCAACGATCTTTCGCGCGGCGCCAGCACAGACGATATTGTGAACGTCGCGTGCATCACGGCATTGACGGCATAAGTACGAAAGTGCAACGGATGTTTCGCTGGTCCCGCACTTTCGTACCGTGGGCGCAGCCCACCCGCACTCTCGTACTTGCTGTTCCCGTACTTGCCGTTCCTGGCATAACGCTTGCCCGGCTTACTGCCGCACAACTCTCAACTACTCAGCGGAGGATCCATGACGTTCCAGACGACGAAGAAAGATGGGGTGACGGTGGTGGATGTGGACGGCCAACTCATCGTGGGGAACCGGCAGGAGCTCAAGCAGAAAGTTCTCGACGAGCTCGAAGGTGGGGAGCGAAAGTTCCTGATCGACTTCTCCAATACCGGATACATCGACTCCTCGGGACTCGGCGTACTCGTCAGCCTCTCCAAGAAGATCCGCGAGCAGGGCGGCGAGCTGCGCCTCGCCAACCTCAACGAGGACCTGCGCACCCTGTTCGAGCTGACAAAGCTGGACACGCTATTCCAGATCTCGGATTCGCGGGAGGACGCGCTGTCGAGCTTGTGATGCGGGGGTCGACGGCACTCCGGTCCACCCCTTCTCGCGTATGACATCTGTATACCGGACTTCCGGGGCCGGAACGTCCGGAGACGCGGATGCGTTCGTTCTGGAGCTTCCCAGCGATCTGCGGGTGATCGAACAGACGATCTCCTATCTCGTCAACCGCTGCCAGGCGTTCGATTACTCCGGCTCGCGCCTTACGCTGAACTTCCGGGTCGGCGTTACCGAGGCGCTCGCCAACGCGATGCTGTACGGCAACGATCGCGATCCTTCCAAGCTCGTGCACGTGGCCGTCAACGTCGACGAGCACTGCGTGGTCGTGCAGGTCAGCGACGAGGGTCTTGGATTCGATCCGGACAGCGTGGCTGACCCCACCCGTCCGGAGAACCTCGAGCGCGTCGGCGGGCGGGGGCTCTTCCTCATCAAGGAGTTGATGGACGAGGTCGATTACGGAGGGCGGGGGAACTCCGTTCGTCTGGTCCTGTACCGGGAAGCCCCTGCTCGAAGAGCTTCCGGCGAATAACCCCCGTGACCCCTCCCTCTGTGGCAACTCCGTTCCACGTGCCCGCATCCGTTCGCGATGTGCTCGAGGGCTACCGCCGTGCCCATGACGATGCCGCTGCCCGCCTCTGGCGGTGGGAGTCCGGCGCGTGGGTTCTGCTCCATCCCGCTGATGACGAGGCGGGCGGAGTGCCGGGCGAGAGTGCCGCCCCACTGGCAACAAAGGACGAGCACGAGTACCGTATCGAGGTCGTGGGCCCCAGCGCGGAGAGGGCGCGCGTGGACGCGGAGTTCCTTGCGGGTACGCTCCAGCGCATTTTCATGCTGGAGGGAGAGATGCAGTCGATGAGCGCCGAGATCGCGGAGCGCTACGAGGAGATCACGCTGCTCTACTCGATCAGCGAGATTCTCGGCTCCGTGATCTCGCTGGAAGAGGCCGCCGGAACGATCCTCGAGGAAGTGATCAGCACGCTTGGCGCACGGCGCGCCGCGCTCTGGGTGCACGACCCGCGGCGGGACGAGCTCTACCTGGCCGCATCGGTGGGGATGGCGGGGCAGTCCGGCCCCGTCGAGCTGTCCGATCGCGGCTCGGTGACCGCGGAGGTGTTCCGCGAGTGCCGCGCGATGATCCTCGATCCGAACGATATCTTCCCGCGCGGCGATTTCGATACCGGCGCCACGCGCCGCGGCTACTTCCTCTCCGTACCCGTCAGCTACACCCCCCCGCAGGGCGAGACCCGCACGGTAGGCGTGATCAACCTGGTGGGCCGCACCTCCAACGAGCCCTATACCGCGGGTGACCTGCATCTCGTCTCCGCCATCGCCAGCCAGGTGGGAGCCGCGGTGGAGAATGGCCGCCTCGTCGCCGAGACGCTGCGGCGCGAGCGCCTGGTGCGCGAGATGGAGCTCGCCCACGATCTTCAACTCAAGCTCCTCCCCTCCACCGAGCAGTTCGCCGACTATGCCACGGTGGCCGCGTGCTGCGTTCCGGCGGAAAGCGTGGGGGGAGATTTCTACCATCTGTTCCGCCTCTCCGGCGGCCGGTTCGGGGTGATGATCGGCGACGTCTCCAGCCACGGCTTCGGCGCCGCGCTCATCATGGCGCTCACGATGAGCGCCGTCACGATTCACGCATCCGAGGGGGAGCCGCCGGCCGAGGTGCTCCGGCGTGTGCACCGCGCCATGATCGGCGAGCTGGAGACCACCGGGATGTACCTTACGCTCTTCTACGGGGTGATCGACCCGGCGGCCGGGCGGATCACCTACGCGAACGCCGGGCACCACCACGCGTTCCGGATTCCGGCCCAAGGCGACGCCGAGCGCCTCGGCGCTACCGACCCGCCGCTCGGGATGGTGGACCTGGACGGCTACTCCGAGGCGCACGCCGAGTGGAACGCCGGGAAGGACCTGCTCTTCCTCTTCACCGACGGGCTCCCCGATGCGCTCGGTGAGGGGGAGATCGCCGACGAGCGCACGCTCCTCGACCTGATCCTGCGCGAGCGGACGGACGAGCCCGAGCGGCTGCTGGAGCGGATCTTCGCGCTTACCGCCGCCGGCGCTGCCGCCGCCCCGCCCGACGACCGTACCGCGGTGCTGGTCCGCATCTGAGCGCATGCACGGAAACTTTCCGCGGGCGAAGCGCTCGCTCGGGCAGAACTTCCTCGTGGATCCCAACATCCAGCGCAGGATCGCCGAGGCGATCCGCCCCGGACCCGACGACGAGGTCGTCGAGATCGGGCCCGGGCAGGGTGCGCTCACCCAGCACCTCGCCGGCACGGTCCGCCGGCTCGTGCTCGTCGAGCTGGACGACGAGCTGGCGCGCCGCCTCGCCAGACAGTTCGAGGACCGCCCGGACGTGGAGGTCGTCCACGCCGACGTGCTCGACGTCCCGCTCGAGCGGATCTCCGCCGACCCCGCCGGCCTGAAGGTCATCGGAAATATCCCTTACAATATCACCACCCCGATCCTCTTCGCGCTGCTGGAGCGGCGCCCCCGCCCACGCGAGATCGTGCTCATGGTGCAGCGCGAAGTGGCAGACCGGATCCTGGCTCCACCCGGGAGCAAGACCTTCGGCGCGCTCGCGATCGGCGTGCAGACCGTGGCCGACGTGGAACGGGTGATGAACGTAGGGAAGAAGGCGTTCCGCCCCGTTCCCGATGTGGAGTCCGCGGTGATCCGCGTCGTGCCGCACGCGCCTCCGCGGCTGACGCGGGACGAAGAGGCCGCCCTGCGCGCACTCACCCGAGCCGCCTTCGGCCAGCGTCGCAAGCAGTTCCAGCGTATCCTGCGCGACGCATACCGGCTCACCCACGAAGATGTGAGTCGGCTGGAGGGTGAGACGGGGCTCGATCTGCAGGCACGCCCGGAGACGTTCGCGCCGGAGCGCTTCGTCGAACTCGCGCGCGTGCTGCGGGAGCGGCGCTGATAAGGAGGGCCCGCCGGCGCTACCGCTTCGGCGAACTGGCGCTCGCCGCCGGCCGTATGGTTTTGCTATGCAGATAGATGAAGTCGCCGAACTCGGAATCGTCGCCGTTGGCGGCGTTGGCGGCGGCGTGGAAGGTCACGGGCAGCGAAGGTTCCGCCGGTGCGGTCCACTCCAGCGTCCAGGTCGCGGTGTCGCGGCCGGTCAGCGAGGTGCCCGCCTCGACGTGATGCGGATACAGCACGCCCGTCTTGCCCTCCGAGACCGCGGCGCGGTCGTCCGTCACGCGGAAGCTACCCGCCTGCCGGCCGGCAGCGGACCCGTCCGTATAGCGGGCGGCGAGCTGAAAACCGCCCGCTCCCATGCCGCGGCGCGAAAGTGTCACGATGATCCGGTAGCTTTCTCCCGGATCGTACCGCTCCGGAACCCCCCCGAGGCTCAGCGACCCCCGAGGGTCGTTGAGCCGTTCATCGAAATGGCAGGCGTGGCAGCTCGGCTCGCCGAAGCCCCCCGTGTGCGCCACGGGGGGACGGTCGCTGTAGGCGATCCGGGCCGCAACCGGCGCAACGGTCGCGAGCGCCAGCAGGCTTCCGGCGAGCACTGCCACGAAGGGTACGCGCACCATTACTCCGTGATGCGAGCCCGTGCGATGGTGTTCGTGTCGGTGCCGAACCAGAGCTCCCGCGACGGCGCATGGAAGATCATGTGCCGCACCGTTCCACCGCCGCTCTGGATGGCCGTGCCGCCGAAGAACTCGCCCGTCGCGGGATCGAACCCGACCAGCCGGTTCGGCTGCGCGCCGGTTTCCACGAACCAGACGCGGTCGCGGTCATCCACCGCCATGGCGTACGGGCGCGAATCGTCCCCGCCCGGAGTCGCCCACTCCCGCACCTCGCCGCTCGCCGGATCGAGCCGGCCGACATAGCCGCGGGCATAGTCGGCGAACCACACCGCCTGGTCCGAAGTGACGGCGATGCGGCGGGTGCGCGCGTCCGCATGCGGAAGCGTATACTCCCGCAGCTCCATCGTCTGCGGATCGACGGTGCCGATCTTGTTCGTTCCCAGCTCGTTGAACCACGGTCGGTTCCGCGAATCGACCACGATCCCGTACGGCCGCGCCCGCGGCGTTGGCACCGGCACCAGCCGCACCTCTCCGGTGGCCGTCGTCAGCTTGCCGACGTGGTTGCCGCCCTGCGCCGTGAACCAGATGTCGCCGCTGTTGTCGAAGATCATCGTGTGCGGGTCGCGCACGGCGGTATCCGGCATCGCGAATTTGGTGATCTGCCCCGTGGCGGGATTGAGCCGCCCGATGTGCGCGGCCCGGTTGCCCGCGTACCAGACCTGACCGTTCGCGCCCACGATCAGGTTGTGCGGGCCCGCACCCTCCTCCAGCTCGAAGCGCCTGAACTCGCCGCTGCTCGGATCCAGGTAGGCCACGTAGTCGTCACGCTGCCCCACGAACCAGACGCGGTTCTGAGCGTCCACGTACGGGTCGCGCGGCCGCGTGTTCTCCCACGGGACCGGCCACTCCGTGATCTCCACCGTGGGAGCGACCACGAGTGCGGTATCCCCCAACCACAGGGCGGGGACGAGAGCGAAAGCCGCGAGTCGGTACATGATTGAACCTCCGATAAAAGGATTGCCTGCAACCGAGTGTAGTGCGACGGCGGCCCCCCGGCAACCATGGAAGCCGCGACGCGCCGCAGTGAACTGCCGCCGCAGTGAGCTGCCCCTGCGGCACGCCTACAGCCGGGAGCCGAACCCGCCCGATACAAGAAGGGATACAACTCGACTCCCGATCTTGTTGGCGCCTTATCACCCCCAGCCGGGAAGCCGGGTCGGTTCCGCGGCGGCGGTTGACGCGCGCCGCGGCACCGCCGTATTTTGTGAATGTTTTCACAAGCGGCTGTCTCTGCCCCCTCGACTCCTGTGCCCGATCCAGGTCGCACGATCAAGAAAATCTCCGAGTCGACGGTGCGCCGGCTCTCGCTCTACCTGCGCGTGCTGCAGGAGGCCGACGCTTTGGGGGTGGAGACGATCTCCAGCGAAGAGCTCGCGCGCCGTGGCGGCACGACGTCGGCCCAGGTGCGGAAGGATCTTTCGTTATTCGGCTCGTTCGGGAAGCGCGGGCTCGGGTACTCGGTGCACGAGCTACTCGGCGCGGTGCGGGAGATCCTCGGGTTGGACCGGAGTTGGCGCGTCGCGCTGATCGGAGCCGGGAAGATCGGCGCGGCGCTCTTCTCGTATCGTGACTTTCAGCGGCGCGGCTTCCACATCCGCGCGGTCTTCGACGCGGACGTGTCGAAGATCGGGGAGGTGTGGGGCGATCTGATCGTGCGGAGCGACGCGGAGATCGAGCGCATCCTAACTGACGAAGCGATCGACATCGTCATCCTCGCCGTGCCGGCGGAGGTGGCGCAGGCGGTGGTGGACCGGGTCGCGCGGACCGGAGTGCGTGCCGTCCTGAACTTCGCGCCGGTCAAGCTGCGCGTCGGCGACGGGATCGCACTCCGCAACGTCGATATGGTGCTGGAGCTGGAAGGCCTCTCGTTCGCGCTGAACACGCGCTGAGCGCGGGGCCCGGAGAATGCGGCGGGGGCCATGGGGTTCAGTTGCGCCACGACGTGTGCGCCGGCTATTGTAAAGAGGTCTATGGATACCAAAACGCTGCTCGCATCCGCCTCGCGCGTCCGGGTGACCTCGGAGATCGGCCCGCTTCGGGCCGTGGTCTGCCATACCCCGGGGCGCGAGCTGCTCGCGGTCACTCCCTCCAATCGCGAGCAGTTCCTCTACGACGACATCATGGACCTGGAGCAGGCGCGCCGGGAGCATCATCGCTTCCGCGCGATCCTGTCGCGCTTCGCGGAGGTCTACGAGCTTCGTGATCTCCTCGCCGAGATCGTCGACGAGCCCGAAGTGCGTCAGTTCCTTGTCTCGCGCGTGATGGAGATCTCCGCATCCGGGCCGCTGGCCGGCGAGCTGGCGGAGATGCCGGGCGAGGAGCTGATCTCGATGTTCATCGAGGGGAAGCAATCGGCGCAGGGCCCGATCTCGAAGCTGCTGCACAAGGTCGGTTACGAGCTGCCGCCGCTGCCGAACCTCTTCTTCACGCGCGACGCCGCGATGGTCGTCAACGAAGGCGTGATCATCGGGGCGATGAAATACGCCGTTCGGTGGACGGAGGAGCTGCTGATGAAGGCGCTCTTCACCTACCATCCCTCGCTTGGCAACAACGGGATGATCTACGACGGCTCCGAGGAGCACCGCGGCGATTACACCATCGAGGGCGGCGACGTTCTGATCCTGCGGCCGGACCTGGCGATGATCGGGCTCTCGGAGCGCTCGAGCCCCGCCGCGATCGAGTCGCTGGTCGAGGGCCTTCGGGTGCGCGCCGGAGTGGAGGACGTGCTGATCGCGGTGCTCCCCACCGAGAGCCCGGCGATCCACCTGGATATGATCATGACGATGGTGGATCGCGAGCACTGCGTCGTCTACCCGCCATACTTCTTCGGGCCTGCCCGGCTCCCGATCCTGCACTATCAGCCTGACCGGGAGGGCGTTCGCGAGCGCGCCGATCTCTTTGCCGCGCTGAAGGACGTGGAGCTGCCGCTGGAGGCGATCTGCTGCGGCGGGCAGCACCCCACGCTCCAGGAGCGCGAGCAGTGGGCGAGCGGGTGCAACTTCGTGGCGCTGCGCCCCGGGCTGGTGCTTGGCTACGCGCGCAACGAGACGACGATGCGCGAGATGGAGCGCGTTGCCGGTTACCGCGTGGTATCGGCGCTGGATTTCCTCACCGGCGACGTCGAGATCGAGGACGACGAAAAGGCGGTGATCGCCTTCGATGGCGCCGAGCTGGTGCGCGGCGGCGGCGGCGGGCGGTGCATGACGCTGCCCGTTCTGCGGGACGACGTCTGGTGAGCGTGCCCGCGCGCGCCGGGGCCGCGGGCGGGCTCGAGCTCTCCCGCGGCGGGTCTCTCGTGCAGCGAGCGCTCGACGTGCTCGCGACGGGGCCGCTCTCCACCGCCGAGGTAGCGACCCGGGTGCTCGGGCTGCGCGGCGGCGATGCCGCGGCGGCCGCACGCGTGGTGTGGACGCTGCTGGCCGGCGACCACCGCTTCGTGGTGTCCGGAACGGGAGAGTGGTCGCTGCACGCGGCCCCGGTCGTTTCCCTCCGCACCCTCGCCGAAGAGGAGTGGGTGGTGGTGGACGTGGAGACCACGGGGAGCACACCCGCCCGCGGCGACCGCGTCACGGAGGTGGCGGCGGTGCGGGTCGCCGGCGGCGAGATCCGGGACGTCTTCTCCACGCTGGTCAACCCGTGCCGTCCGATCCCGGCGATGATCAGCTCGCTGACGGGGATCACCAACGCGATGGTCGCCTCCGCCCCGCGCTTCGGGGAGATCGTCCCTCAGCTCACCGATGCCCTGTGCGGCCGCGTCTTCGTCGCGCACAACGCGCCGTTCGACTGGCGTTTCCTCTCGGCGGAGCTGCAGCTCGCCCGCGGCATCGAACTCAGCGGCCGCCAGCTCTGCACCGTACGGCTCGCGCGCAAGCTCCTCCCGCAGATCCCCTCGCGCGCGCTCGGCGCGCTCGCCGACTACTTCGACCTCGATATCGCCGCGCGCCACCGCGCCAAGGACGACGCGGTCGCGACCGCGAAGGTGCTGCTGCGCTTCATCGACATGGTCCGGGACCGCGGCATCGAGGATTGGGAGGCAATCCAGGCGTTCCTGACCACCCGCGCGCCGCGCGCCAGGCAAGCACGCCGCTCCGGCCCCCGCTCCATGAACGTGGCATGACCGACCTCCGAGCGCTCCACGCCGCGGATCTCCCGCTCGTCCGCACCCGGCAGCTCGGCAGCACGCGCATTCACGCGCTGGATGCCGGCCTGCAGCGGCTGGACGGCGGCGCCATGTTCGGCGTGGTGCCCAAGCCGCTCTGGGAGCGGCGTATCCCCGCCGACGAGCGCAACCGCATCCCGCTCGGGCTGCGCTGCCTGTTGGTAGAGACGACGGACGATCTGGTGCTGATCGAGACGGGGCTCGGTAACAAGGAGAACGAGAAGTTCGTCGGGATCTACGGCATCGAGAACGCCGCGCCGGATGGCTCCGGGCTGCCGGACCGGCTGCACGAGGCGATCCGCGAGGCCGGCTTCCGCGCCGACGACGTGAGCGTGGTGGTGAACACGCACCTGCACTTCGATCACGCGGGCGGCAACACCTTCCGCGACGAGGGCGGCGAGGTCCGGCTCTCCTTCCCCCGCGCCCGCTACTACGTGCAGCGGCGCGAGTGGGAGTACGCGCACGGAACGAACGAGCGGACGCGGGCGAGCTACCTGGCGCACAACTTCGATCCCGTGGAAGCGGCCGGCCAGCTTCACCTCCTCAACGGAGAGGCCGAGGTGGTGCCGGGGATCTCCGTATTCATGACGCCCGGCCACTGCCCGTTCCACCAGTCGGTTCTGGTGCGATCCGGCGAGGAGACGGCGTGCTTCCTCGGCGACGTGATCCCCACCATGGCGCACCTGCCGCTCGCCTGGATCATGGGCTATGACGTGGAGCCGCTGCGCACGCTGGAGTCGAAGCGCGCGCTACTGCGCCGCGCCGTCGCCGAGCGCTGGCTCCTCGTCTCCACGCACGACCCGCTGACGGCGTGGGGGTACGTGGAGGACGAAGGGAAGGGCGTCGTTCTGATGGATGTCGAGTGATGGATGTCGAATCATGGATGTTGACTACTGAACGCATAACCGAAGGGGTGGGATCATGAACAACGGCAGGCGGAATCCGGCAACGACGGCGGTGATCGTCGGGGCAGTGCGTACCCCGGTCGGCCGCTTTCTCGGCGGCCTCTCATCGCTCACGGCTCCGGAGCTCGGCGCCCACGCGATCCGCGCGGTGATGGAGCGCTCCGGGATCGAGAAGGGCGACATCGACGAGGTCATCATGGGCAACGTCATCCAGGCCGGGGTCGGGCAGGCGCCCGCGCGGCAGGCGGCCTACAACGGTGGCGTGCCGGAGACTGTTCCGGCGATGACGATCAACAAGGTGTGCGGCTCCGGCCTGAAGGCCGTGATGCTGGCAGCGCAGGCGATCCGCGCGGGCGACGCGAAGGTGATCGTCGCCGGCGGGATGGAGTCGATGTCGAACGCGCCGCACCTGCTCCGCGGCTACCGCGAAGGCGTGAAGTTCGGCAACCAGCAGATCGTGGACGGACTGATCCACGACGGGCTCTGGTGCTCGTTCGGCACCTGCCACATGGGTGGTCACGCCGAGTACACGGCGAACAAGGCCGGCATCTCGCGGCAGGAGGCCGACGAGTTCTCCTACCAATCGCATCAGAAGGCGATCGCCGCGATCGACGCGGGCAAGTTCGAGGAGGAGATCGCTCCGGTCGAGATCGCCGGTCGCAAGGGCACGACGGTAGTGGATACCGACGAGTCGCCGCGCCGCGACACCTCGATGGACTCGCTCGGCAAGCTGCGCCCGGCCTTCCGCGCGGATGCGCCGCAGAGCCTGGAAGAGCTGGTCGTGACGGCCGGGAACGCGCCGGGGCTGAACGACGGCGCGAGCGCTCTGCTCGTGACCTCCGAGGAATACGCCCGGGCGCACGGGCTCAACATCCGCGCCCGGATCTCGGCGTACGCATCGGGCGCAACGGCGCCGCGGGATCTCTTCTTCGCGCCAGTCGTCGCCGTGCAGCAGCTCATGGAGAAGGAAGGGAAGGCGATCAACGACTACGATCTGATCGAGGCGAACGAGGCCTTCGCCGTCCAGGCGCTGGCAGACGGGAAGGAGCTCGACTGGGACTGGGACCGGGTGAACGTGCACGGCGGCGCGGTCGCGATCGGCCACCCCATCGGCGCTTCGGGCGCGCGCGTGCTGACGACGCTCCTCCACGCACTGGAGGACCGCGGCCAGAGCACCGGGATGGCTACGCTCTGCCTGGGCGGCGGGAACGCGGTAGCGCTCTCCATAGAGCGGGTTTGACAGGAGGAGGGCCCCGCCGCGAATGGGCGGTGGGGCATGCAGGCGCTGAGGTTCGACAAACCCATACCTCGAGGATCGCATCGATGACCACTGCTACCCCGCTGTCCGCCCGCCTCTTCGAGGCGGTCCCCTCCCGTGCCGCGCGCGGAGCGATCGGGATCACCCTGTTCGCGGTGCTGACGGCGCTCGGAGCGCGCATCGCGCTCCCGCTGCCGGGTACGCCGGTACCCTTCACCTTTCAGGTGCTCTTCGTGCTCCTGGCAGGCGCGCTGCTTGGCCCCGGGCGCGGCGCGCTCAGTCAGATCGCCTACCTCTCCGCGGGAGCGACGGGGCTCCCCGTCTTCGCGGCGGGCGGCGGCCTGGCGTATCTGCTCGGGCCGACGGGCGGGTACCTGCTGGCCTACCCGCTCGCGGCATAC
>JACDHR010000224.1 GCA_013820915.1 Gemmatimonadota bacterium
CGGCCGGAGTACCGGTGGGCGCGCAGGTCTCCGCGGGCGAAATCGTTCGAGGGCCCACCGACCGTCCGGTTTTCGGGCTCACCGCCGACGGCGCTCCCTTCATCGCCACCGTGCGCGTGCGCGGCGGGGTGCGTACCCTGCCCGGCTTCGCCGCACCGCTGGATGGGGTGAACACACGCCCCGCCGCCCACGGTCTTTCGCTGTACAACCAGTTCGTCGGTGATGTCACCCCGGCAGACACTGGGGTGGTCGAGCTCACCGTGCGGCTCATCGCGGCCGCGCGACTGCCGGGCGACACCGCGCGCGCTGTCGTGCTGGAGCGCGACACCCTCGCCGACGGCGTCCCGCTGCCAGACGGAGGTGCGGTGCTGGCCGGGCGGGGCCGGAGCGCGATCTTTCTCCGGGACCTCGTGGCACCCGGCGACACCTTGATGTGGTGGACGGACTTCGACCCCGCACCGGCTTCCGTCGCCGAGATGATCGGTGGCTTTCCCCGGCTTCTCATCGGCGGCGAGTCCGTCCACGACCGCGACCCTGCCGTGAGCGCGGCATTCGCCGAGACGCGCCACCCCCGCACCGCGGTCGGGTGGCGCGGTGATGGTACGTTGCTGCTCGTCACGGTCGATGGGCGACAGCCACAACACAGCGTCGGGATGTCGCTCGCCGAGCTTGCGGAGCTGTTCCGCCGCCTCGGTGCGGTCGAGGCGCTCAACCTCGACGGGGGCGGCTCGACAACGATGGTGGTGCGGGGACTGGTGGTGAATCGCCCCTCGGATCGCGACGGCGAACGCACCAACGCCAATGCAATTGTAGTCCTCGGCGCCGCGCCCGGCGAATGCGCCGCTCGCGCCATCCCTGCACCGGTACCCTGAACGCCGGAATCCCCTCCCCTCCCCCACCTACGCCTGTGCACCCGTACCCCGAGTGATTCTACTCCCGCTCCACCGGGAGCACCGCTTCGATGCGTTCTCCCTCCCGGACCCGTGACCGGCCGCTGTTCAGCGTCCGTCGCGCCTCCAGTCCGTCCGCATGACGAACATGGAGAACCACATGCGTCGCGCGGGTGAGGGCGGGGTTCCACGTCGCAACTCGGCCATCCGCCGAGAGCCGAACCGGGAGTGACGCGCTCACGGATCGGCTGGTCCATTGGACGCGCACGAACACGCCCGATATATTGGCATGACCATACAGTACGCTCTTACCGGCGGCTAGCCCTGCCGGCACGATGAGGAGACAGATATGCCGAACGTCCAGTGCACACGCTGCGGCCAGGAACGCGCCGCGCTACCGTTTAAACCTTTCAACAACGAGATCGGCGAGCGGATCTTCGCCGAGATCTGCCAGACCTGCTGGAGCGAGTGGCTCGCTCAGCAGACGATGTTGATCAATCACTACGGCCTCAACCTCCAGGATAAAGACGCCCGCAAGTTCCTGATGGAGAACACGGAGAAATTCCTGTTCAACACCGGCGAGGCCGAACAGGTGGACACCAGCAAGCAGGGCACCATCCAGTGGTAAGCGGACCACTGGTAACGCGCTTTGCCCATGGTGTGTGCGTCCTGCCTTGGCCTGCCATCCCGCGGTAGAAAGTGCGAAAATGAACCGCTTTTCCAACCGTTCCTTTTCGTGCTTTCCTACTTTTCTATCCCCGTACGTTCGTACTCCCGTACTCCCGTACTTTCGTACTTTCGTACTTTCTTACTCCGGCACTTCAGGATCGCTTCGGAGAGAGGTGCGGGGTCGTAGCGGACGGGGTCCGTCGCCGGCAGGCCGGTCTCCTCCGTGGTGCGCGCGATGACGGCCTGTGCTTCCTCTTCCGTCAGGTCCCAGGTGTTCAGGGCAATGCCCACGACCTGAGACTCCCGCAGTGGAGCGATCGCGTTCTCATAGATCCGGATCGACTCGGTGAGGCTGGGCAGCGGCACCCAATCGTACGCTCCTTCCGCGCCGTACACGCAGCTGCGTGAGGGCTGGTGGCAGAGGATCAGCGCGTCGGGCATCGAACCGTGCAGGAGCCCGAGCGTGACACCCGAGTAGCCGGGGTGTACCAGCGAGCCCTGCCCCTCCACCAGGACGACATCGTTCCCTTCCGCGGCCTGCAGCGTCAGCCGCTCCGCAGCCCCGCTGATGAAGTCGGCGACCACCGCGTCGACCGCGATCCCCCAGCCTTCGATCAGGATCCCCGTCTGACCCGTGGCAGCGAAGCCCACGCGGGCCCCGTTGTCTACGAGGGAGCGGCGGATCTGCAGGGCCGCGGTCATCTTCCCGATGTTGCAATCCGTACCCACGGTAAGCACCACCAGCGGGTCGACATTCCGGGCCCGACCGGTGGCAACGGGGATATCCCGCGGAGGCTTGCGCAGGTCATGGATGCGAACTCCCCGCTCCGCCGCGAGACCGGCGATCTCCGGGTCGTCGGACAGGTAGAAGTGCAGCCCGCTCACGATGTCGAGCCCGGCCGCCATCGCGGCCCGCAGCGGAGACCTCCAGCTCTCCGGAAGCTGCCCGCCCTGCGGTGCGATCCCGATGAGCAGCGCGCTGGCGTCGCGCTCGAAACCCTCCTCAACCGAGGAGAGGATCGGGATGTCGCCGCCGAAGCCGAGCACGTCCTGCACGGTGCGGCCCGCATTCCGCGCGTCCACCACCCCGAGCACTCGCTCGGGGAGATACCGGATCGCGCTGTTCGCGGTCTTGGAGGATTCCGGGCCGAAGTGCCCTTCGGCAAGGATCAGGTAACGATGTTCGTCCATCCTGTCGCGGCGTCGAGGGTAAGGGGCGAGCAACAAAAACAGCCGGAGCAACAAACACTTCGGCTGGTACAATATAGTAAATAAAAGCGCGCTACGCGCCCCCCTGCCCGCGCTCCAACTCTTCGAGCTCCTCCAGCAACTCGGCGTCGCGGATCGAATCATCCTGGCCCCCGGCCAGCTTCCGCACACCTTCGCCATCACCGAGGCGGGGCGTATCCGCCCGCGCGGGCGGCGGGAGAATTCCCATCTTCTGCTTCAGCTCCAGCAGCCGACCCTCGGCGTCGCCACCGGCTTCGAGCTGCGCGAACTCGCGCTCCATCGGGTCACTTGACAGCTCCTCGGACACCTCCGCGGCCGCGAGCGCGCGTAGCTCGTTGTCCTCGATACGCTGCGCCATCCGGTCGAACGCCTCGAATGCCGAGCGGTCGGACAAGCCCGCCATCGTCTCGTGAATCCGCTTTTGCGCCTGCGCCCGCTTCTGCTTGGCCACCAGCAGGTTCTTCTTGCGGCGTGCTTCCTCGATCTTGGCGTTGAGCTGCCGCAGCGAGTCCTTGAGCCGTTCCGTGTCATCCGCCTGCCGCTGCCAGGTATCGTAGAGCGACTGTGCGCGCTCCGCGTATTCCCCCTGCCGGAGCAGCGCCTGGCGCGCGAGATCGTCGCGGTCCTGCTTGACGGCTAGCATGGCGCGCCGCTCCCAGTCCTGCGCCTGCTTCGCCTCCTCCTCGGCCTGCGCCTTTAGCTTGCGCTCGCCCGCGATCGCCACGGCCACCTCCTGCTTGGCCTTGGTCAACTGCTCGCGCATATCGACGATGATCTGGTTCAACATCTTCTCCGGGTCCTCCGCCCGGGCGATCATATCGTTGATGTTGGACCGGATCAGCGTGGAAAGCTTATTGAAGATATTCATATAGGAATCCCGGTGGAGTGCGAGGCGCTAGCAGGTGCGGTACGGCGCGAGTTCGTCGAGGTGCGACGCGAGAGCCATCTGGATGGACTCGACCGTCGCCTGGAACTCGTTGAACTCGAGGTTCACCAGCTCCATGGTTTCGGTCAGGACGATGTCGCCTTCCTCGATCCCGTAGGCGCCGTGGACCAGGTCGGTGGCGTTCAGCTCCAGCAGCCGCCGGTACAAACGGGCACAGCTCGCCGGGTCGGCGGGGATGTCCAGCACCTTCACCCGGAAGACGAGCACCGGGGGAGTGTGGCTGACGACCAGCCCCGCGCCACTGGGCCCGGCGCGAAGCATCCACATTCCCTCCTCCACCTCTTCGTGATCGAGCTCCGTACGGAGCAGATAACTTTCCACATCCTCGCGTGTCACCATGCCGGGCTCCGGTTGGGGTCTAGGGGGTTTACCTGCTCTCGTCGTCCGAGCCATCCCGCGGACGGCCGGGGCGCGGCGCAGGCCGCTGCAATTCGGCGTCGCGCCGCACGCCCGATGCGCGCGCCCCGTCGCCCTCGCTCAGGAGGCGAACCATGAAGGCCTGCTCGTCCTGCAGGCGGTTCACCTGCGCCGAGAGCTGATCCACCTCCTCGCGAAGGCGGGCAAGCTCCGCCGGGCTCGCGCCGGGAGGGAGACCGGGCTGGTTCAGCCGCTTCGCGTACGCCTGGGCCACGGGGCTTAGCACGAATATGATCGCCATGATCATCAGGATCATTACCATACCGCTACCCTACGGAGGAGGGGTCGGAGAAGATTCAGAAGCCTCCACCGGCTCATCGGCTGGCGCCGCTCGGGCGGCCGGTCGGCTGAAGTTGAACGAGCCGCCGCGCGGACGGGGTGGCCGCCAGACCGCCGAGCGCGGTTTCGCGATATGCGGCGGGCATCTTGCGCCCGACCTCGCCCATCACGTCGATCACCTCGTCGGCCGAGACCGGGAAGTCGAGCCCGGCGAGCGCCATCTCGGCGGAGGAGATCGCCTGCATGGCGGCCGACGCGTTCCGGTAGATGCACGGGATCTCGACGAGCCCGCCGATCGGGTCGCAGATCAGCCCCAGCATTCCCTGCAGCGACAGAGCGACCGCGGTGGAGACCTGTTCGCTGCTCCCCCCACACATCCAGGTGACGGCCGCGGCTCCCATTGCGGCAGCCGTTCCGGTCTCCGCCTGACATCCACCCTCCGCGCCCGCGAGCGATGCTCGATGCGCGATCACGCCACCCACGCCGCCTGCAACGAGCATTCCATCGACGAGCACCTCATCGCCCAATTCCTGGAACTCGCCCACGCTGAGCAGGATGGCGGGGAGCACACCCGCGGCGCCGGCGGTGGGCGCGGCCACGATCAGCCCCATCGCGGCGTTCACCTCCAAGGTGGAGATGGCGCGCGCGAGCGTGGTGGTGAGGCGCGAGCCGAGCAGCCGGGGCCCGTTTTCCCAGAGCCGGCTGGCGCGTCCGCCCGTGAGCCCGGACGGCGAGCGAACTTCGCCCTTCAACCCCTCGGCGATCGCCCCGCGCATGATGCCGAGCGTCTTGTGGATCCGGGCGCGGATCTGCTCCGCGGGCACCCCGCTCTCCACCACCTCGCGGTCCAGAACGACGTCCGGGATCCGGCGGGCTGATTCCTCCGCTTCGCGGAGCAGCGATTCAAGCGAGCGATGCATAGTGCCTCAACTGATCTTCTCGATCTGCCGCGCCCAGCGCAGCCAGGGAAAGGAGCGAATCTCCGACAGGGCCGCCGCGGGGATCGGCTCGTCGATCTCGATCGTCATGAGTGCGTCCTGATGGCGGCCCGTGCGGTCCACACGCATGGTGGCGAGGTTGACGCCATGCCCCGCCAGGATCCCGGCGACCGCGGCGATCGTACCCGGCTCGTCATGCGCGAGGAGCACCAGGGTATGATAATCGCCTCCGAGCGCTACGGCAAAGCCATCCACCTCGTGCACCTCGATCCGTCCTCCGCCCACCGAGACCCCGCGCAGCATCGCGCGGGACCCGCCGTGCTCGACATCAAAGATCACGGTGTTCGGGTGCGCGTCCTCCCCGAGGTCTACCTCGGCGAACTCCCACTCCATCCCCGTGCGCTCCGCCTCGGCGTACGCTTCGCGGAGCCGCAGATCGTCCGGCGAGAGCCCGATCAGCCCGCCGACGATCGCACGCTGCGTTCCGTGCCCCTCGCCCGTTGCGGCGAAGGAGCCGTGGAGCTGCATCCGCGCCCGCTGGGGCGTGTCGCCGAGGATGGCGCGCGCCATCAGCCCCAGCCGGCACGCGCCCGCCGTGTGCGAAGACGACGGACCCACCATCACGGGGCCCAGAATATCGAAGAGTGATACCATAGGATGCCTAAAAGAGCGTCTGAAAGCCTGCGGCATGGAGGTGGCGGTCGTTCGCAATCGATCGTGCGGCTCGAACACCACCTCGCAAGTTCTCCGGGAGCCTTGCCGGCTGCAGCGGACGAGACACGCCGTTCTCGGATACTGCTCGCGCCTGAATCATGCGAGTACCGCCTCGCGGTCCGGGTTCTGGAGCAGTGGTGCAAGGAACCTGCCGGTGTGCGAGCGCTCCACCTCAGCCACCTGCTCCGGTGTGCCCTCGGCCACGACCTCGCCGCCGTTCACCCCACCCTCGGGCCCGAGGTCGATGACCCAGTCCGCCGTCTTGATCACGTCGAGGTTATGCTCGATGACCAGCACGGTGTTCCCCTTCTCGACCAGACGGTGCAGCACCTCCAGCAGCATGCGGACATCCTCGAAATGCAGCCCGGTGGTGGGCTCGTCCAGGATGTAGAGCGTTTTGCCGGTCGCCTGGCGCGCAAGCTCGGT
>JACDHR010000225.1 GCA_013820915.1 Gemmatimonadota bacterium
GCACCGGGGTGTGCACCACGTCCGCACCATCGAGCACCTCCTGCGACAGGCCGGGAGCGCCCACTGTGTGCCAGAGCAGTACCTGCAATCGCCTCGGTATCGGAGAGCGTAGGCTCCGCGCGGAGGGATAGCCCCGCTCCCGCGCGGCATGCTCGATCAGCTCGGGACCGTAGAGAGAGAAGAGCCGCAGCTCCAGCCCGGGTACCCCGCCCAGGTGCCGCACCAGCTCCCCCGCGTAGCGGGTGCTGCCTGCCGCGATGCGGTAGTAGAGCAGGTCGGCGAAGAAAGCGATCCGCATCGCTCTTCAGCCGCTGCGGCCATGCCGCACCGGGACCCGGCCCGCGTGGACGGCACCACACACCTCGAGGACTCGCTCCGCGGTGTCGGTCCAGGAGAACCGCCGCGCCCGCTCCAGACCCCGGGCGCGCAGCTCCTCACGCAGCGCCGGTTCAGCCGCCAGGCGGCGGAGCGCCGCTGCCAGCTCCGGAGTCGAGCCGGGGTCCGCGTACAGCGCCGCTTCGCCCGCCACCTCGGGCAGCGAAGAGAGGGGCGAGGTGAGCACGGGTGCCCCACAGCTCATCGCCTCCAGCACCGGCAGTCCGAAGCCCTCGTAGAGGCTCGGATAGGCGAGTGCGAGGGAGCCGGCGTAGAGAAAGGGCAGATCCTCCTCCGTCACGTAGCCGGTCCAGTGGATCCGCTCGCGAGCGGGAGTGCGCGCCAGCTGCCGGCGGAGCTGATCACCCGCTTTCCCCGGTTCGCCCGCCATGACGAGCGCCGCATCGCAGCTCTCCATCACCCGCGAAAACGCGTCGATGAGACCGGCTATGTTCTTGCGAGCATCGACGCTCCCGACATAGAGAAAGTAGGGCCGATCCACGCCGAACCGCTCCGCCACGACCGCGCGCGCCGCCTCCTGCGCGCGCGGCCGGAAGCGATCTCGATCCACCGCCAGATGCGCCACGCTGATCCGGCCGGGGGGGATCCCCAGAAGCTCGATCGCGTCCTGTCGGGTCGCTTCGGAGATGGCGATCAGGTGATCCGCCCGGCGGAGCCGCCGGATCTGCCAGGTGTAGTTCGCCCGCCGCACGAATGCGTGCCGGGGCAGATACTCCCCGCGGAAGCGCAGGGGTATCAGGTCGTACAGGAGGGCGATGGTGAGAAAGTGCGGGGAGAGCGGAATGGCGTCCGGATCGGTACTGAGGAAGACCTCGCCCCCGGCCGCTTCCACGTCGGCGGCCATACCGACCGCGCCCGCGAACGCTCTCCAGCGCATCGTCAGCCGGGATGGGAGCCGACCGCCCGTCCCGATCCACCCAGCGACCCGCGAGCGCCGGGCGAAGCGCCCCCCGGCCGGCACCTCCTCCTCCAGAGGCGTCCGTTTGAGGTAGCGCATCTCCACGCCGTGCCTCGAGAGCAGCTCAGGGGTGAGGGCGCCCAGGAGGCTCTGGGTACACGACCCGATCCCGCGCACCCGATGCCCGTTCTCGATCGGTCCCGCGTCAACGCAGAGCTTCACGCCGGCGCCTTCGCTCCGCTCCCCCCGAACGCTCATCTCCGGTCCGCCCCCGGCGCGGTAGACCCGGTCCCGTATCGGTGTGCTCAATGGAGGACTCCCCCGGGTGAAGCATCCATCTCCGCTCGCCGGGGCTCACGATCCGTGACACACATCTGAGCGATCTTGGCGGCTACAGGGCGTCGGATTCGCGGGCTCGCAGCTGGCGAAGCCAGGTCGCGAAGCCGGGCGGCAGCCCGAGTCCCTCACGGAGCCTAGTCAACCATACGGGAATGCAATAGCGCACGAAGATGGTCGCGAACACCTCGCCCGCAAGCAGCACCCGGGAGCGCTGGCTGAGTGAGTCATACACCTGCGAATGATAGGAAATATCCTCAAACGCCTTCACAGCAATGTACAAGTAGAGATTTTGCAAATAGAACTGCGGCACCTTCGAGACGCTGGCGACTAGCGCTTCCGGAGTATTGGACGCTCCCCCGAGCGAACGATGCACCACAATTTCGTTCAGCGTTCGGATCTTGCCGAAGAACGCGATTGCAGCCAGGATCAACCAGTCGCCGCCGACAATGTTCGGGAGCGGAATCCGAGTCAGCAGTCTCCGACGCATGACACCATAAAAGATGCCGTTCGATGCCACGCTTCGATAGTACGCGCGGACACGGGCGGGCGGACTCTCAGAGAGCAAATTCACCGGTCTCTCCTGAAAGGCTAGAACACTGCCACGATAGTAGCGTGCTCGTCCGGATACCAGGGCACAAGCTGGATCCTGCATCAACCCCTCGACGCACGCGGAGACGTAGGAGTAATCAAGCCAATCGTCATCGGCCAGCCACATGAAGAACTCACCACGCGATTGGTCGAGCACCTTCCGGAAGTTGGCGTTGGCCCCACAATTTACGGGTTGGCGGATATAACGAATCCGGGAATCTCGCTTGCAGAACTCCTCGCACAACGCCTGCGTCTCGTCGGTGGAGGCGTTGTCCGAGATCACCAGCTCGAAGTGCGGGTAGTCCTGCGCGAGCACTGACTCGATGGCGCGGCGCAGGGTCACGGCCCGGTTGTAGGTCGGCATCCCGACACTCACCAGGGGACGACTTTCGTTTATGTTCATGGTCTCTCCCCGTGCAATCCGTACCCGATGTTCATCGGCCTGCCCCGCCTCCGAGCCGAAGTGGACGAAACCGACGCGCCTGGCGCCGCTCGAACGCCCCGCTCTGGATTCATTACGACTCATTTCGATGCATGCACCACGGCCCGGTACCGAACGACTCGTGAGGACGCGTAATCGCTCCTCCGTCTGATCCCAACCTTCCGCAGCATGTGCGCTGCCAGAGAACGAACTCTCTTGAGGGGTGGGATCGAGCGCGCACCGACGATTACCTCAATCTCCCGAAAACCCGCTGCACGGCACATCCCTACCAGGGCCTTCTCATTCGGAGACCACCAGTTGGACGAATCGTTGTTCAACTCGGCAGAAGGGAAAAACTCACAGATCGCCCGGTCTTCGAAGCCAGGCAGTACCACCGCTTCAGTCTCGATGATCGCGATCCCACTCGTTACCGCGGAGACACGGCGCAGAGCTTCGACGGGGTTGGCCATGTGGTAAAGGCTTCCCAGATACAACACCACATCGAACTGACCGAGTGTGGAAACGTCCATCTCCATCAGGTCGTCCACGATACTCTCGACACGGCTGTCCAGGGCTCGATGGGCGGTATCGAACCCCACCTTGCCGGGCACGCTCTCCAGGTGCCAGAAGGGCGTATCCTGGAAGTCAGCCGGCGGAATCCCCTTCTCTCTGCACTCGAGCCAGTAGCGTCTCCATCCCTCCTGGTCCATTGCCCACATCATTTTGTCGAGCGCAACCACTCGCTTTGCCCCACGCCGCTCTGCTTCAAAAGAAAAGAAGCCATCCCATGCATTGATGTCGAGCACGTCCTTGCTTTTCAGGTCCGGGAGGCGCAGGTCTTCGACCGCATTTCTGAGATCTTCAGCTGTTCTGAATCCCGGCGTGGTGACACCCTGCCCCAGATCGATACTATGAAACCAGGCCGGAACGGATGCTGCCATCTGCTCGAGATCAGCTCGAGAAAAAGCAGTCGCGCGCACAGGCATTGATGATCTCCTCGCAAGTTCAGGTAAATCAGGGCTATCAACAACCATACTGGAGTGACCGCCTTCCAACGCGCTCGATGATGGTGCGTCGTACCTGAGGCGCGGCGAGCGCGGCGGCAAGCAGGGCCAGCACGCCCGTCACTCCCACCCAGAAAAACACCCCGAGCATCGTCATTCCCGCGGGGAATGCCCAGCGGCCGACCAGCGCGATGGTAAGGGTCGCGGCCAGCGGGAGCCCGACATCTTCCAGATACCAGCGCCACTTCTCCCCCGGAAGCAGCCGGGTATGCATGATCTGCAGGCTCGCCAACACGTAGCCGCTGTTCAGCAGCACCCACACGGCGGCGGCGCCTACCGCACCATAGTGCGACGTGGCGAAGAAGATCATCGGCACCAGCACCACCGCCGCCACCGCGTTGCTGTAGAGCGTCAGACGGGTCCAGCCGTACGCGAGCTGCAACGCGTAGGGGAGGTGCATCAGGCCGTTGAGCGCGGTGCCGATGACCAGCAGGCTGAGGACCAGCGCGGTGTGCTGGACGGTGCTCGCGTTCTGCGTCCAGAGGAGGAGGATCTCCCCCGAGAAGAGCGCGATCACCAGTGCCGCGGGCAGGATCAGCACCGAGAGCAGCTGGCAGCTACGGTGGTAGAGCTGCCGCAGCTCGAGCTGTTCGCCGCGCGCGACTAGCTCGCTGAAGCGTGGATAGAGTGCCAGGAATACCGGCGACGCCAGACGGAGCAGGCTCATCGCGACCACGCCCGCCAGCGTGTAGTAGCCGAACATCTCGAGCGTCAGCAGCCGGCTGAGCAGGATTTTGTCGAGCTGCGTCAGGATCACCGCCAGCACGGTGATGCCGCTGACCCCGGCCGCGAAGCGCCAGATCCGGCGGATGGCGTGCGTCTGGAAGCGTGCCGGCGCGCCCCCCGCGGGCAGGCTGCGCCAGAGCAGGAGGGCGAGCACCGCGGTCTGCAGCGCCGCGCCCGCGATCTGCCAGGTGAAGAAGGCGGTGATGGTCGGAGAGACCAGCCAGAGCACCAGCACGGCGCCCCCGTGGCGCACCGTGGTCATCACAATGACAATCCCGTTCAGCAGCACGTGGCGCTGCAGCCCGAGCAGCCCCCCGGAGTAGAAGCCGAAGGGCCACTGCAGCGCCATCGCCGCGCCCATCAGCACGATCGCCTGCTGGGTCGTTGCGGGCGGCAGCGCGCTGCTCTGCAGCCAGTCGTTGGCGATGAAGGGAGCGAGGAGGAAGACCGCGATCGCGATCAGCACCGCCGTGGGCCAGAAGACCACCTCGAGGGTGCGCAGCAGGTCGCGCATCTCCCGGCCCGAGTCCTCGTGCACCGAGAGCCGCGCCATCTCGCGGTTCAGCGTCGAGCTGAGCCCCATGTCCAGCAGCGCCACCAGCACCAGCAGGGTGGCGTACAGGCCGACGAGCCCGTAGGCCTCGATCCCCATGAAGTGGATGTACAGGGGGATGAAGGCAAGGCCCATCAACGCCGTCCAGCCATTGCCGGCGAAGTTCGCCAGGATGTTGCGCTTGACGGGGCTCACGATCTCCACTTCATCGGTTCATACCTCTCCCACACCGGCCTGTGACTCCTCAACGGCCGCTCGCCGCCAGAACCGCGGCCGCCGGCGCCGTTCCCGCCGCCGGCCCGTGCGCCGCCAGCAGCTCGCGCAGCTGCGCGCAGACGTAGGCGACCTTCTCCTTGTCCAGATTCTGTCCCGAGGGAAGATTGATGCCGTAGGGGCTGATCGCGTAGCTGACCCGGTTGCGCGCCCGTGCCCGCTCCGCCTCGATCTCGCCGGCGAAGGCGGGAAGCGAGCTGAGCGGGTGGAAGAAAGGACGGCAGTCCACGTGCCGCTCGCTCATCTCCTCCATCAGCCGATCCTTGCACAGCCCGTAGGACGGATCCAGCACCGCGGTAACCATCCAGTAGCTGTTCTTCGTCCCCTCCGGCTCGGCGTTCAGCGCGACGCCCTCCAGGTCCGCGAGCCCCTGCCGGTACCAGTCGAAGATCTCGCGCTTGCGGGCGACCAGCTCCTCGATGCGCTCCAGCTGCGCCAGCCCCAGCGCTGCCTGCATGCTGCTCATCTTGTACTTGTAGGCGACCTCGGTGTTGAAGAACATCTTGTCACCCGGCTTGCGGCCGTGGTCGCGCAGGAAGAGCACCCGCCGCCAGAGATCCTCGCGGTCGGTGACCAGCATCCCACCCTCGCCGGTGGTGAGCGTCTTCGAGCCATGGAAGCTGAAGACCCCCGTGGCGCCGAAGCTGCCGGCGCGGCGCCCACGATACTCGGAGCCGACCGCCTCCGCGGCGTCCTCGACGATCGGCAGGCCGTGGCGCTCGGCAACCATGCGTAGCGCGTCCATGTCAGGCATGCTGCCGTAGAGATCCACCGCCAGGATCGCACGGGTGCGCGGGGTGATGCACGCCTCGACTGCCTCCGCGGTAAGGCACCAGCTGCTCGCATCGGCGTCGGCGAAGACTGGCGTGGCGCCCACGTAGCGGATCGGCGCCGCCGAGGCGATCCAGGTCAGGTCGGGCAGGATCACCTCGTCCCCAGGCCCGACGCCGAGCGCCAGCAGCGAGAGGTGGATCGCCGAGGTGCAGGAGGGGAGCGCGACGGAGTAGCGGGTGCCGACGTACTCCGCGAAGGCGCGCTCGAAGCGCTCATTGTACATGTTGGCGTTGCCGTACCAGGCGTTGGTGACGGCATCGGTCACGTAGTCGATCTCCCGCTGCGTGATCCAGGGTCCTGAAACGGGGATGCGCTCCATGTCTTCAGTCCTTTATGCACCTGAGATAGCCATCCGGAGCGACTGTCAGCAGCAGCTTGTTCTCGATCTCCTTGTCGATTTCGAAGCG
>JACDHR010000226.1 GCA_013820915.1 Gemmatimonadota bacterium
GTTGCCGCGAGCCTGGAAGCTGAGGAGGATACGCAACTCCGGGCAAGCCGTCGATCGCTGTTCGCCAGGCGCCCCGGGTTGAAGGGTGCTGCCGTTACACTCGCGCTGCTGCTCATCACGGGGCTGGGCGCCACGCTGTCCGCGTTGAACCCGGGTCTGCTACCGTCCGGGTCGGCTGAAGCTCCCGTGATTGCCGGCTCCGGCGAATCGCCCGCCACCGGGAGTAGCGGAGCGCTCGCTTCAGGGCCTATCCCGTTTGACGACGGTGGCGACGACCTGTTCGGCTCCACCCTGGCGGCGGATTCCGCCAGCCTCCTCGAGGCCGATTCGATTGGCGCTTCCGCGGGTGCTGAAGCCGCGGCTCTGGCAGATAGCGTCTCCGCCGCGGTTCCTGCCGAGCCCGCCGAGGAGCTAGCAGCGGCGGCACCCCCGGAACCGACGCCCAGCTCGGCTTCCTTCTCCCCGATGATCGCCGCGGGAGGGCTGCATACCTGCTCCGTCACGTCGGGTGGAGAACTTTTCTGCTGGGGCGGCAACACGACCGGGCAGCTCGGCACCGGGCGCACGTCACGAGCACCGAACCCCACACAAGTTGGCGGCTCTACGCGCTTCCGCGAGGTCGCGGCGGGCGTCTCTCACACCTGCGGTCTGTCCAGCACCGGAGAAGTACTCTGCTGGGGCGGCAATCAGAACGGGCAGCTCGGCGACGGCTCCACGACCGCACGGGCGACGCCCGCACGGGTATCCGCCGGGCAGCGCTTCAGTGCCGTCCGAGCGGGCCGATCCCACTCGTGCGGGCTCACCCGTGAGGGTGAGGTGTTCTGCTGGGGCGCGAACAGCGTCGGGCAATTGGGAGACGGAACCGCGGCTGGCAGACCGCTCCCCGCGCCGATCGCCGGCTCCGCGCGGTTCACCGGGCTCACGGCGGGCTGGAATCATTCGTGCGCGGTCTCCCGGCAGGGCGTCGCCTACTGCTGGGGGCAGAATACGGACGGGCAGCTGGGCACGCGGACATCCGCCAATCAGCGTGCGCCCGCAGCGGTTCCCGGTCCGCGGCTCACACAGGTCGCTGCAGGCGGGTCGCACACCTGCGGTCTTACCGGGAATGGCCGGGCATACTGCTGGGGGCAGAATACGTACGGACAGCTTGGCGATGGAAACCGGGCGGGCCAGAGCGCCCCGGTTGCCACGGCGGGGGGCACCCCGTTCAGGTCGATCGCGGCCGGGAGCGTTCACACGTGCGGGCTCACCGCCGGCGGCGAGGCGTACTGCTGGGGCCGTAACACGTACGGCCAGCTCGGCGACGGCTCCACGACCGACCGGAGTACGCCGGTACCCGTTGCAGCCACGGAACGGTTCACGAGCATACACGCGAGCGGATCTCACACCTGCGGTACTACGCGGCAGGGAGAGAACTTTTGCTGGGGTTATAATGTAGAAGGACAGATCGGGGACGGTACGCGCAGCCATCGGACCCGTCCGATACGGATCCCCGATCCGAATGGATAACCGGTAAACCGCTGGAGCACGATTATGATCAGGAACAGATCCATTTGGGCTCTCCTGCTTCTCCTCATCGCTGTCGGGTGCGGGGACGTGGTAGAGCCCTCTGACACAGGTGCCTTCACCATTACGGTCTCCCCCTCCCCCGCCATGGTCGTGGAGGGGGATGATTTGCAGATGGAGGCGACGATCCGCGATGCAGCCGGAGATCTCGTCACGGGTCGTCAGGTTCTCTGGACGGTCGAGCACGAGGGGTTTGTCTCCGTCTCGGCGGGCGGGACGCTCACGGGGCTCCGTGCCGGGGAGACGCGGGTGGCGGCGAACAGCCGGGGGCAGTCTGCGATCACGGTGGTTCAGGTGCGTCCGCGTCCTGTCGCCGCAGTGCATATCACGCCCGACTCCGCCCGGATCGCCGTGGGCGAGACGGCCTCCTTGCAGGCGGTACTACGCGATGCAGCGGGGGGCGAGCTGGCAGACCGCGCGGTAGAGTGGACCAGCAAGAGTCCCGATATCGCGGTCTCGGTGGGAGGCGGCGTATTCCGCGGAATACGCCCCGGCGTCGCGGAGGTCACGGCTTCGTCCGAAGGCCGCACTGCCACCGCACGCATCAGGGTCGTAGCCGGTGCTCCGGCGCGCATCGTCATCATCGGCGAGCAGGAGAGGCGCGGCGTGGTGGGCACCACCCTTCCCGATCCGCTGACCGTGCAGGTGCAGGATGCGTCCGGCAACCCGGTGGCCGGCGTACGCGTGGAGTGGAAGCCGCAGCGCGATCGCGACGGATCGGTCTCTCCATCTACCGCGCAGACAGACAACAACGGTCACGCATCCACGAGATGGACACTCGGCTTCCATCCCGGTGAGCAGCGCGTCAACGTCGAGGTTGTTGGTGCCGGCGTCGTGACGTTTACGGCCAGACCGTCCGCGGGAGCGGTCAGCAGCATCGCCGTGCGGCCGAGCAGTGTGGAGCTGACGGCACTCGGCGAGGCGACGGCCCTCCAGAGTACGGCAACCGACGAGTACGGCAACCCCCTCCCGAATGCGACACTCACCTGGACCTCGCTCTCGCCTACCGTGGCGACGGTCAGCGGCAGCGGCCGGGTCGAGGCGAAGGCGAACGGAACCACCCGGATCGTCGCGACGAGCGGCGGGCGGGCAGATACCGCGACAGTGCGCGTCCGGCAGGTCGCCGCAAGCGTCGCCATCACGCCCGCGTCCGAGGTGCTACGCATCGGGCGGCAGCTGCAGTTCACCGCGACGGCGCGTGACCGCAACGGCAATACCGTCGCGAATCCGTCCTTCAGCTGGTCGTCATCCCGCCCCGCCGTGGCGGAGATCAACAGCAGCGGCCGGGTGACGGGTCGTACCATCGGCTCCACCGCCATCCGGGTGGAGGTGAACGGACAGTCCGCCACCGCGTCGGTAGCCGTTCAGCAAGTGAGCGTTGCGAGGATCGTCCTCTCGCCAGGCGACGCCAGCCTCGCGGCCGGATCCTCTCTGCAGCTCGAAGCTCGGATTAACGATGCGGACGGAAATCGCCTTACGGATCGGCAGGTCAGTTGGACTAGCAGCAGCCCCGCGGTAGCGACGGTGGATGGATCCGGGAAGGTTACCGCGGTTCGCCCGGGTGTCACCACCGTGACCGCCACCTCCGAGGGACAGAGTGGGACCGCGCGAATAAGTGTGAACCGCGGCAGGGGATCATGACTGCAGTAGATCCCCGAGGAAGCCACGCCGTATCGCTACTCACCTCTATCGTATCCATCGCAGGGCGAGTGCGCGCTCACCGGGTGCTTTTTCTGTGCCTTCTCCTGATCCCAACAGCGCTCCGGGCGCAGGATCTGGTTCCGAAGCGGGTACTCTCCGACACGCGCGTGGCGGCGTGCGCCGCGCCATCTGCCGTCATGCAGATTTCGCCGGACGACCGGCAGCGGGCGGACGCGTTGCTCAGCGCCGGCCAACAAGCGGCCCTCGTCGGGGATCAGGCTTCCGCGCAGGTACTGTTCTCAGAGGCGGCGCGGCTCGATCCCACCAACCCCGAAATCGCATACCACCTCGGCCGGGCGCGCGAGGACGCAGCGGAAAGGGAGAGCGCTCTACAGGAGTTCTGCCGGTTCCTCGCCCTCGCCCCCGAGAGCCCCGACGCCGCGGAAGTTCGGCAGCGGATCGCCGGTCTAACGGAGACCTTCGCGGCGACGGTCACCGCGGAGATCACCGAACAGTTCCAGAACGCGCTCGTCTTCTACGACCGTGGAGAATACCTATCCGCCGAGGTCGGGTTTACTTACATAACAGGTCAGAACCCTTCTGTGCGCGAAGCGTACTTCAACCGTGCTCTTACCCGCCTCGCGCTGCAGCGGCAATCGCAGGCGATCCGCGACCTGGAGCAGTACCTGGAGCTCGCGCCGGGCGCGGCGGATCGTGAGCAGGTGATCGAACGAATCGCCACGCTCCGCGCGGCGACCATCGCGCCGACGGTTGCCCTCACGCGCGGCCTGCTGGTGCCGGGGCTCGGGCAGTACACGACGCGCAGACCGGCACTCGGAGCCGCTGTTCTCGGCCTCGTCGGCGCTGCTACCTACGTCGCGCTTCGGCAGGAAACCGTGACCCGAGCCGACACCTTCCCGGTCGAATTCGGAGAGCCGGAGATCGTGCCCTTCACGGAGACGGTGCGGCCGCACCTCGGAGAGGGTCTTTTCGTCGCGGCTGCTGTTACGCTCTTCGCTGCCGCCGAGGCATATGACTACTCGGTGCGGCAGCGGCGAAATGAGAGGGTCGGCCGGTCTGCCGCGGACGCCAAAGCTACTCCCATCGTACAACCTTCTTCCGGGGGCCTGCGGCTGGGAATGCAAATCCGGCTCTCCAATCGCTGATGCCCGAAAGTCCGGTACGTCGTGCACCCGCGGATTTGGAGGCATACCCGCCACACCTGAGGCGAGCACCGGACAGAATAGTAAAATTCGCTGCGCCCCGAACCTCCTCCCCCGGCCGTAACCCATTGCAGAGCAAGGTCTAAACCGGCACCGGTCCCTCCTGCTCGTGTGGCACATAGGCTGCAATCAGTCTTCGTAGTCGCTGATTCTTTTATAGAGGAGATCCCTATGCTAATTTGCCGCCCTGTGTCGCGCCGCTCCGAACCGCATAAGATCCGCGGGTGGATCGAGGAGATGGAGCAGAAGAGGGTTCACTACAAGAACGACCCGGCGACGTGTCAGTTCATTGATCAGTGCATCGAACAAGCGTGCGAGTGGCTGCCTCAGGAGGCACTGTAGCACGCTCCCTCGTCAGAAATCGCGTGGCCCGGTCGGCCACGCGATTTCTATTTGTCGTGCCCGGCGCATTTCGGGTGTGCCGGTGTACATACGCTTGTATCGCGTGTAGGTACCCTCAAGCTGCAGAGTGATCGTGACTACTCGGACGTCTTCACATACAGGCTCCGCCGGTTCAGACCCCGGCGGGGCCGCGGGCGCATCCCGCACCGACTTCATCCGCGCGATCGTGGCGGAGGATCGGGCATCCCGCAAGCAAGACGGCCGCGTCGTGACCCGTTTCCCGCCCGAACCCAATGGATATCTGCATATCGGCCATGCGAAATCGATCGTCCTGAACTTCGGAATCGCCGCCGAGACGGGCGGCGTATGCCACCTGCGCTTCGACGACACGAACCCGGAGACGGAGGATCTCCGCTACGTCAAGTCGATCCAGGAGGACATCCGCTGGCTCGGCTTCGACTGGGGCGAGCACCTGTACTTCGCCTCGGATTACTTCGGCCTCATGTACTCGTTCGCCGAATACCTGATCCGCGAGGGCAATGCGTACGTAGAAAGCCTGAGCGGCGAGGAGATCCGCGAGCATCGGGGAACGGTGACCGAGCCCGGTCGGGAGAGTCCGTTCCGCAACCGCTCCGTAGAGGAAAACCTGGATCTGTTCCGGCGCATGCGGGAGGGCGAGTTCCCCGACGGCGCACACGTGCTCCGCGCCAAAATAGAACTCTCCTCTCCCAACATGCTGCTTCGGGACCCGGTCCTCTACCGGATCCGTCACGCGAATCACTACCGGACGGGTGACACCTGGTGCATCTACCCGCTTTATGACTTCGCCCACCCGCTGGAAGACGCTGTGGAGCGTGTCACCCACTCGCTGTGCACGCTGGAGTTCGACAACAACCGGGCAGTGTACGACTGGGTGGTGGAGCGCTGGCAGGGCTTCGTGCGCTCACGCGGCGAGACGCCGGCGCACCCGCGCCAGTATGAGTTCGCGCGGGGGAATCTGGATTATACGGTGGTAAGCAAGCGCAAGCTGCTGGAACTCGTGAAGGGAGGGTTCGTGAGCGGGTGGGACGACCCCCGTATGCCTACCCTCGCCGGACTGCGCCGCCGCGGGGTGACGCCGGGGGCGATCCGCTCCTTCTGGGAGCGCATGGGCGTGGCCAAGTTCAACAGTCGGGTAGACATCGGAAAGCTCGAATATGCTACGCGTGACAACCTGAACCCGCAGGTGCCGCGCGTGCTCTGCGTGCTGAAGCCGCTGCGGCTCGTCATCACCAACTATCCGGAGGAAAAGGTTGAAGAGCTGGACGCCCCATACTACCCGCACGATGTGCCGAAGGAGGGTTCGAGGGCGCTTCCCTTCTCTCGCGCTCTCTACATCGACCGGGACGACTTCCGGCTGGATCCGCCGAAGGGCTACTTCCGCCTTGCGCCGGGCCGTGAGGTGCGTCTGCGATATGCCTACCTGATCACCTGTACCGACGTGGTACGGGACGAGGCGGGTGAGATCGTAGAGGTGCACTGCACCTACGATCCGGCCACGCGCGGTGGGACCGCGCCGGATGGTCGCACAGTCAGAGGCACGATCCACTGGGTCTCTGCCGAGCACGCGCTTCCTTGCACGGTACGGCTATACGACCGCCTCTTTTCCGTTCCCAACCCCGATGAAGGGGAGGAAGACTTCAAGACCCATCTCAAC
>JACDHR010000227.1 GCA_013820915.1 Gemmatimonadota bacterium
GGCTCGGTCTGCCGCGGCTCGGTGGAGCGAGGCTCGGCACCGGGCCTCTGGCGCTCCGGCCGCGTTCTCCGGATCGCGGCGTCCGTCGCCCTCACGCCCGTATCGACGCGGGGTTCAGGCCGCGGCTCGGGGCGGCGGCGCTCCGGCCGCTGCGGTCTGGCGGCGTCCGTGCTGTCGGGCTTCGGCTCGACAACGGGCGGGCCGAGCGATCGCTCACCCGGACACGACACGACATACCATGGCACAGAGATCTGCCGTCCGTCCCTGCACTGCAGCACCCGCATCGGCACCTGCTCCGCGTTGGGATGCCGCTGATCGGGCCATTCGACATAAGTGTCCGTCACGTAATTGCCCGCCGCATGGTTCGGCACAACCAGCCGCGCCAGATCGTCCAGCATCCGGTGGCTGGCCATAATCCCCGCATGCCCCAGCGCGCCGCGCAGCGCATACGGAGATGCCGCATACCGCTCCGTCTGCAGCGGCCGCTCCGAGGCGATCAGATAGTACACCCGCGGCTGCATCGTCCGGCTGGAGTACGACGCCCAGCTCGCTCCCGAATATGGGTACGCGGAAGAAGCGCCCGAGCCTCCGGCGAAGGCACGCCGTCCGGACTCCCATACTGTGTGCGTTCCCGCGTACAGCTGGCCGCGAGCGCCGCCGAAGCGCGGATAGACCAGACTGGGTCCCCATCGGGGGTCGATCACGAAAACCGCGACGTGGGCGGGGCGAGTCACGTGGAAGCTCACTCCTCCCGCACCAACCGGGAAGAGCCGTGCATCGAGGAAACGATCTGCGTGCCGACCCGGTGCGTTTCCTGGCACCGAGGGCAGCGAACACGCGGAGAGGGGTACGAAAAGGACCAGCGCGGCGACCAGGGCTCGCATGATGAAACCTCCTTACTCCACGAGAATACCGACTCTGCCCGGACAGAATACGAGAGCAAAACGCATTCCGATACGGGGCGTCTGCGCCTAATCTTATTGATCCGTACCCCGTTGCAGCAGAAACGAGCCTTCCGCGCACGGCACGCGGCGTCCTCCTCGATGGACGGCGAGGTCTCTCTCGGGGGACATTCAGTGCGGCCGCTCCGCACGCGGCGGTAACGAAAAGGCCCGCCATCCCGCCCGGCCCAGCAGGAGCCACCCCGCCAGGAACGCGACGCCACCTATCGGCGTGATCGCGCCCAGCCAGCGCACCCCGCTGAGCACGAGGAGGTAGAGGCTTCCCGAGAAGACGAGGATCCCGCCGGTGAACAGCCAGCCGGCCGCCCGCGCCGCCCGGCTCGGCGCGCGGCCGAGCAGCAGCGCGACGGCAAAGAGCCCGAGCGCGTGATACATCTGATAGCGGACAGCGGTCTCGAAGACGGCGAGCAGCCCCGGCTCGACGCGGGCCCGCAGCGCATGCGCGCCAAAGGCGCCGGCAGCGACTCCAAGAAATCCGAACACAGCGCCCAGCGCCCAGAACGTACGCGCCACCGCAGCTACGCCCACGGCTCAGCCGCGGCCAGCCGCTTCCGGAGCTCGTCCGCCGCGAGGGAGTCGAGCTCCTGCTGCGCCTCGAGCATGTTCTCCGACGCCATCACGGAGCGGCGAACATCGCCCCCGGTGGCGCGGGAGAAGAGTAGCACGAAGGTTCCCCAGGACTCCCGCCCCACCGTGACATCCCACGCGCTTCCCTGCTCGTCTTTCAGACTGCGCATCGATCTTCCCGTGTCTTGGCATTCGAGCGGCACGCCGCGTCGCCGTAGCGACGGGCTTTCGCCCTAGTCTGTGGCCTTCGGCAAGCGGATCCCGGTCTTCTCCGGGTCCGCGCGGTACAGCACCACCGTGCGTCCGATCGTCTGTACCAGGTGCGCATCGGAGATCCGTGCCGCAAGCGCTTCGCCGGTAGCGGCGGCGCTCATCGGCGCGGCCTCGCGCACCTTCACCTTCAGCAACTCGCGCGTGTTGAAGGCGTCTTCCACGGCACGCGCGGCGGTATCCGTGATCCCCTCCTTGCCGATGTGTAGGATGGGCTTGAGCTGGTGCGCCAGTGAGCGCAGGTGCGAACGCTGTTTCGCCGTCAGAGTATCGATGGCTTCCTCCCGCTATATCCAAAAGGGTTTTGTGAGAAGTGGTTCGTACGGTATGGCATGCACACCACTGCAATGCACACCGCTATAGTACGACTACGGCGCTGCTCCCGCGATCTCGATCCGGTTGCGGCCATTCGCTTTCGCCCGGTACAGCGCACGGTCCGCTGCACGAAGCAGACCTTCCACATCGGTCGCATCTTCCGGGTACGTCGCCACGCCGAAGCTGGCGGTCACGCGCCGCGGCAGCAACGCGTCCGGCTCCAGCGCCGCGATGGCGGCGCGCAGGATCTCTGCCAGCCGCGCGCTCTCATTCTTTTCGGTCTCGGGGAAGATCAGCGCGAACTCCTCACCTCCCAGCCGGCACGCACTGTCGGTAACGCGAAATGTGCTGTGCAGCGTTCGTCCCACGCGCCGCAATGCGTGGTCGCCTACCTCGTGGCCGTAGTCGTCGTTGAACGCTTTGAAGCCGTCGATGTCCAGTGTCACGAGGGATAGGCTGCGCTGATACCGCCGGGCCCGCGAGAACTCGATCGCCATGCGCTCGTCGAAACCACGCCGGTTCATGCACCCGGTCAGCGCATCCCGCATCGCCTGCGTGCGCAGCTGATCCATGAGCTCGGCGTTGCGGAGGGCGATCGCCGAAACGTCGGAGAGCGCGCGAAGGAGGGCCCCGTCGTGGGGCTCGTAGGGAGCCTCCGTCATGCGCGACCCCAGCACAAGGAGCCCCGTGATCGCCCCGTCGACCTCGAGCGGCGCGAGAACGGCGGCGTCGGGAGGAAGAAAGTCGCGGATCGGGGCGTCACCCGGGAGGAGCATTCCCCCGCCCCGCGGAATCGAAGAAAGAACGACATCGGAGGGGATGGCACCGGCGATCTCCTCCCCACGCAACGAGCGCACGACATGCCGAGCGTAGAGCCCCTCCTCATCCTTCCGGAACAGCGCCGCCCACCATGCGAAGAAGACCTCTTTCACGGAGTCGAGCACGAGCTGCTCCGTCTCCTCCGCACCGCGAACGATCGCCAGTGTGTGAGTGGCCTGCTGCAGCGCCGCGAGATGGAACCGGAGCTGATCCAGCTCGCGCTCCTGCGCGGCACGCTCCCGCTGCACCGTCCAGATCCACGCCAGCCGATCCTCCAGCGTGGCCACGCTGGATGGCGACAGGTCGACGTCGCTCGTCCAGAGCTCCCCTTCGCCTCCGGGAGCGGGGAAGCGCGCCAGTAGCGTGAGCCCTTCCGCCGAATCTCCGATCGCGATCGGAACGGGTGAGGGGGGGAGTACCAGACGTGCCCGCCCCACAACCTTTCTCGCCACCTCCACGCATGCGAGAGCGAGAGTCTCTGGCGAGCCGGCGATTGGCAGATCGACCAACCGTGCCGCAAGCTCGTCGGGTTTGATGGGCATAGTGGAGCGGGAAGCCGGCGTCCCGAGCCGGCGGGGCGAGGAGAGGTCCGACGTCAAGGGGATTTCGGGTGAGATCGTGGGGAGTGGACCGTCATGCGGCATCGGTTCCGTGTCGGATACGGCAACGCACCAGACCGGAAGAAACGCACAACGTGGGGTACCCTGAAGAATATGCGCCCGCCACCCCGCAAGGCAAGCTCCCCCGTCGTTGGGCCCCTCATTCCACCCCACGCGGCACCCGCGGCTTGACGCCTCTGCACCGGGGTACGCATACTTGCCGGACACACTCCGCACCCCTCGATACGATATCCCGATGAACTCTTGTAAGCGATCCCTGGCTCTCCTGCTGACGGCGGCCTCTCTCCTCGTGAGCGCCTGCCACAGCGCCGTGCCGGGTGGCCCGCCGGTCGCTGCACGGGCACCGCTCGCGCAGGGTCAGGCCCTTGCGGATGCGGCCGGGATCGCGCGCGTGGCCCGCCAGGGCAGCACGGTGGCGGAGAACGCGCACCCGCTGATCGACGTGATCGGCGGGCGAATGTCGGGGCAGCCGTCCGGCGACCTGGCGCAGGAGTTCGTCCGTGGCCGGCTCGCCGGGTATGGGCTGGAAGAGGTCCGCCTGGAGCGCTTTCCGCTGCTTGGGTGGGAGCGTGGCCCCGCCGCGCTGGTCCTCCAGGCGCCGGAGGCTCTGCACGGCCGCGAGATCAGTGTGCTCTCGCTCGGCCATGTAGGCGCCGCGACCGTCACGGCACCGGTTCTGGACGCCGGTCACGGCACCGCGGAGGAGTTGGCAGCGCTGGGGGACCGGGCGCGCGGCCGGATCGTACTGGTGCGCGTGGGGCAGCCGGAGGGGTACGGACGCTCCGTGCACCGCACGGAGAAGCTGACCCTGGCCGCGGCGGCCGGCGCGGTGGGGTTCGTGATGATCGCGCCGGAGCCCGGTACGCTGGTGCAGGTGGGGGTCGCCACGCTGGGGGACGAGCCGGCGCCGATCCCCGCGGTCGCGGCGAACTTCGAGACCGGCTCCTGGCTGCTGCGCATCCTCGCCTCGGCACCCGGGCCGGTGGTCGCCGGCCTCACCACGGGTAACCGCATGGGCCCGGCGGAAGCGGCGAACGTGCTCGGCGACCTGCGCGGCACCTCGGGGGAAACCGTCCTGGCGGGTGCGCACCTCGATTCGTGGGATCTGGGGACCGGCGCGCTGGACAACGGGTCCGGCACGCTGGTGGTCATGGAAGCGGCCAGGATCCTCTCCGCGCACGTACTACGCACGGGCGAGCAGCCGCGCCGCACGATTCGCTTCGCGCTCTGGATGGGCGAGGAGCTGGGGCTCTACGGCTCCCGATTCCACGTGGCCGAGGCGCTCCGGCGCGGCACGCTGGACGAGTACCGCGCCGTGCTGAACCTCGATATGGTCGGCGCACCCGTCGGCTTCGGTGCGATGGACCGCCCCGAGGCCGCGGCTGCACTGCGCCCGCTGATCCACGAGCTTCGCGCCGCCGGCTTCGCGCTCGACACGGCGGTGGCGACGGGCGGCGGGCTGTACTCGGACCACCAGCCGTTCCTGCTCGAGGGGATCCCGATCCTCTCCATGCAGAGCCGCTTGAAGGAGGGCGCCGGCCGCTTCTACCACTCCGCCGGCGACACGCGCGACAAGATCGACGAGGCCGACCTCGGCGAAGCCGCGGCCGCGGTGGCGGGCCTGCTCTGGTATCTCGCCACCGCCCCCGATCTCCCGCTCCCCCGGTGGACTCCGGCCGAGACCGGCCGCCGGCTCGAGCGGATGGGTCTGCGAGACCCGCTCGAGCGCGGCGGCGAGTGGCGCTGGGAGTAAGGCTCAGTCGCCGAAGGAGATGCCCTGCTCGCGGGCGGTCTTCACCGAGTCGGAATCCAGCGGGACGCGCTTGATTTCATGAACCGCGTCCTGCAGGGGCACGGCGCGGATCGTGTCGCCCTGCAGCGCCACCATGGTGCCGAGGTTGCCGTCGTCCACGCAGCGTACGGCCGCGGCGCCAAAGCGTAGGGCGAGCATGCGGTCATAGGCGATCGGCGGCCCGCCGCGCTGGATGTGCCCCAGCACCAGCGTGCGCGTTTCCTTCCCCGTCGCCTCCTCGATCTGCCGGGCGATCCGCTCCGCGAGACCGCCGTACCGCCCCGACTCGTCGGCGTAGCTCGGCTCGCCTCCCCCGGGGCTCGCCCCTTCCGCGGCGACCACGATGCTGAAGCGCCGCCCGACCGCATCCCGCTGCAACACCTTCTCCGCGATCTTTTCGATGCTGTAGGGGATCTCCGGGATCAGGATCACATCCGCCGTCGCGGCGAGCCCCGAGTGCAGCGCGATCCACCCGGTGTGCCTCCCCATCAGCTCGACGACCATCACGCGCTGGTGCGACTCGGCGGTGGAGTGAAGCCGCCCGATCGCGTCGGTCGCTACCTCCACGGCGGTCTGGAAGCCGAAGGTCACATCGGTCGCCTTGAGATCGTTGTCGATGGTCTTCGGCACGCCGACCACCGGCAGCCCCCGCTTGAACAGCTTGTCGGCGATGATGAGAGAGCCGTCGCCGCCGATCGCGATCAGCGCGTCGATCTCCAACTCGCGGAAACGCTCGATGATCTCTCCCGAGCGGTCCGTCGTGCCCCAGGTTCCGTCCGGCTTGCGAACCTCGAGGCCGAACGGGTTGCCGCGAGTCGTCGTTCCCAGGATCGTGCCGCCGAGATGCGTGATACCGCGCACCGCCTGGGCGGTCAGCGGGAAGATGCCCGGCTCGCCATCCACCTCCCCCTCCAGAAGCCCGGTGTACCCGCGCCGAATGCCGAGCACCTCCCAGCCGTTGTTCAGCGCGGAGAGCGTGGCCGCACGGATGACGGCGTTCAGCCCCGGGGCGTCGCCTCCCCCGGTGTTGATGGCAATACGTCGAACCTGCTTCTTCTGGCTCATCTGATTCGGGGTTCCTGGTTCAGCATGTTCATCGGGAGCGCCGTCGCCCTTCCCG
>JACDHR010000228.1 GCA_013820915.1 Gemmatimonadota bacterium
GGTGGAGGATCTCCTCCACCACCGCCACCCCGCATAGGCAAGCGCGAAGCTAGTCCTCGGATCTTCCGTCGCGCTGCCCCTCCGCCTGCGGCGGATCTTCCAGAGACGCGATATCCTGCCCCTCCTCCTCCTCCGGCGTGACCATCCGCTCAGGTTGCGGGAAATCCTGCTCCTCCGCCGTCTGCGGGCTCTTCTCCTTCGATTCCTTCATCAACACTCACCTCGGTATGGGCTTCCCCCTGCCAACGGTCCGATCTCCACCGAGAATCCGCCGCCAGCCATCTTCGTACTCCCGTACTTCCGTACTTTGTATTTCCGTACTTCTTAATCCGCACTCAGCTCGGGCGTAACGGGAGGCGTTTCAACGATCCGCTGCTCCGGCGGACTCCTGCGGCGCGGCGGGAGCCCCATGATCTGGCGAAGCTCCGCTTCATCCACAACCTCGATATCCAGTAGCCGCTGGGAGAGAACCTCCAGTACCGGGCGGTCCGCTTGCAGGATCTCACGTACCCGCTCGTAGGTGCCGGAGATGATCCCCGACACCTCCCGATCGATCGAGCGGGCGGTCTCCTCGGAGTAGCTCCTTGTTTCGGAGCTCATCTCGCCGTTCTGCAGGAACTGCATCTTGCGGGAGCCGGCGTAGTTGATCGGCCCCAGTTCGCGCGACATCCCGTACTCCATCACCATGCGGCGCGCCAGGTCCGTGACACGCTCCAGGTCGTTCCCCGCCCCCGTAGAGATCTCATCGAAGACGATCTCTTCGGCCACCCGCCCGCCGAGCAGCACGGCGATGCGGTCCATCAGCTCCTGCTTGGTGAGCAGATAGCGGTCTTCCGTGGGCAGCTGCTGGGTGTAGCCGAGCGCCGCCACGCCGCGCGGAATGATGGAGATCTTGTGGACCGGGTCCGCCGTCGGCACCCGCTCCGCCACGATGGCGTGCCCGGCCTCGTGGTAGGCGACGATGGTGCGCTCCTTGTCGTTGATCAGGCGGTTCTTCTTCTCCAGCCCGGCGACGATACGGTCCACCGCGTCGTCCACCTCGGTCATCGTGACCGCCGGCTTGTCCCGCCGCGCCGTGAGCAGGGCTGCCTCATTGAGCAGGTTCGCCAGGTCCGCGCCCACGAAACCCGGGGTGCGGCGAGCGATCAGCTCGAGGCGCACATCGGAGGCCAGTTGGATGCCGCCCGCGTGGATCTTCAGGATGTCGTGGCGGCCGTTCACGTCGGGCCGGTCCACCAGGATCTGGCGGTCGAAGCGCCCGGGGCGCAGCAGCGCGGGGTCGAGGATTTCGGGACGGTTGGTGGCCGCCATGATGATCACCCCGAGGTGCGGGTCGAACCCGTCCATCTCGACCAGCAGCTGGTTCAGCGTCTGCTCGCGCTCGTCGTGACCGCCCATGGGGCCGCCCGAGCCGCGCGCCTTCCCCAGCGCGTCCAGCTCGTCGATGAAGATGATGCAGGGCGCCTGCACCTTAGCCTGCGCGAAGAGGTCGCGGACGCGGGCCGCGCCCACGCCGACGAACATCTCCACGAACTCCGCGCCCGACATCTGGAAGAAGGTCACGCCGGCCTCGCCCGCCACCGCTCGGGCGAGTAGCGTCTTGCCCGTGCCCGGAGGCCCCACCAACAGCACTCCCTTGGGGATCTTGGCGCCCAACTTGGCGAACTTCTCGGGCGTGCGCAGGAACTCCACGATCTCCACCGTCTCCTGCTTCGCCTCGTCCACGCCGGCGACGTCCTCGAAGGTCACGCCCGTGCCCTCCTGCCCCACGATGCGGGCGCGGCTCTTCCCCACCGTGAGCACCCCCTGCGTGGGGTTCATGCGGCGCAGCATCCAGACCCAGAACAGCAGGATCAGGCCGAGCGGGATCAGCCACACCATCGCCTGCGCGAACCAGCCCACGCGCATACCCGCGTACGGAATTCCCCGCTCTTCAAGGAGCGGGATCAGTGTCTCGTCCTCCACACGGTTCGCTGTCCAGAGCCGTGGGCCAGTTGTTTCACGGATCGTGTCCGTGGGCACCGCCTCGATCACCTGCTCACCGACACGGACGCTGTCGACCTGGCCCGCGGCGATGCGCGTCTTCAGCTCGCTGTACGGGATCTCTTCCCGGCCGGACTGCGCGAAGAAGTACTGGAAGCCGATCAGCAGCAGGAGCGCAAGGAAGAAATAACCCATGGAGAACCGCGTTTTGCGGTTGTCCATGGGCCCGCCGGGCGTGCGGTCTGTACCCTTGCGGTCGGAGTTCCCACGCCGTTTATCTTCTCTGGGAGGAACGGGAGTGGCCATGGCCTACAGAAATGGCAAGAGGCGGGCCAGGTGGAGGTGGCGGACCTGATTGTTGTTCAAACAAGCCTCCGGTATTTGGGTCTACCACATTTTTGGTGATCCGCTGCCCACAGCATACGACTGCGGAGCAGGTCATAGCTCGCCCGGTCACCCATCGGGCGCTTGAGGAATTTGGATCGGTTGATCTGCCCGCGGCCTGAGCACTGCTGCAAGGAAACTCGATCGCAGACCGTACTACAGGAAACTCTCACTTCAATGGCTCGGCGACGGTGATCAGGGCAGAGGTGCCGCTTTCAGCGCACGCGGTCAGCCAAGGTCCAGAAAAGTGGCCCCTGCTACCGAGGGGTGGCGGTGAACCGCCGAGCTAAACCATAGGCGATCCCCCGAATCCCCCGGATCCGTCCGGATGCATGCAAAAAACGTTGCCTGTAAATTCTATGCACCGCGAAGAACAACAGGTACTTCTATCCATCCCGGTACCGGTTTGCCATCCCGCTGCGCGCGGTGGAAGGAAAACTGCCGAATCCACCGGAAAAGGTCTTGTTCGAGTGTGCTTCCGGACGGAACGCCCCGCACAACCTGACCACCCTGGACACAACCTGCAGGATGGACAAGGACACGCATGAAGACAGTGCGCTCACGAACTTCCCCGCCGATAACGGACACCGGAGGACCGTGCGCCATAGAGCGTCCTCTCCAGGCGAACGTCGCGTGGACGCGGCGGAGAATACTTCTGGCGCCCCGTCCTGTGAACGATCCTCGCCGAATCGCCCTCCGCCCTCAAGCATATTCCCCAAGGGGCGTTCCTCTGCTCCGTTCGTCGACGGTGTGCGAAGGCGAGGCGTTGCAAAGAATCCGCTGTGCTCGAATGTGTTGCGGACTCGACGATGTCACGACGTACGTTTACCCCATCCGGCTCATACTCGAGCGTAAAAAGCACATGCCGGGGAGCCACGTTCTCCACGCGTCACAACTCCCGGGCGTGGAAATTGAGCGCCGCCGTGTCGACCAGCTCTTCTGCCGAAGGTAGCTCTACGGGCTCTTCCACCAGCAGACCACCGCTTGCGGAGGGCTCGAGGCTGGGTGGCGGTCGCCAGCCCCAGGGGCCGGAGTCGTGCGGGTGGGGTTGCAGGCCGCAGCGACCAGGGAAAGCGCGAAGAGGGAGCGGAGTTGCATGGATAGATCCAGGTAATCGGCCACTCGAAGTGGGAAGTGACGGAAGAAACTCAGCGGGATCGTGATCGCACCCGCAGTCGTGAGTTCTTCGGAGGCCGCCGTGATGGATCCCCTCCCGTACCCCCGCAAAAGCATCAAGTTCATAGGCCGGGATAACGGCTACACCGGAGTTGGCCGACGCATGAAAGGTGCATCGCTTACCTGCAGAGCGCTTACCAGGGCTCCGGCAGTTGATCCCCCAGCTGGAAATGCCTATCTTTGGTTGAAGTCTGTGATATCTTCAATGGAGCTTGGGGACCTATGAAAGGAAGAACGATCTTTTTGGCTAGTTTCCTGTTCGCGTTTTTTCTACCCTCGACGGCCGCTGCCCAGGGCATCTCGTTCGAGGTGCGCGGGGGAGCCGCCGTTCCACTCGGCCCCATGATAGAGAACGGAGTAGAGGCCGGCGACGGGGCAGGTCTGAGTATCGGAGGGGGATTGGGCTTGGCCGTCGCACCGAACCTCGTTCTGGCCGGTGGCTTCAGCAGACATGCGTTTCGGTGTGAGCCGCGCTGTGGGCTTGACGGATCGGGCTTCGAGGCCGGAGTGCGTTATACTCTGCCAACTCAGCTCCCCATTGTACCTTGGGTGTACGCCGGGGGATTGTTCCACCAGCTACATCTTCGTGAGCGGGACGTAGATGCCCAGACCGTCACTTTTGTCTCTGAAAGCTCGCCCGGCGTGCAGGTTGGGGGTGGGTTCGCCGTTGCGCTCACGCGCAACGTCAGCGTAACTCCGGGATTTCGCTACAACCGTTACCGCGCGCGTACTACAGAGGCGGACGAATTCGGAGCGATTGGTGCGGAGAGAGAGCACCAGCTGGAGTACGTCACCGTGGAGGTAGGGCTTCGCTTGAGCCCCTGAGGTTCCGGCACCCGCTCGGCGGGCGAGTGCCGGAATGACCCAACGTTTCGAACAGACGAGCTGCGAGGCTGGAGACTAGCGCCCGGTGCGTGTCGAGATGACGATCGCACCCGAGACGTGACCTCGGCCGATTCCTGGAAGGGTGGAGGTGGCGGTCGCCGCATCCAACCATCGGATGGAGGCGATATTCGTGATTGGCATCTGGCGGAGTGCGTCCATTCCTCCCAAACGGGTTTGTTCCTGGTACACCAGGATTCCGGCATCTCCTGCTGCGCCGAAGCTTCGCGACCCCCGTGCGGTAAGCCAGCGGGGTCGCAGCTGCTCGATCAGTTCATGCGCTGTTCGGACATTGGTTCCGTCAATCTCCTGCCGTGTGATCAGATCGGGGTTGGTTCGGGCTCCTCGCTCCGCCGTGGCTCCCGTCGTGGCGCAGGCGGTCAGTATGAGAACCGGAAGCAGGGCGAGAATAAACGAACGGGTCAGACGACTCATAAGGACCTGTACAGGTAAGAGGAAACCGGTAACGGCATGACGCACCAGGTCGAGTGCGTTGCTATCTTCTCAAGATGTATTATCAAACATTCGGATCGCTTATGCAACCAGACGCGCTTTGATCTTGTTATTTTCGCGTGGGTCCGAGCGTTCGGCGCGCGGGAAACTACGAGCGATCGAATCAGAGTCCTCCGGAATCTTTGGGCGATCCTCCATTTCCGGGGAACAAATTGTGCGGGTAAAAGTATATCGCTACTGGAAAGGCATGTTGCTTGGCGGGCCGAGTTTCCGAACAGTCACACCTTGGAGAGACTGCGATGAACAACATACGCGCATTCGCGCTGGTTCTTGCTGCTGCATTCCTGGCGGGGTGCGGAACCGCCGGTCCGACGGGGCCGCAGCCAGACTTGCCAGACGACAACGACCCGTCGCCGCCCACGCCGCAGCCGAGCTTCAAGGACCCGATCTCGGTTGATTTCGGGGGCTTACTACAGGTCACGGTAGCGTAGCAGGTTTTCCGTCTGCACGGCTACGGCCGCGGGTTGAGCGGCGTGGCTGGCGCGGCGGTTCGCCTCGCCCGTGTTGCTGCGCCTGTGCGTGGCTGCGGGGCGGTTTGCCTTGCGGCTTTCTGAAGTGCCCTTTTATCTGGAAGGTCCCTCATGCGCCAGGGCCTGCTCTCCGCTGCCGCACTCCTCCTGCTGTCGGGCGCGTCGCCGCTTGTCGCGCAGAGCATGCTACGCGGTATAATCCTCGATGATAGTTCCGGCCAGCCCATCGCTGGTGCGCAGGTAGAGCTGCTTGATGTCCGGAACCGCCGGGTCGGTACAACCCTATCCGACCCGCTCGGCGTCTTCTTGATTCCATCCGCACGCGCAGGTGTTTATAGCTTCCGTGCGAATCGGTTGGGGTACCGTGGCACCACCACACCCCGCTTCAGACTGGTGCAGCACGACACGATGGATGTCGAGATTCGGCTGGATACCGAGGCGGTCTTGCTTGCTCCCCTGGAGGTTACGGCGCGATCACGTTTGCGGGTCAGCCCGGTGCTGGAGGGGTTCTATTACCGGAAGGAAAGGGGCTTTGGAAGCTTCATTACACGCGAAGAGATCGAGAGCCGCAGTCCCTTCTATCTCACTGATGTTCTTACCATGATACCAGGTGTTCGTCTCGGCCCTAGCACCGGCCGTGGGGGACGACACGTGTACATGGTTCGCAGCATACAACGCGGCGAATGTCCAGTGCAGATCTATCTGGATGGCTTCCTGGTCAACCGTCCCCTGTCGGCGAGGACCCTCAGCGACTCGACATCCACTTCCAACCAGTACGCACACAACCTGGAATTCACGATCGATGATGTAGTATCCCCGAGCGCGGTTGAAGGAATCGAGATCTACCGTGGTTTATCCGATGTCCCGGCTGAGTTCGGGGGGCATGATGCGCGCTGCGGCGTGATCGTAATCTGGACGCGTCGTGGGGGACGACGACACTAGGCAGCTCGTCGCGAGTCCAGTTGGATGGTCCCGCGCTGCAAACGACACCCGGGCAGCAGCAATCCAGGCGGATTTGGCGGTGCGGAACAAGCGAAGGCCGCGACGAGTAATCC
>JACDHR010000030.1 GCA_013820915.1 Gemmatimonadota bacterium
TCGCCGGTCTCATTGTTCGTGGTGTTGCCCGGTGTGTGCGAGAAGCGGTGCCAGTTGCTCGGCCCGGCGCCGTCGGCGAGCGGGGAGCCCTCGATCTGGTAGGCGGAGGTGGCGGCGCCCCACAGGAACCCCTCGGGGAAGCGGATCGGATCACTCATAGCGTCGGAGAGCCCTCATGGCCCGTGTAAAGCTGGAAGGTGTGCGCAAGGTCTACGAGAATGGCTTCGTCGCCGTCCACGGGGCCGACTTCGAGATCCGGGATGGCGAGTTCGTGGTGCTGGTCGGCCCCTCCGGGTGCGGCAAGAGCACCATTCTGCGGATGATCGCCGGCCTCGAATCGATCACCGACGGCCGCCTCTACATCGGCGATCGCGTGGTCAACGATGTCGCGCCCAAGGACCGCGACATCGCCATGGTCTTCCAGAGCTACGCCCTCTATCCCCACATGTCGGTTTTCGACAACCTCGCCTTCGGGCTGAAGCTGCGCAAGCTGCCCAAGGCGCAGATCCAGGAGCAGGTACGCCAGGCCGCCGAGATCCTGGGGATCGAGCAGATCCTGGACCGCAAGCCGCGTCAGCTCTCCGGCGGGCAGCGTCAGCGCGTCGCCGTGGGCCGCGCCATCGTCCGCCAGCCGCAGGCCTTCCTCTTCGACGAGCCGCTCTCGAACCTGGACGCCAAGCTGCGCGTTCAGACGCGCAAGGAGATCTCGAAGCTGCACCGCCAGCTCGACGCCACCATGATCTACGTCACGCACGACCAGGTCGAGGCGATGACGATGGGCGACCGTATCGTGGTGCTGAGCGCCGGCTACGTCCAGCAGATCGATACGCCGCTCGGCCTGTACGACCATCCCGCCAACAAGTTCGTCGCCGGCTTCATCGGCAGCCCGGCGATGAATTTCATCGAGGGGGTGATCACCCGCAGCGACGGACTGCACTTCCAGGCCACGGGCGACGAGCGCTTCCGGCTCTCCCTCGGGGAGCTGGCGGACCGCGACATCGCGGCGTATGAGGGCCGCGGCGTCATCCTCGGTATCCGCCCGGAGGACATCTACGTCACCGGCAGCCCGTACATCACCAATCCGATTGCGCCCGCCAGGCTGATGCTGGACGTGATGGAGCCCATGGGCAATGAGATCTTCCTCTACGCGCGCACACCCGGCCACGAAGTGGTGGCGCGTGTCGCGCCTCAGCCGCTGCCGGATCCCGGCCAGCCCGTCGAGCTGGCCTTCGACCTCACCAAGCTGCACTTCTTCGATCCCCAGACGGAGGAGGCGATCCTGGCTGGAGACAGAGCTACGAACGGACGTGTCGTTGGGGGCGCCCGCAGGGCAGGAGATGGAGGTGAATAACCGGCGTCGGGCCAGTATGACAACTCGACGCTCCACGACCGAATGGTATCCTGGGCCCTGCGCCTGGCCGCTGCACCGTCGAGTTCCTGTGGGAAGTGGGACTTGGGAGGTACAGAACTGTTGTGCCAGTGCGACACATCCCAGCCTCGCCTGGGGCCAAGGCAGGGGACAATCCTGGTAATTCTGCCGTCTCCTCTCCGCACCAGGGATTTGCCGGGAGGGAACGTTTCTTGATGTGGTTCGCTCCTGAAGTTACAGTTCGTCCGTTTCTCAGATAGGTGCCACATCCCCGAGGACTCCTGCTGAACCGGGTCCTCCCCGTGAAGCTCGCTCCGGTTCTGGCAGCGCTGGTACAGGCCAATGAGCCCGGTCCTGATTGACCGCTTCCAGGTCGACTGCCCCTGAACTCGGTTTTCCTCCCCACGATGCAGTGCTGGAGTCGGATCTTGTCAGCAAGCATTTCTCCTGCCTCTGTTATCCAGGCGGTCCGTGAGCAGGTGTCGTGCGAGATCGACGGCGAAGCCGTGGTGCTGAACCTGCGCGATGGGGTCTACTACAGCCTGAACCCGGTGGGCGCCAAGCTCTGGACCCTGCTCCAGGACCACCGGACGCTGCGGGAGCTCTGCGATGCCCTGCTGCAGGAATACCCTGGCCTGGAAGCGGAGCGCTGCGAGAGCGACGTGCTTCGCCTCATCAGTCAGATGGCGGAATGGGAGCTGGTGGAGATCGGGAATACGGTAGAAACGTAAGTTTCCGCGCGGCCCCGGGTGGAGGTGGGGGGATATCAGGTCATCGGTGAAGGACGAGTCGAGCAGTACACCGAGTACCCCGATCTCGCAGGACGCCTGCGGACAGCCGTGAATTCGCACGTACGTGGGGACCTCGTTTTCGAGCGATGAGATCGAGTGAGGAATGCCCCTCTTTGCCGACGGGCAAGGCAGACGGATCTGGCAGCAGGCGGTGAAGGGCGGTGTCACAGTTCGCTTGCCGTGCGTTTTCGGGGAGTTCGGTCGCGCGGCGAACACTACGGCAACTTTTTTTCAGAGGTGTGATCATGGACAAAGCGGTCGAGTATGAGGCACCGGAGATCCGGCGGATCGGGACATTCGTCGATCTAACCCAGCAGGGCCAAGGTCGCGGTCGCGGTCGCGGCAGGGGCCGGGGTAGAGGTGGAGGACACTCGTAACGGGTTTCAGGTTACGCGTGGGTGGCAGGCTCCAGCCTCCCACCTCGTTGAAAGTCGAGATGCAGAGTTACCGCGTCTTTGGTCGCTGCATGTGGTCCGAGCTGGAACTGCCCGAAGCGTCGTGCGCCGTGCACGACCCGCCGGACTGGACACTGCATCTTGCGTCGGGTTCCCCGCCGATCTATGAGCTGCGGGCGCTGGGAGAGAGCCTCACCGAGACCGGACCGGTGCGGCTCTTCCAGCACGCGGGCGGCTACCGTCTTACCTATCCCGATACAGGCAGCTACGACATCTCTGCGGACGGGACGCAAATCGCGTGGTATTCCGTGCCTGGCGCTCCCCTGGACCTCGTCCGTGCCGACATCCTGGGTCCCGTCCTGGCGTTGGCGCTGCACGTGGCGGGGGTGCTCTGTCTCCACGGCAGCGCGGTGGCATTGGGACGCAGCGGAGTCGCATTTCTCGGCCCCAAGGGCCACGGGAAATCCACGCTTGCCATGGCGCTGACCACTGCCGGGGCGGCTCTCATCACTGACGATACGCTCGCGGTGGATCTGCGTCCGCGAATCATGGCTCGCCCGGGGGTGCACAGTATCCGCCTTTGGTGGGACTCTGCCGAGCGCCTCGGACGGAACGGGCCGCCAGATACCCCGCCCGATGGAACGAAGGTAGGCGTAACGAACCTCCCGGAGCACCTCCGGATGGCCGAGCCGATGCCCCTCCAAGCCATCTACCTGCTGGAGCCGGTGCACACAAGAGGGGACGCCGCGGTTCACCGCACGCGCTTACGGGGAGTCACCGCCGCCCTCTCGTTGATCGCGCACAGCAAGCTAGGGCTGCTGTTAGGGGAGCAGGCGGCGGCTCCTCTTCTGCAGGGCGCCGTGGCGCTCGCGAAAGCGGTCCCCGTCCACCAGCTCGCCGTGGTGCACGATTTCGATAGGTTGCCAGAGGTAATCGAGCAATTGCTCGACTGGCATCACCGGGCACCTGCGGGCACCACCGTATCCTGCCGATGATTCCGATCATCACGAGCCGCGGCTTCCGTTCCGGCCTCCGCGAGCTGAGTGCGCTTCAGGCTCTCGAAGGTGCCTGTCCCGTTGATCGGCCTCGCCGGCTCCGGTAGTTCGCACCGCCTCTCTTCCCGAAAGAACCATTGTGATTCTCGCTCGCCACCACTCCACGGTTTCTCGCACTGGAGATCTGGGGGCGTACCTGCGCGTGTTGAGCGGCGCGATGTCCTGGAAGGTGGGCCTTTCTCTCCTCCTCCTGATCGCTGCTGGTTTGACGCAGGGTATCAGCCTGCTGATGCTCATCCCCTTGCTTCAGGTCGTTGGCCTCGATGTGGAGCAGGGCGCGACCGGGCAGATTGCGCAGAGCGTCGCGAGCCTGTTCGCGGCGGCGGGAGTGCGACCGACGCTTGGTGGCGTACTGGGTGCTTATGTGCTCGTGGTGGGCTTGCAAGCCCTCCTCACGCGGTGGCAGGTCGTCGCGAACCTGGCGCTGCAGCAGGAATTCGTGCTGTATCTCCGCCAACGGCTCTATCGGGCGCTCGCCCGCAGCCAGTGGCTCTTCTTCGCCCGCCACCGTGCCTCCGATTTCGCCCATGCGCTGACCGATGAGCTGGATCGTGTAGACGAGGCGACATCCTCGTTGCTCTCCCTTGCCCATCAGGTGGTGGTGGTTTCCGTCTACCTGCTACTCGCCCTGCATCTCTCACTGCCGCTCACCGCGCTGACGTTCGCATGTGGCGCGGCTCTCCTGCTCCTCCTCCGGCGCCGGAACCTCCAGGCACATGCAGCCGGGGAGGAGATCACGCACGCGACACGCGATCTCTTCGCTGCGGTATCGGAGCACCTGGGCGGAATGAAGACGACCAGGAGCCACGGGGCGGAGGAGCGCAACATCGCCCTCTTCACCGGCCTGAGCCAGCGGGTGACGCGCGCCCATGTCGCGGCCACCCGCACCTACGCCGATACCAGCGCCTGGTTCAAGGTGGGCTCCGTGTCGATCCTGAGCCTGATCCTGTACGTGGCCGTGGAGCGAGCGGTGCTCTCCGTCGCCGGGATCCTGCTGCTGCTCTTCCTCTTCGCGCGGCTGGTTCCGAAGTTCTCAGCCATTCAGGAGTACTACCAGTACCTGATGACCTCGCTGCCTGCCTTTGCGACGGTGTGGAGGACGGTCGAACGGTGTGAGGCAGCGGCTGAGGCGCCATCCGAAGGTGCTGTGCCGGTGACAATGCGCACGGGCGTGCGGCTGGAGAGCGTTTCCTTCAGCTACGGTGACGCACGTCCCACCGTCGCCGGTATCGATCTCTTCGTTCCAGCGCAGAGCACCATTGCGCTCGTGGGTCCATCCGGCGCCGGGAAGAGCACGCTCGCCGACCTGCTCATGGGTCTGATCGTACCTGATCGGGGGCAGCTGGTGGTCGATGGCGTGCCGCTCACGCCGGGCCGTCTGCGCGCCTGGCGAGAGCGGATCGCCTACGTTCCCCAGGAAACGTTTCTCTTCCACGATACCATTCGCGCCAATCTGCTCTGGGCCGAGCCTGCCGCCGCCGAGGCAGAGATGCTCGAGGCACTGCGGCTCGCCGCGGCCGCCGACTTCGTACTTGCGCTTCCTGCGGGACTGGATACCGTGATTGGCGACCGCGGCGTTCGGCTCTCGGGCGGTGAGCGCCAGCGCATTGCCCTGGCAAGGGCGCTGCTGCGCCGCCCAACCCTTCTGATTCTCGATGAGGCGACCAGCGCCCTGGACTCCGAGAACGAGCGGCGTGTCCAGCAGGCGATCGAGCGGTTGCATGGCCGGATGACGATTCTGGTCATCACGCACCGGCTCTCGACGATTCGCGGCGCGGACATCATCTACGTCCTCGACCATGGATTTATCGTCGAGCATGGAAGCTGGAATGAGCTGACGGCACGCAGCCGCCGCTTCGCCGCCCTCTGCACCGCGCAGCAGCTCGGCCACGATGCGTACGCGCATGACTCGACCTTGCCGACCCCGGCTGCCGCGCTGTAGGGCGAGCGAATCGATTGGTTACGGATCCTCATGCTGCGACCCTGTCGTCCTCCGGCCGCTTCCTCTCCCACAGCCGCAGACCCTGGCGGCAGTGCGTGAGTGCTGCTCCGATCTCCCGGTGAATCCTACTCAGGGACAGGTCATCGCGATGCTGGATCCCACGACGGTTCTACGCTGCGCTTCCGAGATTCGGATCCAAGTCGGCGCCGATGGTCATCTGAGCATCTACACGCCCGAGGAGTCCTGTCAGGCGGGCCCTCATGGGCTGGCGGTCCTCCACGCGTTCGTCCGTCCGACCCGGCTCTCTGACGGTCTGGCGGAGCTGCAGGCGCGCATCCGTGGAATGCACGAATGGATCGAACTGACCAACACCCTGACCGAGCTTTATCGAGCCGGTGTGCTCCTGGACGAAACTGGCAAGAGACCGGTGGTGCAACCGGCTCCAATGGGATTCGACACGGCAGGCATCCACGTCGCCATGCTCAATGACCGGGTGCGAACGACTCGCTTCCTCGCTGGCATCCGTGAAGTGGTGCGACCGGGGGATGTGGTCGTCGATATCGGTACTGGCACCGGTGTGCTCGCGATCGCCGCGGCGCAGGCCGGCGCCCGGCATGTCTACGCGGTTGAGGAGACCGGGATCGGACAGGTAGCGCAGACGCTGTTCGAAGCCAACGGGGTGGCGGACCGCATCACCCTGCTGACCGGACGCTCGACCGCCATCGAGCTGCCGGAGCGCGCCGATGTTCTGGTGTCGGAGATCATCGGCAACGAACCGCTCGGTGAGCAGGTTCTCGAGGTGTTCGTGGATGCCCGCACACGCCTGCTCAAGCCCGATGCGCGAATGGTGCCGTCGGCGCTTCGAATCTGCGGCCTCCCGGTCGAGATCCCGGAGGAAAAGCTCGCCAGGCACGTTTTCCGGGCAGAGGCCCTGGAGAACTGGCGCTCGTGGTACGGCATCGATCTCGATCCCCTGGCTATGGCGATCCCAGGCGCACCGAGCTATTTCCTCCTGCGCCCACAGAAGGCTCGGCACTGGCGGGTGCTCGCCGAGCCCGCGCTCCTGCTCGAGCTGGACCTGCGCACCTTCACGGATCAGGAGATCGAGGTGACCCGCACCGTCACGGCCACGGCCTCGGGGTCACTGAACGGGGTGCTCATCTATTTCGAGCTGGCACTCGGCCCCACCACAACGCTCTCCACCAATCCCCTCCAGGTGGACCCGACGAACTGCTGGTACAGCCTGGTGTGGTTCGTGGCCGACGCGCCCTCGGTTGCCCCCGGCGACCCCATCACTGCGGTCTACCGGTACCGCGTTCCGGGGCCCCCGCCCGTCGAGTGGAGGGTGGGTTCGCTCGCCCCGGCATGAGGAGACCCCATGATGGAAGCCACTTCATGAGAGCGACTGCTCCTGCTCCGCGTCCCACGGCATCTCGCACCGGGCATCCCGCCTCGCACCGCGCCGACGTCCCCACAGGCCGGGGTATCCCATCGCCGGAGATCGAGATCCTTCTCTGCTGCGCCCGTAAGCACCTAAATAGTGCCCACGTGGAGCGGATTCGGCACCTAATGGCCGCAGGAATCGATTGGAATGCGCTCCTGGATCTCGCGCACCGCCATGGGCTTCTCCCGCTTCTCCACCACCACCTCCAGAACCTGGAAGGGGTCGCGATGCCGCAGCCGTATCGCGACGCTCTGCGCGATGCATTCGTCGAGAACGCGGGACGCGCCCTGCGCCTCACCGGTGAGTTGCAACAGCTCCTGCAGCTGTTTCGGGAGCAGGACATCCCCGTCCTGCCGTACAAGGGGCCGGTGCTGGCGGCGCAGTTGTATGGAAGCATCGCGCTCCGGCAGGCCGGAGATCTAGACATCCTGATCCGACGCAGTGACCTGGTACGAGTGCGGGAACTACTCCTCGCTCGTGAGTATCGACCTGCCGTGCAGCTCTCGTCCGCTGTCGAAGCCAAGTTGGTCGAGACGTTCTACCACCAGGTCTTTTATCGGAAGGATATCAAGCTGGAAGTGCACTGGGGGTTCGCCCCCGCCTACTTCCCTTTCTCGCTTGGCATTGAGGCGCTGCTGTCCCGCATCCAACAAGTGCGTATCGGCACAGACTTCGTTCCTGCCCTCTCTCCCCGCGATCTTCTCCTGGTGCTCCCCATCCATGGTGCCCGGCACGGCTGGGATCGGCTCGAGGGGATCTGTAGTATCGCCGAACTGCTGTGCGCCGATAGCTCGCAGGACTGGGATGCACTGGTCGAGCGGGCAATGGCGCTCGGCTCGCACCGTATGCTCCTTCTCGCCTTGGCGCTCGCCCATGATCTGCTGAACGCACACCTCCCAGCCCAGCTTGAACAACGCGCGCGATCGGATCGGCAGGTACAGTATCTCGCGGCAGAAGTGCGGCAGTCGATGTTTACCGATGGCGGAATTGTGCGGGAAGGGGAGACACTCCGGCGAGACGTCGCTCGGTTCCGCATGATGGACCGGTCACGAGATCGCCTTCGCTACATTGTACATCGGTTAATGAAGCCGCCCTATCCCAGCGGGTTGCGATGGGTCCTTGTCGGACGTGTGTTGATTCCGCTTCACCGGGTACTGCGGCCGCTGGAACTTGCTGGTCGCGCTGGCGGGTGGGTCTATGAACGACTCCGCACCAGGTTGAGGTCTGCGCATCGCCGGTGAGTCGCAGGTTGTCATTGCGGATCATGTAGGCTGCCTGGCCGTGCCGAAACGGCAGTACGGATCCCAAACCGCGAGAGGAGGTGACAAATAGGTAGCTACCACCCTGCCCAGCTCTCTGCTGCCGCAGGTTGAGGTCCCGCTGGAAACACCTATGGCGCCCTTGATCTCACACCGGCCCCGTTGGGTACAGAGGACGCCAGGATCGAAAACTTCAAGGAGCACAGTGGAACGGATTCATTATTCCCAGCCTGTACCCAGGACATCCGCCAGCTGAGAGATGGTGCCCGGAGGCACGCCCACCTCCGCCGAGCTCGATTCAAAAAGGCGTTTCGGCACCGCCCGCTTCAAGTGCTTCTCCATCCGATTCCCGCACGTCTCGCACAGCCCGACCTCCAACCACTGCCGTGTACCCTTCCGCTCGTGAAAGAAAACGAGCCCGCTTCCGCAGCTGGGAGCAGAGCAAAGAGCACAGGTACCACGGCCCGGTACTTCAATTGTCATCGACGGTTTCGCTACCTCCTCGGGTGCATAGATCCGTGCTCGGGAACGCCCGAGAGCTCCTGCACGAGCACGTATGTGATGGGTGTACCCAAAGGACGCGCACGATGCATGCCACATCTGAACTGCAGATGATGAGCCTGCCCGGAGACCCGCATCCCCGGTTTGGGTCGCTGAGTGCCCCATCTCGTCACCCGGCACCGCGTGTTTTTCCCATGCGTTTACTCTCCGGCGTGCGAGACATTTGTGTCCCCCGGTGCCAGGCGTTTCCAGCGTAAGCTTTTCTGCCCGAACCGGATAAGGGGTTGCGCGATCTGCTCCGCGCCATTATCCTTGCCGTCGTTCGATCGCCAAACAGTTGGTCGCCGCCCGAATGCGGTGGGAGTAGATTTCACGCCCGGGCAGGCGCGACGTTGCGGATCGAGTTGACATATGAAGCAGTGCTGATCAGAGCAAACCTGCCGAAAGGCAGGGGCGCAGAGCTACGGGGCTAAGGCAGCGCGCCACCGGCGGGGCTGCTACGCGAGTCGGGCCGCCAGCGCTCTCGATTTCATATCGAGTCGTCGGCGGTTTTTTGTTGCCGGGCTGTAAACAGATTTTTCGCTGATCAGAGCAAACCTGCCGAAAGGCAGGGGCGCAGAGCTACGGGGCTAAGGCAGCGCGCCACCGGCGGGGCTGCTACGCGAGTCGGGTCGCCAGCGGAGCATCCGGATGAGATTCATCATCCGGACGTCTCCCTTGGCGACCCGACTTTTTTCTTGAAGGGAGTTGCTATTGATCGGTTCGCACTTACGATCTCGGGTGGTTGTCGCTCGCCGCGGGGTGCTACACCGCGTCGGGCTGAGCTCCTCGCGATGCTCGCGAGCGGAGAACGGGACGCGCCGCTACGAGCTGCTGCGTTCTTGCGCACTGCACAGAAACTGTACAGCCACCCCTCCCGCGCCGGTCGCCGCCGTGCCCTCGACGGCTGTGCTTCGCCATGCGTCGAAATTGTTGACAGCGCGGGAAGGTGAGATTCGACGTATCGTCGGCTGCAAGTTGTTACACAGCAACGTTTTACCCGGACTCCGCCACTCTGGAACAGGCACTGCATTGGTGTCGGTGCAGGGCAGCCGGAGCGGCGACACTGCAGCGGTTCTACATGGCTTTGCGGCCGCCCGACCGGTGGCGGCCTCCCTTCCGGTCCTCTTCAGGAAGCAGAGCGGCTTTCCGACAGCACGCTGCCAATCGAAGGCGAACTCTCCCGGCGGGGCTGTCACTCATTTCCCGCCGATCAAGCAGAACTCCAACGAGGAGGTTCATCCTCCTCCGACGGCAGTCTGGTGCTGCACTTCCGTGGCACCTCCCCGCGGTGCTGTAGCGCCGCGTTGCTTTTCACAGATGGAGAAGTAAAATGAAGTGGATTTCATCTCCCAGACCTGCAACCCCTCGCACGCGGGTATCCTCTGGGATTCGGTTCAAGGGGACGCCGCGAGGAAGAAGTCCTTTTCAGGTCCGCGGAGCACTGATGACCTGTTTGCTATTGATTCTTGGCCTCGCAGCATGTGCCGACTCCGTCGTCGCACCGGAGATGTCGGGGATCAATCTGTCGGTAACGCCCGTGTCGAACGGCCTCACCGTAACCCCCTCGACCGCTTCGGTGGAGGAGAACAGCACGGTACAGCTCACGGCATACCTTGATGATGGGCATAAGGCCAAGGTTCTCAAAGGTTGGTCGAGCGATGACACCACGGTTGCGACCGTCGACTCCTCTGGTCGAGTGACGGGGAGAGCTGAAGGGATCGCGGTGATTACCGCAAAAACGACTCGGGACCGGTGGGGCACCGCTATTGTGACCGTCACCGCTCCGTCTGGCACGGTTGCGTCAGTGGATGTGAGCCCTGAGCAAGCGACCGTGAACGTTGGCTCGACCACCCAGCTATCCGCCACCGTCAAGGATGCGAATGGCAAGTCCCTGACCAACAAGACCGTTACCTGGAAATCCTCGAACACTGCGGTGGCGACGGTGAGCTCGAGTGGTATGGTATCGACCGTAGCGGCGGGATCAGCAACGATTACTGCAGTCAGTGAGGAGACGAGCGGGGTAGCCGAGATCACCGCCACCTCTCAGGAACCTCCCCCGAGTACCCCTGGAACCGGCATCTGGATCAGCAAGGCGGAGCTGGACGCACTCCCCATGAGCGGTACCGCCTGGAGCGGCACCGGCGAGTTGAAGCACACGGCGGATGCTTCGTGGAAACCGGAGCCGGTCGAGCAAAAAGGCCAGGTCTTCCATCTGCAGGCGCTGGCCGGGGCGCTGGTCTACGCGCGGCTCTCTCCCGACCCGAGCGCCGAGGCGTACCGGAAGAAGGTGGTGCAGGCCATCCGAGACGTGATGGCGTTCCCGGACGATCTCTCCGCCGCCATATCTTACCCGAACCGCTTCTTGGGCACATGGGCGATCACCGCGGACCTCATCAACCTCAAGGAGCATGATCCCGCGCTGGACACGCAGTTTCGCGCCTGGCTCACCTACAAGCTGGACGTGAAGTATTCCAACAAGACGGTGCGCACGCAGATGGCACACGCAAACAACCAGGGCTCATGGGCCACGTTCAGCCTGGCGGCGGCGAGTGCCTACCTGGGAGACCGGGCGACGCTCGATCAGCTGGCTCAGCGTTACCGGCGCTGGCTGGGGGATACCTCTGTTGCCTTCAGCTTGAAGTGGACCGGCAGTACGCAGTCCTGGCAGGTGAACCCGAGCAACAGCGCCACCTGGGTCGGGATCAATTCGAAGGGTGCGAAGAGGGACGGCTACAACTTTGACGGCATTCAGCCAAGCGATCAGAATCGCGGTGCGCCCGAGGCGTACGAGCCGACGAACTTCCCGAACGACTTCAGCTCCGTACGCTACAACGAGACCTCGCTGCACGGGGTGCTCGGCGCGGTGCTGATCCTGCACCGGGCCGGCTACACCGATCTCGTAGACGGGAGCGACCAGGCCGTGCTGCGGGCCGCGAAGTGGATCAAGTACGCTGCCGATAGCTTTCCGGCAAAGGGCTATGAGTACTTCACGGGTCCACATGAGGCTACGCGCCCGCTGATCAACTACTTCTACCCCTCGGCGAGCCTTCCCAGCACCCGTGAGCGCACGCAGCTCTCCGGGAGCGCCTACGGCTATGCCTGGACCTACTGGACGCACGCGGGACGCTCCGTTCAGTAGTCCCCCGAGCGATTCGGGCAGTCGTAGCAGATGCTAACGGATACCTCGAGCCGGGGTGCTGCCGACGTCGTGGGGAGTGCGGTCATCCGTCGGTGGCTTGCCTGGCCGAGAGCGAGCCACGCAGGTAGGTAGCGAACCGGCGCTCAAGGAAGGAGCCGAGGTTCTCGGCAATGGAAGTGCGGACCTCCGAGGGTTAATTCCCTCGGAGGTCATCTCTCGCTCGTACATTCTTACTATCACGGAACACAAAGACCTCCTCCAATAACAGGTTGCCGGAACTCCTCTGGAACCGGCCGCTACTCCATCGAGAGGGGCAGCCGGGTGAAGGAACGGAGACGGGCAACCAGAAGCCGCAAGCGTCTCGAACTTGTGCGAGGGGGCCGGCGTAATGCAGACGTGTCCGCCGTCTCCACCATCGGAAGCCCGGATCGCCGCTGCTATAGCCCTCCAGAGATACCGCCTCTGAAGCGCCTCACGAAGTTGTACATACCGAGCTGACGCGTGCTCCACTTTACGGCAGTCCGGAACATTGTCGTAATCGACGCCGAACGAGGCGCGAGCCCGGCCCTCCGCGTCTTTAGAGCGGGGACGGAAGAGTTATATTCGACACGCCGCACTGATAGCCCCAGCTGCGCGGTATCCAGGATGAGATATGTTGCGCGACGCTCGCTCGTACCTCGTGGCTCGCCCACCGTGCCGGGATTGATCAGGTAGTACGAATCCTCGCAGAGAGAGATCTCGTCTCCATCGAGGGCCCGCACAGACCCCTCTCGCAGCTCGAAAATCGCAAGGCGGTGGGTGTGTCCGTACGCGCAGATGCGGGCTCGTGATGGGTGCTGCATAAGAGCTTCGAAGCATCGCAGGCGGCGCTCGTCGCTGTCGAGATAGGTGTTCTCACACCCGCCGTGTGGCCCGAGTGTACCATGCACGGCGACAAGGTGGGTCTCAAGGCTGACCTGCAGCGGCAGACCGGTCAGGAACTCGATTACGTCCGAGACGAGCCGCTCGCGGGTCCACACGACCGCTCGGGCTGCCCTCACGCTGAATCCTGCGGTCGTGATTTGCTCGGCCACCGCACGATCATGGTTGCCGCCGACACAGTCCGCATCAAGCTCCCGCAGAATCGCGACGCATTCAGCGGGATTCGCGTTGTACCCGACGATATCGCCGAGGCAGACGATGCGATCGACGCCTTGCCCCGAGATGTCATGCACCGTCGTCTCCAGTGCCTCCCAGTTGGCGTGGATATCGGAGATGATCGCTATCTTCATGACTCGGCTGGACCGCTCACCTGGGCCTGGCGCGGCGGCGCACGATGCCCCGCGCGTGGCGGAACGAGTTGGGCAGGTCTGCTATGTAAGAAAGGCATCGGATCATCCCAGGCCACCCACCCGCGACTTCGCCTCGCAGCGAAGCGCCCAGGCGAGCCGCGTCCGGCTAAGCAGTTGGCTCGCCTGGGCGGCCTGCCAATCCTTGGAGAGGTTGCACCAGCATGTCCCGGCTCGCGCAGACCGCACCTTAGGCCGAGGCAATCCCACCATGCCGGCGTAGGCGAGGGCCGGCAGGTTCATGCCGGCGACCGCGCCCAATCGACCGCCGCCTCGGTGGGCGGCAGGAGCTGCGGCCGGCGCGGGTTGACCAGCGACCTGAGCGGAAGGCTCGGGCGCGCTTCGGGCTGGCTCCCGATGGCAGAGCCGGTTTGGGCCATGTTTGACTCCGGGGCGGGTAGGCGCGTCGGACGTACGCCGTCCAGTCGGACCTACACAGCCTGCTCGGCGGCGATCACGGGGCGAGCGACCGCTCGCGCGTCGATCGCGCTACGTAGGCTCGGTAGACGGCGGGGAAGCTGCGCCGCACTGTGTTCTTCATCAGGCGCATCGCGTGGGCGCTCCGCCAGCCGCGGAACTCGGCCAACTGGCGCACCCGCAGGGTCGGCGTGTTCACCTTCACCAAATAGCGGCCGAGAATCCGGCAGTCTCCGTCCCACCAGGGGGTGAGCGTCGGCTCGCAGGTGAAGAGGTAGCGCAAACCGGCCAAGGAGGCGGACCGGGTGACGGTGCCGGAGATGTGTCCGCCAGGAACTGCGGCCGTAAGGACCGGCTCGCCTAAGAGGTCGGCGAGGATATCGATGCTCGTCCGCCACTCCGTGAGCATCTGTTCGAGAGACTGCTCCCGGAAAATGTTGGGATGTGTGTGCGAGTGGCTCCCGATCACGTGCCCCATCGCCTTAAGCTCGTGGACCTCGTGCCGCGAAAGGAAACCGCACGTCCCGATGCGGTCCGTAACGATGAAGAAGTGGCCGACCCACCCGCGGCGACTCAGCTCCTCCCCTGCGTGGAGCGCGCTCTGCCCCCCGTCGTCGAAGGTCAGCAGTAGGTGACGGCCGGTCGCGTCGTCGCCGAGCGCTGTAACAGCACGTGGGGCGCCCGCCGGGCTTGCAGCAAAGTGGGCGAGATGCTGTCCGAACGTGAGCTGGGAGTGCTTGTACGGCATCGCACCGGGCCTCTGGAACCCGGATGTGTGCGGCTCATCTGTCACCTCATGGTAGCCGAAAGCTGCGATTTCCAGACGGGCGCTCATTAGTGGCTTTCTTCCGGTATGTGAATGGAGGGCTAGCGCGAGAGGGGAACGAGCGTCCCATCGCCTTGTTGGGACCGCACGCGGAACAGCAACTCGGCCGCACGCCGCAGCTGGCCGATGCCATGCCCGAAGTGCATGATCGGGAAGACGACGAGGAGCACGATCGCGCAACGCGCGGTCGCGCCGCGACCCGCATGCAGACTCGCCGCGCCGACTGCCGCCGCGTAGGTGGCGAGTAGGCCGAGGAGGAAGTAGGCGCCGATGGGCTGCCAAAGGGCCAGAAGGGCGACGGCGCCGAGCGTGAGGAGGAACACCGGGGGAATCACCTGCCGGACCGTCATCAGGCGCCGCACCTTATAGGCGGTCAACACCTTGTAGTAGCCGTACTGAAAGAACATTCGCGCCAGCTTACTCAGCGAGTCGCGCGCGAAATACTCCGCCCGTGCTTCCGGGATAAGCAGAATCTGCCCACCGTGCCGGAGGACGCGCCAACTGAACTCGCCGTCCTGGTTCCGCACCAGCTCCTCGTCGAAGAGCCCGACCCGGTTGAAGAGGGTACGGCGACACGCAAAGAATGGCACGTGGTCCGCCGGCCGCCTCACCTGGGTGCCGATCCGGAAAGAGGAGTTCCCGACACCGAACGGGTGCTGCATCGCGAGGGCGATCGCCTGCGCGGTGGCCGTATCATCGGCAGGGCGGGTGTGAATGGCGCCGCCGACGATGTCGGCGCCCGTCTCCTCTAGTGCCACCACGAGGCGCTCGATGTAGTCAGGCGGGAAGTACGCGTGCGCATCCATTCGCACGACGAGGTCGCCACCCGCAGCGCGGATGGCGATGTTCAGCGCCGCCGGGGTGATTCGGCGCGCGTTGTCGAGCATCCGGAGCTGCGGATACTGCTCCGCCATCTCCTCAATGATCGCGCGCGTTGCGTCGTCGCTCCACCCATCGACGACGAGGATTTCCAGGCGATCATGCGGATAGGTGGTGGCGAGGATCCGCTCTAGACAATCGCGGATAAAGCGCTCCTCGTTGCGGCACGGTACGATTACAGAGACGAACGGGAGAGTGGGCGTAGCCATTGTTCCACCTCCTACAGGCGAGCGGTGTGAGGTTCAGTGGCAGGTCGTCCTGCCGGTATCGGTAAACGTCTTCCCTTCGACCGGGAGGAACTCCCACTGGTACGCATCCGCCTCCAGCGTGAGCTTCAGCACCCCATGCGTATCGCTGTTCCTCACTTCGCTGGTGGGTAGCGGGGTGTTAAAGGAGCGAAGCTTTACTCCCCCAGTCCCCACCACGAACTGGCGGATGCCGCGCACCGGGTCCGCCGCTCCACTCTTATCCATCTTCGCGAAGCGCTCATAGCTGTGCTCGTGCGCCACCACCACGACGTCCACATCGTAGTCGTAGAGGGTGTCCCAGATATCCTGCACAAAGTTCCGGCTGCCGTGGTGGCCAGAGCTGAACCGGGGATAGTGGAAGTAGGCGAGCGTGCAGCGCGACGAGTTGGACGAGAGCTCCTGCCGCAGCCATCGCTCCTGCTCGGAACCGGACTTCACCGAGACGCGCGAAAGCCGGAAAGAATTGACGTTGAGCACCACGACGAACCATTCGCCGAGTGTATAGCTGTAGTAGCCCTTGCTCGGATCTCCTGCCACCGGGCCGAAGTACTTGAAATAGGCTTGAGCGCTGCCCGTGTTGTTGTACTCGTGATTGCCCAGCGCGGGACGCGTACGCGCCTTGTGCTTGCCCCACGAGGGATGATAGCAGTCACGGAAATCGTGCTCCCTCCCATCCGGGTAGGCCAGGTCTCCGACCGCGGCTACGGTGGCACTCGGGTACCGGGCAACAATACCCGCTGTTTGGAAGGGTGCTGTGGCTCCGCAAACGCCAATGTCTCCAGCGGCAAGCAGCACGGCGGGATCGCCAGGAGCCAGAGCGATGCAGGAGACCTCGACGGTGGTCCGGGTGGTGGTGTTGGCGCTCACACTCACCGTCCGGGGGTTCTCGCCCCCTACCGTGCAGTTGCTCGCCACCCCCGAGAGCGCCACCTGGTAATTCCCGGCGCTGAGACTTGGTAGGTGACCGTGCCGTTGATGCCGATGGCGTGCACTGAGCCGCCATTCAGGGTGACCATGTAGCCGTGTGGGCCCGGGTCTGCTCCCGCGGTAGTGGTGTTCACCTCGATGCTCCTTTTGCCCCCCTTCAGCGAGGTCTTCGCGGAGGCAGTGTGGTCGGAATCCACTACGGCGGGCTCCGGGGAATCGACGCTGCAAGCGGCTGCAAGAAGTGCGACGAGGCTGAGGACCAAAAGGCTACGGCGGACCATCATCGAACTCTGGTGAAACCTGGTGATGTCACTCATGTTTCCGCCGCTTGCGGCGTATCAGGGCAGGCTTAGGGACACTACCGGTTTTCGGTGGCGGGGGCATCCCCAGACCGTCGGGAGCACCGGGCTTCACAGCGGAGGCGTCATGGGCTCTATCCTATCCTCCCGGGGCGGTAGGGAGTGGTCGTGACCTCCGGTTGCGATGTTCCGGATCGCCCGAAAGCATGAGGCAACCGGCGGTTCCGGCGCACCGCCGCGGAACCGCGATCCCGGTCGGATCCGGAGCGGCGTGCGAGCAGTTCGCCGATGCCCTGCACCCACTCGCCCACCGCAGGCCATGGATCGGCAGGATCCCACGTTTCGCTCCGCGTACCCGGCGGCTGGGCACCGAGCACCTCGCGGAGCCCCTGTAACCTGGAGGGAAACGCCCCGGGAAAGCCCGGCGGTGGACCCGCCATGACATAGAGGAGTCGCTTCGCGTCGCCCCAGAGCCAGCGGAGCGTCACATCGGTGCGGTACGGCTGTGGCACCGGCGCCGCCTTCTGCCGCAGGGCCGATAGCCAGAGCTGCGGGAAGTCCACGCCGGCAGAGATGGCGAGCTGCAGCGAGCCCCAGAAGCGGCCATTCACTTCTATCAGGTAGGGCTCGTGCTCGCCGTCATCGCGGAACTCCACCATTGCTGGACCATCCCAGCGCATCTCACGTAGCAGACGCTCAGCGGGTCGCTCGAGGCGCGGATCGAGCGCGGCGGCGCGCCGCAGGCTGCTTCCCGAACCGGTCGGCCGGACGTCCCTCAGGCGTTCATGAGCGAACCACGCCAGCGGCCGCCCGCCGTGCGAGACGGTGAAGATCCCTTTCCCGCGCCCCGGAACGAAGCGTTGCACGACCGGCCAGTATTCCCCCTGCCGGTGGCGGAGCACCGCGGCCTCCAGCTCCTCCGGTGTCCGCACGTAGCTGGTGCCGGTGTCGCGCAGGAAGTGCGTGCCCATCCAGGCGCTGCTGAAGCGCCCCTTGACAACGCACGGCAACCCGAGCTCTGCGGCGATGTCGCCACACTCGGCGAGTGCGCTCGGAACGCGGGTGGTGGGGACTGCGATGCCGCACCGCTCGGCCACGCGTATTGTATGCGCCTTGTCGAAGGCCTGCTCCAGCGTGGTGGCGTCGGGCGCGGCGACGGTGATCCCCTCCCGTTGCCATTCGCCCCGCTCGGCGTTCAGAAGGAGGCAGCTTCGCTCGGTCAGCGGGAGCACGAGCGTGGCACCGAGCATCGCCGCGCTCTGTCGGAGCTGCGCGAACGAATCTATACTCTCGTCGGGCAGCTGGATCTGGCGCTCGCAGTAGCACGACCAACTGGCTAGCGGTCTCCGGCGCGCGCTGGCCACGAGCACCGTGGCGCCAGCACGGCCGAGTGACCTCGCGCACGCCAGTGCTTGAGTCGTCTGGCCGTCGAGCAGCAGTACGCGCTCCGCCGATGCGGTTGTCATTCGGCCCTCCCGGGCCAGGTCTCGCGGCCTGCCGCGGTACCCAGGCGCCGGGCGATGCGGCGCGCGCTCGAGGTGGCGCCGACCACCGGGATCAGGCAGGAGCGCCCCGCGGCCGACCACTCGCCGCGACGAACCTGGGTTCCGAACTGCCGCAGGTATAGATGCGCGCTCACGCGCCCGACTGGAAAGCGCATCACCCCGCCGGTCAGCTCGATCCTTCCCCAGCCGCCGCGACCGAGAGCCGCGCGCGTGGTCGCATCCAGCAGGCGAACCCCGTAGATCTTCCGGTGCAGCTGCTCCAGGTAATCCAGATAGCAGTCGAGTCCCGGGAGCGTGCCGGTCTCGCGCGCCTGTTCCACCACGTAGCTCCAGTCGTACTGGCAGCGCCGCACCGCGGCGATCGTATGGAAAGCGTCCGCCAGGCGAATTGATCGGCGACCGTAGACGCGCAGCATTCCCTGCAGCACCAGTTGGTCGTCATCGGAAGGGACGAACAGCGCCTGTCCCTCCACCACGGCGCGTTGCCGTCGCGCCAGGAGCGTAACAGGGAACCCGGAGTGCTCGCCGGCCGCGCCGAGGCGACCGTGGTGAATGTCGAGCGGCACGGCATCGTCCGGGCTCTCATAGGTGGCGGTCACAGCGAGCCGCGCGCCGACGCCGCGCCCAACCGGTTGCAGCCCCGCGGAGCTGGCGATCACGGCGCCAGCCGCGGGCGAGCGATCGAGGATGAGCAGATCGATATCGAGTCCGACGTCGGGGTGGTGCTGGACCGCGCTGATGAACACGCCGTCGACGCCATGCTTCACACACGCCTCGGCCACCCGGCCGACGAGCCGGAAGGTTGCCTCGGCACGCCGCTGCTCGGTGTGCACGGTTGGAAGCGCATGCGCGGGAAGAGCGTTCTCGCGCTGCAGCTGGGCCGCGAACCGCAGCAGCAGGCCGTTTCGCGCGGCCAGGGCGTGCAGGTCGCGCCATACATCCTCGCCGTCGGAGCCTGGCAGGCAGGTGCGGTCAAGGAGCAGCCGAAGGAGGCGTATCGCACGATCTTCCTGATCCATCAAGCCTCTCCCTCTGCCAAGCGCGCCACCACTATGCGCCGCAACTCGTCCTTCGTGCGCTCCAGGTCGCGCGCTTCGATCACGATCGATCCTGCCACCCAGGGCATGACGACTTGGTATGCCTGCCGGCGACGCCGCAGATAATCCACCGAGTACTCCCCCTTGCGCTCGAAGCACATTTCCGGAGAGGCATCGAGGTAGACCGCGAGCGCCGGAGTCGGCGTCATTCGCTCATATAAGCGCAGCAGCCACCACCAGCGTCGGTCGGCCACGTCCACGAGCGTATCGTAGAAGTAGCGGTCCATAATGAGAACCCGCCGTCGAATGCGCTCCAGATAAAAGCGATAGCAGAAGAAGATGAGGAGATCGATCGGATAGAGCAGTCGCCGGACACCCTTGTTCCACAGGACGGACCGGCGCAGGGACGGCGCGTTGCTCGGCGGCCGCAGGCCTGCGGGCCGGGGGCCGAGGACCACGTCGCGCAGCCGGCGCACGGCCGCGTGGATGCCGATGTTGTCGTTCATGTGCAGCACGGCCACGGGCTGGTGATGCTGCTCCAGCGCCGCGACGAGCGATCCAATGATCGTGGACTTACCAGCGCCATCGAGGCCAGAAAATGTGATCAGCATAACCAAGGTTACGGTGCACTCGGAATGGACGTTAGCGGGACCTGGGAGGGGAGGCACCGCCCCCCGGGACATCAAGCAGGGAGAGCCCCGGTGGGGATCGGAGTGGCATCCGTGGCGGAGACCGTCGTTTCGTCCGGCACTCCGTCTTCGGCCAGCACGTGTTCGCATTGCCCCCCGTCCCGACGGGACACGCCTCGCAGGTGCTCGGCGAGCCAGGCGCCGTTGCGCCAGAGGTCGAACCAGCGCTCCGTGTGGGCGCGACCGAAGTGAGCGAGGCGGTGCCGGAGCTCTCGGTCGTCGAGAACCGTTGCGATGGCGCCGGCGAGAGCCTCGATGTCCCTGGGCGGCACCAGCACGCCGCAGCGGCCTCGATCAAGCGCCTCGGGAATGCCCGCCACGTCGGAGGCGATCACGGGCGTGCCGAGTGCCATTGCTTCCCGGAGGACGTTGGGCAGTCCATCACCGAGGCCGCCGGACGAGTGGACGAGCACTGTCGCGGCCGACATGGCGTCGCGCACCCCCGAGAAGGGGAGCCACCCGCGGAAGGTGACCTGTTCAGCGATGCCGAGGCGTGCGGCCATCGCTTCCAGCGCCTGGCGGTCCTCCCCATCGCCCACGAACTCCACCTCGACCGTCTGGCCGCGGTCACGAAGCAGCCGAGCCGCTTGCAGGAGATAATCGAATCCCTTCTGCGGCACGAGCCGGCCAACCGCGATGACGCGGCGCGCCGGGCGTCCCTCGGGGGCGAAGGGAAAATCAGCCAAGTTGAGCCCGTGATAGCAGACACGAACCTTGTCGAGCATCTCCGGCCCAAGGTCGCCGAACTCCTTGCGGAGGAACTTTTTGTTGAAGCCACAGCACGTGATAATGCTGTCCGCGTAGCGGAGCTTCTGTCGCATGAACACTGGTGTACGGTACAGGTCCACACCCGCGTGCAACCAGAGTGAAAAGGGAATCTCGCGGCCGAGCAGACGATGGAAGGCGTAGGCGCAGGTGCCGGCGTAATTGCCCCAGTAGCCGAGCACGTGATCGAAGCGGTCGGTGTGTCGGTGCGCCCAGGCCCACGCCTTCGGGAGCACGTACGCGCTCTTGGCAAGCGTCTCGGGGCCGTAGCGCGCCGCCGCGGCGGTGATGACGGCAGCATCGCCCGCGGCGCGGGCGATGCGGTACGCAGGCAGGCGCGCCGCCTCCGCGAGCGCCGCCGGGATGCTGAGGTGGTGCACGCGGTCGCGCGGCAGCACGTCCTCGCTCAGCAGGTCCAGGGCGTAGGGCCAGCAATCCGCGTCGAGGGGGTAGATCGTGAAGATCTCCACCTCCACGCCTGCCTCGAGCAACCCGCGCATGTCGCGCTCGAAGAAGGTCGCAACGCGGGCGGGATACTTGTTCGTGAATACGGCGAGTCTCATGAAGGCCTTTCGGCGGTGGCGATCGCGCGCCCGGGACGCGTCGGCACCCAGTGGAGGAGTCCGCCCAAAAGGAGCGGGAGCGGGTCGTCCCAGGCGACGAGCCGCTTGGCCTCGGCGCCGAGCGCCCAGGCGAGCCAGGAGTGCAGCGGGACGCGCATCTCACGGGCGGCCGCCGCGTCGCGCCACGCCTTGCACCAGCGCACGCCGGCGCGCGCGCGCGGCACGGGTCCGCGCGGGAGACCGGCGAGATCGGCGTAGACGAGCGCGGGGAGGTTCACCCCCGCGGCGCTGCCGAGATGGTGCCAGAGGTTGAAGCGGGGGTTGATCTCGAGCAGGTACAGCCGGCCGTCGGGCCCGCGCTTGAAGTCGAATTTTGCGACGCCCCGCAGCCCGAGCCGCGCCACTAGCTCGCGCCCGAGCGCCGCCACGTCCGGCGCGTCAGTGGTCACGAGCGCCGTGCTGTGGCCGTACCGCACCGGGTGCGTGCGCAGCTTGCGCCCGGTGAACTCGCCCGCCACCGCTCCGGCGGCGTCCACGTAGACGTGGTAGCTCTCGATCCGGTCCTCGCCCCCCGGGATCAGCTCCTGCGCGAGGAGGTCGCCGGCGAAGCCGGCGAGGCGTGGCCAGAGCGCCCGGAGCGCTGCGTGCGACTCGACGATCAGCGCCTTCGCGCCGCCCCCTACCGGCTCCCACTGGTCGGTGCGCCGGGTGAGCGGCTTGACGACGATGGGGAAGCGCAGCGGGACGGCGGCGGGTGCGCCCTCGCGGGCGCCGAACCGCAGGGCGGGTGGCACCGGGAGGTCGGTGCGCAGGGCCAGCGCCTGGAAGCGCGCCTTGTCGACGAGGTCCTCGACCAGCTCCGCGTCGGGAATGACAAAGCGGAGCGCCGGCGCAAGCTCCGCACGGCGCCGCGAGACGAGCAGGAGCTCCCGGTCCTCCTCATAGAAGAGCACCGGCGGCTGCCGCTGCGCACGCGCGAAGCGCGGGAGTAGCGCAGGAGTACATCCACGAGCGCGTCGCCGTCGTCCCACGCGTCGAACCAGTCCACGCTCGCCTTGGCGAATCGCGAGAAGCGCTGCGGCGCGAATCGGCGCGCCACCACGGCGCAGGGGATCCCCGCGCGCCCGAGCGGGCGTACCAGGTCCATGTCCCCCATCACGCAGGCGAGCGGCGCGGTCTGTGACATCGCTCAGTTCCTCGACAGAGGCACGGCGGCCGGCGCGCCGATCGCGCCGGCCTCGTCCGGCTCCCCGCGCGGCGGCGGCGGCGGCTCGAAGGCGCCGGAGCGCTCGAG
>JACDHR010000229.1 GCA_013820915.1 Gemmatimonadota bacterium
GTCAGATCCGTCTTGTACGGCTTCCGCGCCCCAGCGTCCATGGTTCACGACTCCCGAGAAAGAGGTGCCAACTGCAACCTGGACTGCATCTTAGCACCTCTTACCCTTTTCGGACAGACTCTTAGTGGCATCGAGGTAGCCCCGGAAGCGATGTGGGTGTGGCGCGGGCGAGGCATTGGGCCTTCGGTCGGAGCGGCTGGTTACATGCTCGGGGACCGCCTGCGGATCGGAGCACGGTGGCTCCCCGATTATGACTACCGTCTGCCTGAACGTGCACGGTGGAACTTGACCATTGGGATCGCGGATTTCAACGGCTTGTTGTACTGGATATGGCGGGTCGCACTGTGATCGACTCTACTGGGACGCCGCACTGAGCGATAACGCAGGGAGTGGACCTAAGAGCGCCTATCAAAACCGGTCGCGTCAATCTTGCGGGAGTAGTTGGGTGTGGCTACTCCACGTGTACCTGACGAGCTATGGGAGATCATGGAGCCGCTGCTCCCACCCGAGAAACTGAAGCCCAAGGGCGGCCGCCCACGTGTACCGGATCGGGACTGCCTGACCGGGATCATCTTGGTTCTCAGGGGCAGCATCCTCTAGGAGATGCTGCCCCAGGAGATGAACTGCGGGAGCGGCATGACCTGCTGGCGCAGGCTTGGCGACTGGACCCGCGCCGGCGTCTGGGAGTGTCTCCAGCACGAGCTGCTACGCCGGCTGCGAGACGCCGACCGCATCGACTGGTCGCGGGCTGCCATGGATGCCTCCACGGTGCCTGCGAAAAAGGGAGTGCCAAGACCGGTCCGACCCCGACGAATCGTCGCAAGTCGGGGATGAAACGCCACCTGGTCACGGACCAGAAGGACATCCCACTCTCGGAGCTGGCTACGGCGGCCAACGTGCATGGGACCACCATGCTGGAGCGGCTGCTCGATGCCATTGCGCCTGTGCGGGGGAAGCGAGGCAGACCCCGCCAGCCGCCGAAAAGCTGCATGCCGAAATGGCATATCGTTCCGGAAGAACCAGCAGGTGCTGCGCAGGCGCAGGATCAAGAGCCGCATCGCCCGGCCTGGCATTGAATCCTCCGAGACGCTGGGCCACTTCCGCTGGGTGGTCGAGCGCACCATCGCCTGGACGGACCAGATGCGCCGGCTCGTAGATTAAGACAGAGTACGATGTGCAGTCGGCGGATGTCAGACCGAATCCTCATGCCTCTTGGGAGATCGCCATGTGTCGTTCGAGATCGTCATCAAGGACGCCGCTCTGTCTGATTGCCTTCCTCCTGTCTGCCGTACTGCTTTCAGTGCCGGGATGTGGCACCTCATCCCTCCGGCTCCCACTCAACCGCCCAAGTCTTGAACCGTTCCGCGAATACGAGCAACAGCCCTCCACCGGCGGCCCAGTGGAGGCGCGGTTTCTCGGCGCCACGTCCGTGCTCTTCCAGGATGGCGAGACCGCAATCCTCAGCGACGGGTTCGTGACGCGCCCGGGACTGCTCAGGGTGCTTCTCGGCCGCATCAGCCCCGACCGCGAGCGCATCCAAAACACCTTGACGCGCCTTGGACTCGACTCTATCGTCGCGGTCTTCGCCGGCCACTCGCACTACGACCACGCGCTCGACGCGCCCGTGTTTGCACAACTCACTGGGGCGGTCTTGCTCGGGTCGCCTTCGACAGCCAACATCGGTCGCGGGGTCGGGCTCGCCGACAGTGCACTACGTGTCGTCGGTGACGGCGAGGTGCTTCGCTTTGGGAAGTTCGAACTTACCTTCCTCGAGTCCGTTCACAGCCCGGGCGACAGATACCCTTGCACCGTGGACGAGCCCCTCGTTCCGCCGGCGCGGAGTAGTGCCTGGCGGACCGGCACCACGTACTCAGTGCTAATCCGGTACGAGGGCCGCACGATCTTGGTGCACGGGAGCGCCAATTACAAACCCGGCGCCCTGCGCGGGCGTCGTGTAGACGTGATCTACCTCGGCATCGGCACCCTCGGGAGGCAGAGCGACGCATTCGTCGACGCGTACTGGGACGAGGTGGTCCGCGCGACGGGTGCCAAGCGCGTGATCCTCGTGCACTGGGATGACTTCTTCCGCAGTCTCGACCAGCCGCTGCGACCGATGCCATACGCCATGGACTCGTTTGCCGACAGCATGCAGCACATCCTGCGTCGAGCCACTGCCGATGGCGTGGAGGTTCTCCTGCCCGTACCCTGGCAGCCGACAGACCCGTTCACGGGTCTGCCCTGATCCCGTCCTGGGTCAGGCACCGGTGCCAGTCGTCGGATCGTGCGCCGCACGCTACGTATAAAACTTGAACTGCGGCATCGGTTCTCGATCAGCCGGGATCTCACGCATGATGTCGCCTACCAACCGGCTGAACCGGATCGTTACCGGTAGCGCCCCCGCGAAGCCTGCCGAGTTCCAGTTCATCTTGGTGAGCAGCAGGATCTCTTGCGCTATGCTCGTGATGGCGGCGTCTCCGTGGTGGTCAGCGATCTGGAGGGGTGCCGGCACATGACCGTGGGGATACGCCTGCAGCGCCGGGATGTAGCCCGTCGTGTAGAGATAGCGCACGTCTCCCGCGGAGAACAGGGTGCCGCGGAGTGGTGGATAGCGACCCGCCCGTACCAGACGTACTTCGCTCGTCGGAGCCACCGCGACCAAGTCAAAGCCGGTGATGTCCAGTAGAGCGCTCTGAAACCCGTCCCGCTCGTCATCCCAGAAGCGCGACGTCTTGTGGATCACGACTCGGGCAGGATCGCGCCGGGTTTCCGCTCGATAGCGCCGGAGTACGAGGCGCATCAGCTCATCCGCACGCTCCGCATCGAGATGCGGCGAGGGACCGTCCCGGCTCGAATCCCAGCGGAAATCGGGCCCCCGCAGGATCAGCCCTGCGCCATGCTCATCGAACGCCTGCGCTACCGAGGTGCGGAGCGTGTTGTCCGTGGAGCCGAGCGGCCGATGGAAGCTGATGCCGATATAGCAGGTATCGGCACGAAGCCCTACCGGCCGCCACGGTACTCCGCCGGCTTTGTAGAACAGGCTGGTGAAGAGATTCCACGCAACCCGACTCGCCGGATCCACGTTCCTCGCTCCGGGCTTCGCCTCCACGGTACGACGGAGTAGGATCTGCGTCGGGATGCGATGCCGCATGAGCTGCGCCTTGAGGGTCCTTCGCAGATTGCGGTACACGAGCCCATACTCGGGATCGTGGTATTTCACGCGCCGTGTAAACTCCAGCAACTCATCGGGGAGTGCCAGGATAATCAGGTTGGGCGGGCCGTCCCTCTCGGACAACAGGCGAACCTTCTCGTCCACCAGAGCCACGGCCTCGGTGAACCGCGGGTCGGCCTTCCTGGTTCGCTTGACCGCAGCGATCTCATGCATGGTGATCGTCTCGACCAGCCGATCGCTATCCGGCAGGGACACGAAGAATCCACGATCGTCCGCGAAGCCAGGAAAGTCAGGAAGGGGCTTACCGGACGTGGTCATCTCACCCGCGATTCCCTCAGCGACATGCTGGAGCCAGGTTCGGGCCGACTCGACGCTTTGACCCGAGCCTACGAACCCAAGACGGATCGTCGTGGGGTGATCCGCCGTGCCAAGAGAGGCCGGACCGAAGCGGGCGATACCTGTCTTCGGGTCCACGTGACGCCGTTCACCCGCAAATGAGAGGTAAGGTTCAGCGAGATACTCCGCATTGAGCTCGGCCGTTCCGGCTGAGGGCATGCTCACGTCAGGTCCCCCGTAGCGTCATCCACCTCAATAGCGAGCATATCCTCGATTTCCCAGGGCTCCAGTTCGACCTCGCTTTCATCCTCGACGGCCCGGTGGTACGCCGCGCTCGTGAACAGGTCGTCCTCCGCCGCGACATTGGCGTATGGCCGCGCGTCGCCTGGGACGCCCGGCCAAGCGACTTCTGCCGTGGCAAACCGAGCATCTACAATGAGGCTCTGCCCACCGAACTCGAAAATGATGCGGGGATCCCCGCCGGAAAGGTACTCCTTCCAGAACTGGAGTTCTCCAAGTAGGTCATAGTTGTACATGTGCGCCTTCTGCCGCGTTGATTTGCGGCCGACGCCTTTCGGGACCAGCGGGGTGAAACCATCCGTGGTGAACCTGTGCTCAGGCCGCACCGAGAGCATCCAAGCGTCGGTCGAGATGTGGTGGAAACGGAGGCCAACGGCGAGATGGATCCAAAAGTTCTTCAACTCACCACTCTGCTTCGAGGTGGGGCGCCATGCGACAGATTTATCAGTGCTCGCCTGGTTCATGGGCCGATACGTTACGATACGAGCAATCGGCCCCCTGCCCTGATGCCTGTCTGGCTCGAAATAGTAGCGACTATGGTCCTTGTCGAGGTGGAGCCCGCGGCGGCCGGTGAGCTTGTTCAGGGAGCGGTTAAGGAGCGAGACATACCAGCGCGAGCGGTCCTTGTCACGCCACCACACGGAGGCCTCGAAGCACTGGACGCCGCCCGCGTCGAGTACATCGGCGAATGGGTTGTCAGCGCGGGTGAGTGGAAAGAAGGTCAGTAGCTTCTTCTCGCGCACAATGAACGGAAGCATCACCGACTTGTCGACCCGTTCAGAACGGATGCGCGCCTTCACGTTGGTCTCGTCCAAGCTGCACGGAGCCCCATACACATACCGCGGCATGTGGACGACTGGGAGCAGCGTACTATGCACCACCTCGTGCACCTCCCCTTGCTCCTCCCCGCATTCTCCATCCCCGGTGAGCCGTTCCCGCACCCACCGCTCGTGCTCATCCTTGATCCCGAGCAGCCGCTCGATGGTGTAGGTGCGGTACTGCGTGTCCACAATCTCGTGGTGATGAGCGCAGAGAAGCATCAGGTTTGCGATTCCGTCGCGATCCCCACCAGGAACTGGCCCCTGGTAGCGTGGTCCACCCGGGCTCTGGGCCGCGATATGCGCAACTTCGCCGACCGCCGCCGCGGGGTCACCCGCGACCGTAGCAGCTTCCACCAGCGGCTGCCGGCACTCGGGCATGGCGCAGAGGCCCGCCGACTTGACCCAAACCAGCCTGTTCGTAGCTGGGCTCACGCCCATGTGCGCCTCCCATTCATCAGCGGTCCAGCCTTACGCTCGACAGAGAATATACCTTCGCTTTTTCTGCGGTGCCATAGCGCGAGGTACAGATATGAAGCAGAGCGCGGCTCGCTTCTCGCTTCTCCTGGCACGTGGTGATCTACCGCGAGGACGAGCGCTTCGTGCTGCACCGGAGGAAGGAGGAGGAGTGGATCGATCTGTCTCATTACCTGCTGGCGGGGCGGGAGGCTGCAGCTACGTAGCATCGGCCACCTGACCAGCTGTCCGGGATCTGGTTCGGGATCGCGATGTCAGGGCTCCGCTTGCGTCTTCTTGTCCTGCGTCCTTCGCGACCGTTCCTGGCGCATCTCGTTCAGACGCCGGAGAACATCCTTCTCATGGTGCCTCCAGATCACGCTACGGTCGCCAATCATCAGGATCCACACCTCATGGGCGGACCGCTCGACGTGATAGGCGATCCGCACGTGGGATGATTTCAGCTTGAAAAGACTCTGGAGCGGCGCGCGCAGCGGTTCGCCGTACTGCTCTGGATGAGTGCGGAGCTTCTGATCAATCGCTTTCTTCGCTGTCTCGTACGCAGCGTGGCCGATCTCGCGAAGATCCTCCTGGAGGATCCGCTTCGCGAACCGGAGCCGCCACGGCGCCTCCCCTAAAGCTGAAGAGGCCGGCGGCGCCTTCTCAGGCATCGTGCCGGCCTCCTCGCTGGCGGATCTTCCTCTTCCGCGGCGGCGTCATCTCCGGGCCGTCATGATGGCGTCCGCCTGCGCCCAGAAATCCTCCTCATCGAGGAGCTCCTCTTCGCCGCCCTGGATTGCCTGGAGACGCTCACTGGCAGATTGGCCGAGATAGCGATCTTCCAGCGCCTCCTGGAGGATCTCCATCAACTCCACACTTACAATGGCGGCGACCGGCTCACCGCCGCGGGTCACATAGACGGGCATCTCCTGTGCAGCATCCAGAGTTGCCTTGAGCCGCGTCTTCAGATCCTGTATGGTCGCAATCGCTGCGGGGCCTTGCACCTGGAACATCCTTCCTGCCTGGCAGTACGGTTCCCTAAAAGATACCCCTAGAGGTACCTCGTAACGTATCCCTCCAGTTCCCCCATGTCAACGAGACTGCGATCGCCAGTACGCCTGGAAAATTGCACGTCCGGTCCAGCCGCTGGCGCGCTTCCACGAGATTATGGTGGTCACCACGGGAAGGGGCCAGCGCTCAATGGTCTGGAGGTGCTCGGGGCGTTGCAGCCGCGGCTCCGCGCCGCAACGGCGCGGAGCCGCGCAGTCCCGGATGGAGATACGCGTGCCCTCCCGGTCCGGCTGCGGTGCGGGCCGGGAGGGTGCGGGCTCGTCGATCAGTGGCTCCGGAGGGTCTCCCGCACGACCATGGAC
>JACDHR010000031.1 GCA_013820915.1 Gemmatimonadota bacterium
GCCCCACGATCGCGGCGAAGCGCGCGTCATAGGTGCAGGTCGCCAGCAGATCATCTTCCGGCGCCTGCATCACCGCGTAGGAATGGACGTGATAGATGTACCGCGGCGCCTCGCCGGCAACGTCTCTGAGCAGCGGGTCCGCTCTGCCGCGCGCGGTGAACTCCACCGCGTTCCACCCCACGTGCGGCAGGGGGAGCGTGGTGGGGATCCGCTCGCAGCGGCCCGGCAGCAGCGCGAGTCCGCGGGTGTCGGGCGCTTCGTCGCTCCCCTCGAAGAGGAGCTCCATCCCCACGCAGATGCCGAGGAACGGGCGCCCGGCGGCGACGTGCTCCTGCACCGCATCGGCGAGCCCGCTCTCTTCGAGGTGCGCCATGCACTGTCCGAAATGGCCCTGGCCGGGGAGGACCAGGCGGTCGGCGGCGCGGGCCACGGCGAGGTCGCTCGTGAGGGTCACATCGGCGCCCCCGTGCTCGAAGGCACGCACCACGGAACGCAGGTTTCCCGCGCCGTAATCGAGCACGGTCACGCGAGGACGGGTGTCGCTCACGGCACGCCCTTCACAGCACGCCCTTGGTGGAGGGCACGCTCTCCGCGCGCCGGGGGTTGACGCGCGTGGCCGCGTCCAGCGCGCGGGCCGCGGCCTTGAAGCACGCTTCCACGACGTGGTGCGCGTTGATCCCGCGCAGCCCGTCCAGGTGCAGCGTGATCCGCGCCTCCATGGCAAAGGCGCGCCAGAACTCGGCCGCGAGCGCGGCATCGAAGTCGCCGATGCGGGGTTGATCGGCGGGGAGCGGAACATCGAAATGCAGGAACGGCCGTCCGGAGATGTCCACCACGGCACGGACCAGCGCCTCGTCCAGCGGCACCGCGGCGTCGGCGTAGCGTGTGATCCCCCGCTTGTCGCCCAGCGCCTCGGCGAAGGCCGCACCCAGCACGATGCCCACGTCTTCCACGGTATGGTGCGCGTCGATGTGCAGGTCGCCCTCGCAGCGCACCCGCAGGTCGAACATCGAGTGCCGCGCCAGCGCGTCGAGCATGTGGTCGAAGAAACCGATTCCGGTCGCGATCTCCGCGGTACCCGCGCCGTCGAGGTCGAGGCGCACGGCGATCTCCGTCTCCTTCGTCTTCCGGTTGCGCTCCGCAATACGCGCCATATTTCAGCCCCGGTTCAGGATCGCCGCCATCGCGGCGAGAAAGGCGTCCGTCTCCTCCGGTGTGCCGGCATTCACGCGCAGGCAGCGGTCGAGCATCGGATAGCCGGAGACGTCGCGCACCAGGATCCCGTGCTCTTCGAGCAGGCGGTCGAACACCGCCCGGTGGGTGAGGCCCGGCGCCTCCACGCGGAAGAGAACGAAGTTGGCTTCGCTCGGGAACACCCGCAGCCCCGGCAGCTTGGCCAGCCGGCGCAGGATGCAGTCGCGCTGCTCCTTGATGAGCTCGATCTGCGCGACAAGCTCATCGCGCGCGCGTAGCACCTCGGCGGCGGCGACCTCGGTGAAGAAGTTGATGTTGTACGGCAGCTTCGCCTTCGAAACCTCCGCGGCGAGTTCCGGTGCGGCGAGCATGTAGCCCGCCCGCAGCCCCGCCATCGCCATCGCCTTGCTGAAGGTGCGCAGCACGATCAGCCGCGGCCGGCCCCGCAGGAGCGGGATCGCGTCGTAGCCGCCGAATTCGACGTACGCCTGGTCCAGCAGGATCAGCGCGTCCGTCTCGTCGTGGATCCGCTCGATCTCCTCGCGCGAGAGCGTCGCACCCGTCGGGTTGTTCGGCGTGCAGAGCACGACCACCGCCGCACGGGATTCCCGCGCGGCACGGACGATCGCGTCCACGTCGAACCGGAGCGCCTCGCCCAGCGGCACGGAGACGACATCCCCGCCGCCCACCTCGCTCATCAGGCGGTAGAGCGTGAAGGTCGGCTCGGGGATGACCACGGCAACCCCGGGCGCGACGACTACGGCCAGGATCGCCTGGATCAGTTCGTTCGAGCCGTTGGCGACCAGCACTCCCTCCGCCGGCCACCCGGCCGATTCAGCGGCCGCGGCAATGAAGTTGTGTGACACGAACGGCGGGTATCGGTTCCACGGCCGATCTGCGAGCCGCTCCTGAATCCGTTGCTTCAGCGTCTGCGGGACATCGTACGGGCTCTCGTTCTGGTTGAGCTTGATCCGCGGCTCGCACGGGCGCAGCGTGTACGCGGCCAGAGCGCGCACCCGCGGCTTGACGTGGCGCAGCGCGCGAAAGGTGGATTCCGGCTCTTCCCTCGTCATACCTCGACGTGGATGATCTGGTCACGACGCGTACCTACGGAGACGAACCAGATCGGGGCCCCGGTCAGCTCTTCGAGCCGCCGGAGGTACGCCTGAGCCGCGGCGGGAAGGTCGTCCCAGCGGCGCGCATCCGCGGTGGAGGTCTGCCATCCGGGGAGCGTCTCGTACACGGGCTCCGCCTCTTCGAGCAGGCCGAGATCGCCCGGGAACTCGTCGAGGATCTCACCGCCGACGCGGTAGCCCGTCGCGATCTGCAGCTCCTCCAGGGTGTCCAGCACATCGAGCTTGGTCACGGCCAGGCCGGTAAGGCCGTTCACGCGGGCGGCGTAGCGCACCACCACGGCATCGAACCACCCGCAGCGGCGCGGGCGGCCGGTGGTCGCTCCGTACTCGCCGCCCAGCTCGCGCATGTGCTCCTGCATCGGGGATGGGAACTCCGTGGGCAGCGGCCCGGCGCCCACACGCGTGGTGTAGGCCTTCACGACGCCTACGACCGCATCGATTGCCGTGGGGCCGATCCCGACGCCCAGAGCGGCACCGCCTGATGTGGTGTTCGAGGAGGTGACGAACGGGTAGGTGCCGTGGTCCACATCCAGGAGCGCGCCCTGCGCGCCTTCGAGAAGCACGCGCTTCCCCTCGCGCAGCGCGTCGTGGATCACGCGGCCGGTCTCGGTGGAGAGGCCGTAGAGCCGCTCGCGGATCGCCAGCACGTCGCTCACCAGCCGGTCGGCATCCACGCGCTCGGAGGATCCCTGTCCGATCAGGCGCTCGTTGACGCGGGCCGCGGCGGCGCGCAGCCGCTCCTCGGCGCCGACGAGGTCACGCAGATCGGCGACGCGGATCCCCTGGCGCGCGACCTTGTCTTCGTAGGCGGGGCCGATCCCGCGACCCGTGGTACCGATCTTCCCCGCCCCGCGCCGCTCCTCGGCCGCGCGGTCCAGGATCTTGTGATAGGGAAGGAGCAGGTGCGCGCGGCCACTCACCCCCACGCGCGGCTCGGCGTCGAGGCCGCGGGCCGTCAGCGCGTCCAGCTCCTCGAAGAACTGGAACGGATCGAGCACCACGCCGTTGCCGAGCAGGCAGCGGCGCTCCGGGTGCAGAATGCCCGAGGGGATCTGGTGCAGGACGAACTCCTCATCCCCCACATGTACCGTGTGGCCGGCGTTCGCACCGCCCTGGTACCGCGCGACGATGTCCACGCGCTCGGCGAGGACGTCGACGATCTTCCCCTTCCCCTCGTCGCCCCACTGGGAGCCGACGATCACAACGCATTGATGATTCATTGGAAAGCTGTCGGGTGTTGTCGTCAGCGTTCGGGCGTGGCGCGAAAAAGCGGTCCCAACTCGAGGCTGGGACCGCTGGCCGACGTGTCCTAGGGCGAATGTAGAGGCGGCGTAACCCGGTGTCAACCGGGCGCGGCACGGGCCGTCAGCCCACGACGCTCAGTAGCTCTGACGATCCATGGCGACGACTGCCTGGTCCGCGTTGAGCGCGGCGCGCGACGCCTCTCCCGCGCTCTCGATCGGCTCGCTTCGGGCCGGCAGCCACACGCGGAAGGTGGAACCCTCCCCGGGGGAGGAATCGACGCGGACGGTACCGCCCAGGAGGTGGAGGAGGTTTTTGGTGATCGAGAGCCCGAGCCCCGTGCCTCCGTATTCGCGGGTCGAGGACTGATCGGCCTGCCGGAAGTCCTCGAAGATCTTCGGCATGTCCTCGGCCCCGATCCCGATGCCGGTGTCGCTGACCACGATCTCGACACCCGTGCCCGTCTCCGCACGACGCGTGCGGATCTCGACGTGGCCGCTGTGCGTGAACTTGACCGCGTTGGAGAGCAGGTTCAGCAGGATCTGTTTGACCTTGGTCGGGTCCGTCTCAAGCTTGGGAAGCGACGGCTCGGTGAGGACGCGGTACTCCAAGTTCTTGCTCCGCACCATCGGCTCGATGGTGAGCGAGATCTCACGAACCAGCAGCTCCAGATCCACCGGCTCCAGATGCGTGGGCATCTTGCCGGCCTCGATCTTGGCGAGGTCGAGCACGTCGTTCACCAGCTCGAGAAGGTGCTGGCTGGCGGAGTACATCCGGTGCAGCGCCTCTTCCTGGCGCTCGGAGAGATCCCCGTAGATGCGGTCACGCAGCAGCGAGGTATACCCGAGCAGCGCGTTGATCGGGGTGCGTAGCTCGTGGCTCATGCTGGCCAGGAACTCCGACTTCAACCGGTAGGCGCGCTCCAGCTCCCGGCTCTGCCACTCGAGCCGCCGGTTGCGCTCTTCGAGCTCCACGGTGGCGGCACGGATCCGGTCTTCGAGGCCCTCGTTGAGTTGCGCCAGCTCGGACGCCATCTGCTCGTTCTCGACCGCCTTGGTGAGGTCGTGAACGACGGAGACGATCGCGGTCATCTCGGAGCGATCGTTGAAAATCTTGCCGGAGACCACCTCGGCCGGGAACTCCCGGGCCGTTTCCGGATCGGCGAGCTGAAACTCCGCGGTGCGCGTGAGGTCCGAGCTCAGCGCGAGGTCCGAGGTGAAGGAGGAGAACTTGGTATCGTTCGCCCGCACATCCTGGCGACGACGGTCGTGCAGCTCGCTGTCTAAGGGAACCTCGAAGAGCCTCTCGGCTTCCCGGTTCATCAGGATGATGTTCGCCTGATCGTCAGTGACGAGGATCGGATCCCCGACGTTCTCCAGGACCAGGTTCAGGCGGTCGCGCTCACGCCGGGACTTCAGTTCGGCCTGGCGCACGCGCTCGAACTGGTGCTGCAGCTCCGTGGCGGCGCGCTTGAGATCGGTCACCTCTCGCAGCACGGAGACGGTGGCGCCGTCCGCGTATTCCGCGGCGGGGAAGGAGGTGGAAAGAACCTCGAAGAGCAGATCGGTTCCCTCGAAGGGATCCACCAGGTTGAGTTCGCGGCTCTCCGCGCCGGGGCCGCCGGTCGCGAAGCGGGACAGGAACGAGGAGCAGAGCAGGTTGTTGATCTCGACCGCACGGCGCCTGCCCTCACTGTCGCCCGCGAGGCTGGTGAGAAGCGACTCGGCGCGCCGGTTCTCCAGCAGGATGTTGCTCTCGGCGTCCGTGACCAGGACCGGGTCCGGCAGCGCGTTGACGATCGAAGTCAGCAGCTCCCGCTGCCGGTCGACCTGCCGCGATACACTGCGTAGCTCGTCGACCTCACAGAGCCGCGAGAGCAGCGGCCCCGCGTGGCAGACCCGCGCCGCCAGATCTTCGACGTTTACCGGCGGTGTGCCGGACAGGTCGGCAACGAGGACGGCGAAGGGCGACTCTGACGGGAGCCGCCGCGGGATTGGGATCGCAGCGTAGCGGCCGAGCCCAAGCAGGTCGAGCGCTTCCTCCTGTGCCCCCCCCTCCAGCACGGTGTGGGTGCCGCGTCGGAATGCGTCCGCAATCGGGGACGGCTCCGTGAGCGGCACCCGTAGCTGCATCACACGCTCTCCGTCCCACCCGGTCGCTGATGCCCCCTGGAGCTCCCCGTTCCGCTCTATGAGGACCGCGGCGCGCGTGACATTCGCAGGCACGAGCACGGCGTCCACGAGAATCGCCACACCTTCCGGGAAGTCAGCCGCTTGTGCGAGCCGCTCCAGCAGTCCGGATGCGTTGTCGGCCTGGAGGGAGGGGGATCTCACAATCTCAGCTCAGCGCGTTCAGCCGCCGCCTGAGTTCCGCGTTCTCCGCCAGCAGACGATCCAGCTCCGTTTGCATGGTTGAAGGCGGAGTCAACTCGCGCGGCCGAGCGGTGGACGACGAGATCCCCACGGCTTCCGGGTACTTCAGGTAGGTCTCGATCGATGCGACGACGATACGCGCATCGACCGTGACGAGGTCGATACCGACCCGTGAAACCCGCACATGTGCGTCGATCACGATCCCCTTGTCGAGGACGCGGTCCAGTACGTCAATCAGACTTGAACCACCCGGGGTTCTCTCAACACCCATCCCTTCGATTCTCCAGACAGAGTTCGGATCCTGCTTCGTAAGTCCGGCTAACGGCGTTTCCGTCTCTCCGGGCACGGCCACCTGGTTGCCCGCGAGCCCCGGGTCGGTCTTCCACCACGTCAACCCGATCTGCTCCGCTTTTTCGATCAAGCAGACGATCAGCCGCACCTGGAGGGTAAAAAGCTCCACATTAACCAGTTTACCCGGATGTTTCCCGCGATCACCAACCAGCCCCTTGTCCAGCTTCTGTCCAGCACGTCGACCAAACCCCGGGAGCGGGTCGGCTGCGAGTGTGGAAATCGTGCACCGGATGATCTCGGCAAGAGTGACAATCAAAAAAATCTCCGGTTGAACCAAGATCAATGTTCAGATCTTCATTCGCAAGCCCGAAAGCCCCTATCATTCAGGAGTCAGGAGCGGTTATTCCGTCTTGTGACTCCTGTCTTCTGTCTTCTGACTTCTTTTGTCTTCATCCCGTCGCTTTCTCCAGCTTCAGCTTGATGTTGACGAAGTTGTAGGGCGGCCAGGGGCCCGTGTACTTGAAGTTGAGCAGCCCCTCGTACCTGCGCGAGACCTCCTTGACGCGTTCATCGAAGGGACGCTCGTTGTCGCGGGTGATGAGGAAAGCGGCGTTCATGATCATCCGGTCGCCGATCGGCTTGTTCGAGCGCGAGGCCAGCGCGGCAGGCTTCAGCGTTTCGTGGATGTCGCGCACGTAGCGGTTGCCGGCGTCCTCCATCGCGGTCTCGATGAGGCGGCCGAGCTGCATCCGGGCGAAGTACGTCGAACTCTGGGCATTGCGGCCGATCTCGTCCCTCAGCCGGCGGATCTCCTCGTTCTCCTCCTCCAGCGTGGCGATCACGGAGTCGCGATTCCAGAGCACCTTGAGGCCGAACTCGATCTTGTCCTTCATCTTCTCCAGCACGTCGTCGAACGCCTGGTACGCCGACTTCAGCAGCTCGACGATATCCTCCTCCGTGCGGAAGAGCGTCCCGAAGCTCATGGGGATCACGGTGAAGTCGCGCATCACGGTTTCATTGACGAACTCGTGGGCGAGCACGTTCTCACGCGTGGGATCGTAGGTGCGCAGCGGGGTGTCGCTGACCACCGCCGCCAGCTCGCGGTGGTGGATGGTGTAGACGCGGTTGTCGCCCTCGCCGATCCCGGCCTGGCCGAATTCACGGACCCCGGGGCACTTGATGATGCAGTATACGTACTTCCCCTCCTCTACGGAGGGCGTCTGCTCTTTGTTCATCACAGGTTCGTTCGGTAAGTGAGCGCACCACCTGGACGGGCGGAGGTGCAGCTCGCGAGCGCACACATCCGTCGTCTGCCGCACATCCTAACGGAGCGCCGCGAGCAGAGCAATGACCGTCGTGGCCACTCTCCCGCCTTGAGCGCAGCCGTGCCAGCCGCGGCGAAGCCCGCAACCGCGACAGGAACGCAGAGCGCCCCGGCCTGTGGTTACAGGTCGGGGCGCGCGTTGGCAATCGAACAGGCTTTCTACCGCACGCGCGAGCGCGAGGCGGAAGTCCGGTATGCCTCCCAGCTCAGTAGCCGAACCCCATGGCCGCTTCGATATGCCCACCGCTGCCCGCGAGCATGTTCACCTGGAGTTCGAAGTCCGAGGGGTTGGTCGCCGCGGCGCGTGCCACGGCGTAATCCACCTGCTCCGTGCGCACCAGCTCCATCAGCGCCTGATCGAAGGTCTGCATGCCATATGCGGATCGCCCCTCGGCGATGTGGTCGCGGATCTCGTCCAGCCGCTGCGGATCGAGGATGCAGTCGCGGATCGCGCCGGTCACGATCATGATCTCGGCGGCGAGCACCCGCCCGTCTCCCGACTTCCGCGGCAGGAGCCGCTGCGAGACCACTCCCTGCAGGCTGTCCGCCAGCCGGATTCGGACCATCTCCTGCTCTTCGCGCGGGAAGACGGCCACGAGACGCGAGATCGTCGCGGCCGCGTCGCGCGTGTGCAGCGTCGAGATCACGAGGTGGCCGGTCTCGGCAGCTTTGAGCGCGATATCGATGCTCTCCGTATCGCGCATCTCGCCGATCAGGAGGACGTCCGGATCCTGGCGGAGCGCGGAACGCAGACCTTCGCGGAACGAGGCGGTATCCGAGCCGACCTCACGCTGCGTGATCGAGCAGTTCGCATCGCGGTGGAGGAACTCGATCGGGTTCTCCAACGTGACGACGTGGCGCTTCATCGCATGGTTCATGAACCCGATCATCGCGGCCTGGGTCGAGCTCTTCCCGGAGCCGGTCACGCCGGTCACGAGCACCAGCCCACGCTCCAGCGCGGTGATTTCACCGAGCGACGCGGGGAGCCCGAGCTGCTCGAAGGTGGGGATCTCGATCGGGATCACACGCATCACGATCATGAACGTGCCGCGCTGCCGTAAGATGTTGACCCGGAAGCGGCCGAGGCCCGGCAGCCCCCAGGAGCAGTCGTAGTCCTGAAGCTCGTCGATCCGCTCGCGGTCCCGTTCGTTCGGGATCAACTGCAGCGCGATCGCGCGTGTCTGCTCCGGGCTAAGCCGGTCCTTGGTCAGCGGGATCAACTGCCCGTTTACCCGCGCGCGGAATACATCGCCCGCCTTGATGTGCAGGTCGCTCGCGCCACGCTCGACCGCGTGCCGGATGATCTTTTCCATTGGAAGTCCCGCTCCCGGATCGGTGCCGGAGAGCTGTGGAGGTCGGGAATAGGCTGCTCGGCGCTGCGGGGCAGCGCTACAGCAGTGGGGGACGGGGCGAGCGCACGATCTCCCTACGTGAGAGACGAGACTCCTACCCGCGGTGGCACTTCTTCGTACACTGCGCTCAATATCCGGCCTGCTTGTCTACCACGTTGATCAGCGGCTCTCCATCACGATATCTCCGGAGATTCGCCAGGATCAGGTCGGCCTCACGGCGCCAGAACCCTCGCGAGGTTCCCGATACATGCGGCGTGACCAGCACGTTGGGCAGAGACCAGAGTGGAGACTGTGGCGGGAGCGGCTCTTCGCGGAACACATCGAGCGCGGCGCCACGGAGGTGGCCGGAGCGCAGGCAGTCCACGAGAGCGTCCTCGTCCAGCACACCGCCGCGGGCGACGTTGATCACCAGGGCGCCTTCCGGAAGCCGCGCGAGCTCCGCACGCCCGACGAGCCCCCGCGTCTCGGGGGTTTCGGGAACGGAGAGCAGCAGCACGTCGCTCCTCTCCAGCAGCCGCTCCAGCGCGCCCTCACCCGTAACGAGCTCCACACCCGGCGGTGCATCCGTCCCGCTGCGCCGCAAAGCGAGGGGGCGCATCCCCAGCGCGGCCGCGCGGCTCGCCACCTCGCGGCCGATGCCGCCGAAGCCGACGATCCCGAGCGTAAGGCCCGAGATCTCCCGCACAGGAGTATCGGCATGCTCGAAGGGCTCCTTGAGCCACTTCCGCTCGGCCTGCGCACGAACGGCGAAATCGAGCCCGCGCGCGAAGTGCAGAATCATCGCGACCACGGTCTCGGCGATCGGAGCCGCGTGGATCCCGGCGGAGTTGGTGAGCGTCACCGCGGAGCGGAGCATCTCGGGGTAGAGCGAACCGCCGACACCCGCGGCAGCGCTGTGTGCCCAGCGGAGCTTGTCTTCCGGCGCGGTGGTCGCGGCGATGAGGAGCTCGCGCGGGATGCCATAGCCGAGATACACCTCCGCGCCGCGGATCGCCCGTAGCGCCTCCGCCGAGGGGCCGCCGCCGTCGCCCCGCCCGTCCGCCGGCACTTCCACCTCGAGCATCTCCCACCCGGAGGGGAGCGCGTCGCGGATCTCGGCCACGGCCCAGTGTGGGATCGCCCAGATCGGGCGGGTATCGCGGAGGTGCAGGACGAGGCGCGGCACGGGCCGGTTACAGCGCGCGCGTGATACGCTGGATCTCCGAGCGGGCGATCAGCTCCCGAACCACCCGTTTATGCACAATCGACGGGCCGGAGACGTCGAAGGCGGCTTCGTAGCGCTCCGCCGACTTCTCCACGGACGAGGTCTCTACCCGCATCCCCTCGTTGCGGAACGCGTTCTCTACGCTCTCCAGAACCTCGGGGTCCGGCTCCAGCGAGATGATGTAACGGCGGGTGCCCCGGCGCTGCACCAGCACGTGTTCGACCCGCGCGAGCAGCGCGAGCGAGGCATACACGAGCACCGTCGCGCCGATCGCCTCAACATACGCCTGCGCACCCACCGCCATGCCGATGGCGGCGACGACCCAGATCGTGGCGGCAGTCGTGAGCCCGACGATATTCCCGCGCGCCTGCAGGATAGTGCCGGCGCCGAGGAAGCCGATGCCCGAGACGATCTGGGCGGCGATACGGGCGGGGTCCGCACGGAAGGAGGTGCCGTGCCGCACGTTCTCTGCGTTGGCGAGTGCGGCGATGCCGATGGAGAGCTCCATGAGGAGCGCAGCGCCGACGCAGATCAGCAGGTTGGTACGCAGGCCGGCCGGCTTCCCGGAGAGTTCGCGCTCGAGCCCGATCACACCGCCCAGGAACGCGGCCAGCAGGAGCCGCCCGAGCAGCGCGAGGCTGAGGCCGAGATTCCAGCCGTCCGGCCCGATCTGCGCGAGAAGTGCGTTCATGCCCGGCTCTCACCCGCTCGAGACGCGCGCATCGGTGGGATCCGCCTCAGTCCAGCCCGAGCACGTCGCGCATCGTATAGACGCGCGGTGGCCGGCCCTCGGCCAGCCAGCGGGCGGCGCGCAGGGCGCCCTCGGCGAAGAGCGTGCGGTCGGCGGCGACATGGCCCAGCTCGATCCGCTCGCGCTCGCCGATGTACATCACCCGGTGCTCACCGACGATGTCACCCCCCCGCACGGCGTGGAAGCCGATCTCCCCGCGAGCGCGTTCGCCGGACCGGCCGCTGCGTCCATTGCGCCGCACCTGCTCCAAGTCCAGCTCCAGCCCGCGGGCCACCGCCTGGCCGATCTGCAGCGCGGTTCCGCTGGGCGCGTCCGCCTTCCGGCGGTGGTGCGCCTCGATGATCTCGACATCGTACTCGCCACCCAGAACGCGCGCGGCCTGCTCGGCGAGTGCGACCAACAGGTTCACGCCTACGCTGAAGTTGGGCGCCGGCAGCACCGGGGTCTCCGCGGCCAGCTCCTTCAGCACGGCGAGATCTTCCGGCTCCAGCCCCGTGGTGCCGACCACGACGGCGATCCCCGCGAGCGGCTCGCGCTGGGAGGCGACCAACCGGCGGAACAGCTCGGGCGAGGAAAAATCGATCAGCACGTCGGCCTCCTCGAGCATCCACTCGGCGGCCTCCGGCGCCTCGATGGCCGGGAATCCGACCGTACCGGCCCAACCAAGCTCGTAACTCGAGCGGCTGATTCCGCCGATCAGCTCCAGCGCTTCGTCCTCCTCCACCAATCCCGCCAGTGCCCGGCCCATCCGGCCGGTGGCGCCGCTGACTACAACCCGCAGACGCTCTACCATACGACCTCAGTAGCTAAAGAAAGGGGGTGGCGATCCCCAGATCACCGAGCGCGGAACGCAGCTCTTCGCGCGTGCCCTCGCCGGCCGCGAGGAGGGGGAGGCGGGGCTCGCCAACCGGGAAGCCGAGCATCTCGACCGCCGCCTTCACCGGGATCGGGTTCGGCTCGCGGAACAGCGAGTGCACCAGCGGCAGATAGCGGAGCTGGAGCTCGCGCGCCTCGTCCGTCCGCCCCTGCAGGAACGCGTGCACCATGCGCGACGTGGCAGCCGGCGTTAGATTCGCGAGCACGGAGATCACCCCGCGCGCGCCGAGCGCGAGGAGCGGAACGATCTGGTCGTCGCTTCCGCTGTAGATCGCCAGCTTCTCCCCCACCAGCCGCGCCAGCTCCGCGATCTGCGAGATGTCGCCACTCGCCTCCTTCACTCCCACGACCCTCGGATCCCCCGCCAGCTCGGCGATCGTGGCGGGCAGCACGTTGCACGCGGTGCGGCCCGGTACGTTGTAGACAATCAGCGGGAGGTCCCCGGCATCCAGCACGCCGCGGAAGTGCGCGATGATCCCCGCCTGCGTAGGCTTGTTGTAGGGCGGCGGCGCGAGGAGCAGCGCATCCGCACCCGCGGCGCGTGCCTGCTCGGCCAACTGCGAGACGGACGCCGTGTCGCTCCCGCCCACTCCCGCAACCACGGGAATCCTCCGCGCGCCCGCGGCGACCTCGTCGGCGACGATCTCCACGGCGCGACGCTGCTCGGCCGGGCTCATCGTGGCCGCCTCCCCGGTGCTGCCGTTCACAACCAGTGCATCGGTCCCCTCGCGCAGGTGGAAGCGGACCAGATCGCGCAGCACCGGCTCGTCGATGCCGTCCGTGCGGAACGGCATCACCAGTGCGACACCGGAGCCTTCGAACACGGGATCTCTCATCTCCGGTTTCTGTTGACGACACCCGTCCCGCGACGCTCCCGCGCCACCATCAGAGACGGTTCAGGTCGGCGATGTCTCCCGCGGTCGCGTCGCCTTCGGGATCGTCGGGGTCGAGGTCCCGCGCGGTCGAATCCTCGAAATCCTGTGCGACCTCGTCGTCCTCAGGCGAGAAGAACGAGCGGAAAACCGTACTCCCGCACTTCTCACACGTGAGCCCCTCGGGCGGCTCCTGATCCTCGAAGAAGTACTCCTTCCCGCACGTGAAGCAGATCAGCGTCAGCACGCCCTGCGCGGGCTCGTGGGGGTCGGCCCCGCCAGTATCCTCACTCGTGGTGGCACGGCTCTGCGCCGCACGAAGTCCTGCCAGGCTACTCTCCTCTGCAGGCCGATCCTGCGGGGTATCTTCGCGCATCGTGATCTCCTTGTCGGCTGTCGGCTTTCGGTCGGCGGCTGTCGGCGGCTGTCCGGCTTCCACCGTCGCGGCAGAGGGACGCGATGCGCACAATGCGTACCGAGCGCGGAGGCGGTGAAGCGATGGCTGTGAGATCGCAGGTGAAAGAGCGGAGGGCGGATCAGTCGGAGCGCCTTGCACGCGTCGTGCCGGTGAAGGACGCAGCTGCATCACCGAAGCCAGGTTTTGGAGCCCGCGCGGCGTCGCGGTTTCCTACTCCAGCCCCACCACCGCCCGCACCCGCGCCATCACACCGTCCGCTACCTCCCGCGCGCGGGCCGCGCCGTCGCGCAGGATCTCGTCCACCTGGCCGGGGTCGCGGAGCAGCTCCTCACGGTGTGCGCGCATGGGAGCGAAGTACTGCCAGATGGCGGCGAAGAGCCGCTTCTTGAACTCGCCGTATCCCACGCCGCCGGCGCGGAACTCGGCCTCCATCCGCCGCACGTCCTCCGGTGGGGCCACGAGACGGTAGAGCGCGACGATGGTGGAGTTGGCCGGGTCTTTCGGGTCCTCCACCGCGGAGGAGTCGGTGACGATCCCCATCACCTTCTTCCGCAACGCCTTCTCCCCGGCGAAGATCTCGATCGTGTTGCCGTAGCTCTTGCTCATCTTCTGCCCGTCGAGGCCGGGGACCAGCGCCGTATCCTCCCGGATGTCCGGCTCGGGGAGCTTGAAGACCTCGCCGTACGCCTCGTTCATCTTGACCGCGATGTCGCGGGCGACCTCCAGGTGCTGCTTCTGGTCCCTGCCCACGGGGATGCGGTCCGCGTCGTAGAGCAGGATGTCGGCGGCCATCAGCACGGGATACGCGAAGAGCCCGTGGTTGGCCGGCAGCCCGCGCGCAACCTTGTCCTTGTAGGCGTGGCAGCGCTCCAGCAGGCCCATCGGGGTGACATTGCTGAGGATCCAGTTCAGCTCCGCGACCGCAGCCACGTGAGACTGCCGCCAGAAGATGGTGCGTGCGGGGTCGATCCCGCACGCCAACGAATCGACAGCGGCGCTGCGAATGTTCTCGCGCAGCAGGTTCGGGTCGCGCACGGAGGTGAGCGCGTGCAGGTCCACCAGGCAGTAGAACACCTGCCCCCGGTCCTGCAGCTCGACCATGGGGCGCATGGCGCCAAAATAGTTGCCCAGGTGGAGCGAGCCCGAGGGCTGGATACCGGTGAGAATACGGGTCATGGCGTGGTTCGCGCTCCGCTGCGGGAGCGATGGTGCGTTCAGGCCACGCGGCCTGCATGGCCGAATAGCCGGCGAAGTGGCTAAGTTAGCGGGCGAACGCAGTGGCGAGCAAGCGATCCGACGGGGCAGCGGAGCCTGCAACCCGGCCTTTTTCAATCTGGGACTACGACCCGGCCCGCATCCAATGAACGCACCCGATCTCCCTACGGATCCGCTGGACGGCCTCCGGCCGAGCGCCGACCGACGCGACCCGCGCGCCCCTTCCCTCCTCCGGCCGTGGGGCGAGAGCGACACGCTGCGCGGCCGGCGTGTGCTGCTCGGCGTCCCGTACGACGGCGGCATCCCCTCGCGACCCGGCGCCCGCTTCGGGCCGCGCGCGCTCCGGGAAGCGCTCGGCGCGTTCGGCACCTTCGACGGCTCGCGCGAGATGGCGGACGACGCGGGGCTCCTGGACCTCGGCGACCTGGCGCTCCCGACCATGAACGCAGAGGCAGCGCACGGCCGGATCGAAACCGCGGCGCAGCGGATCTTCGCGGCGGGCGCCCGCCCCATCTTCGTCGGCGGCGACCACGGCGTGACCGGCTCGCTGATCCGCGGCCTGGCTGCGGCGCACCCGGAGCTGCGCCTCGCGCTGATCACGATCGACGCGCACCTGGACGTTCGCGAGTACGAGGACGAGGCCTCGCTCTCCAGCGGAACGCCCTTCCGCCGCGCGCTGGAGACCTCCGTACTGGAGGGGGAACGCACCGCCATGATCGGGGTGCGCCGGTTCGCCAACTCCCGCTACTACACGGAGTGGGCGGAGGCGAGAGGGGTAAACCTCGTGACCGTAGCGGATGTGGCGGAGCGTGGAGCGGCGACCATCGCGCGTGACGCGATCGCGCACGTTCTAAAAGACGCGGACGCGCTCTACCTGAGCGTGGATCTGGATGCCGCGGACGCGGCGGTGGCTCCGGGGGTCAGCGCCCCGGGGATCGGGGGCCTTTCCGCGCGCGAGATGATCGAGCTGGTCCGCACCGTCGCCGGCGAGCCCCGGCTGCTCGGCGCGGACCTGATGGAGCTCTCGCCACCCTACGATCAGGACGGGAGGACGGCCAAGCTCGCGGCGCGCCTGCTGTTGGAGCTGCTCGCCGCCGATGGCGCCACGGGACGCTGACCCGCGAGGGCGCCGTCCATCTCGAGGATGAAGTCCAGCACCGTCTCCGCCGACCGCACATAGAACTCCGGCTGGATGTTCTCTACCGTGTCGGTGGGTTCGTGGTAGTCGGGATGGTCCTCGACGCCGAAGTAGATGAACGGGATCCCCACGGCGTGGAACGCGCCATGGTCCGATGCGCTCGTCCAATCGTCGCCCGGCGGAAGATCCGGCCGGTCGTGACCCATGAGCAGGCGGATCGGCGCCCGCGATGCCACTCGCGCCACGTACGGCACCAGCGCGGGGTAGTGGTAGCTTCCCACCGCGTACAACTCGTCGTTGTCGTTGCGGCTGATCATGTCCATGTTGATGTTCATCAGAATCCGCTCCCGCGCGATCGGCGGGCTGGCGACGAACGAACGCGCGCCCTGCAGCCCCATCTCCTCCGCGTCCAGCGCCGCGATGATCACCGAGTGGCGGGGTCGGTTCTCACGCAGGTACGCGGCGATCGAGAGCAGCGCGGCGGTGCCCGATGCGTTGTCGTCCGCGCCGTTGTAGATCTCTCCCTCGCGGATCCCCAGGTGATCGTAGTGCGCGGTGATCACCAGATAGCGTTCCGGGTGCTCCGTGCCGGGGATGAGCCCCACCAGGTTCACCCCGTTGTGCTGCGCGCTGTCGCGGCCCACGAAGGTGAACGCCTGCTCATAGCTCGTCCCGAACGGCGTCAGCCCCGCGCCGCGGAACTGGTCCACCAGGTACGCCCGCGCCCGCGCGCTGCCGGGGGTTCCGGTCCGCCGCCCCTCCATCGAGTCGGCGGCGAGTACGTGGATGTCGGTCAGAAGGCGGTCCGCCTCGATCCGCGATTCCGTTGCGGAGGGAGCGGGCGCCTGCACACTGGCGCATGCCGGCAGCACGACGAGCGGGAGCGCGAAGAGAAGGCGAAGTCGACGCATTGAACTCCAAAGCCAGGGGGGAAGCGCAAGCCCGGGATGGGTCCCGGTGAGATCCGCATTCCCGGGGAAAACGCGTGTAAGGTAGTGTGTGCCGGTCGCCGCCGGAACCGCGAGGGACCAAAGATGGTCCGTGGCTTGCACCCGCAGTGATAGAACCGCGAAAACACCTGTACCCGGACTACCGCTTGAACGTTTCCACCGCCGCTGCTTCGAACCGCGACCTCGAAGAAACCCTGCAGAATCGTTTCGGCCTGGACGAGTTCCGCCCCGGCCAGGAGGAGATCATCCGCACCGTCCTCTCCGGCCGCGACGCGATCGCGATCATGCCAACGGGCTCGGGGAAGTCGCTCACCTATCAGCTCTCCGCGCTCCTCCTCCCCGGCCTCACGCTGGTCGTTTCGCCGCTGATCGCGCTGATGAAGGATCAGACCGATAAGCTCGAGGAGCTGGGCGTAGACGCGCACGCGATCAACTCCGGGCTGACCACCCGCCAGCAGAACGAGACCGAGACGGCGGTGGGGAACGGCGAGGGGAAGATCCTCTATCTGACGCCGGAGCGATTCCGCGATCGCGAGTTCTTCGAAGTGCTGCTGGACCGCGAGATTTCGCTGTTCGTCGTCGACGAGGCCCACTGCGTCTCGCAGTGGGGACACGATTTCCGGCCGGACTACATGATGCTCGGCTCGATCGTCAGGCGGCTGGGCCGCCCCCCGGTCCTCGCACTGACGGCGACTGCCTCGCCCGAGGTGCAGGACGACATCCTGGAGCAGCTCGGGATGCGCAACCCCTTCCGCCTGGTCGGCGAGCTGGTGCGCCCGAACCTCTTCCTGGAGGTGCTCCCCACGGTCAACGAGTCCGTGAAGGACGCCGCGCTGGAGAAGATCCTGCGCGATACGCACGGCACCGGGATCGTCTATGTAGCCACCGTCAAGGAGGCGGAGCGGCTCAGCGAGCAGCTGCGGGACCGCTGGCCGATCGCGCTCTACCACGGGAAACGGACCAGCAAGCAGCGGAACGAGGCGCAGGAGGCGTTCATGGCCGGCGAGGCGAAAGCCGTGATCGCGACAAACGCCTTCGGGCTGGGGATCGACAAGCCCGATATCCGCTTCGTCGTCCACTACCACTTCCCCGGCTCGCTGGAGGCGTACTACCAGGAGGCGGGACGCGCGGGACGCGACGGCGAACCCTCGCGCTGCTCGCTTCTCTACCGCGTGGAGGACCGCGCGATCCAGGGATACTTCCTGGGCGGGAAGTACCCGAACCTGGAGGAGGCCGTGCAGATCGCGCGGATCATGAACTCGATGCCCGGGGAGACGCTCCGGCCGCTGGCGGAGATCGCCGAATCCGCAGATGTGGCGCGCCGCAAAGCGCGCATCGTGCTGACGCTCCTGAAGCGGCACGGGATGGTGCGCGAGCACCGGGGCGGAGAGTGGGAGCGGATCGCCGCGGACGTGACCGCCGTGGACCTGAGCCGCGAGCTTACCGATTACGAGGAGTGGCGCGCGCGTGACCGCGAGAAGCTCGACGCCATGATCCGCTACTGCACCACCGCGCAATGCCGGACGCGGCTGATCCGCGAGTACTTCGGCGAGGTGCCCGGCGACGATTTCCGCTGCGGCCACTGCGACGTGGAACTCGGCCCCACCCTTCGCGGGGCTTCCGCGCCCGGCTCGAACGGGGCAGCGCTCCCGGTGGAGAGCGCCGGGGCGGCACTGGTGCCGACACCGGAGGAAGAGGAGCCCGAGGCGTTCGAACCGGGAGAAGAAGCCGCTCACACCACCTTCGGAACCGGTGTGGTGCTGGCGGTGCGTGGCGACCGGGTGGAGATGGACTTCGGCGGGCATGGCTTACGCACCGTGCGCGCCGATTATCTGACCCGCGCCTGACGCGCATCCGTGTACCGGCCGCTCTCCGGGTGACGGCAAGGACTATTGCCTACGGCGGATCGCCTGTACCAGCTCATCCTTCTTCATCTTGCTCCGGTCCTCGATGCCGAGCTCCTTCGCGCGGTTGTACAGCTCGTTCCTGCTCCGGTCGTCCAGCGAGCGATTGGGGTTGCCCGTCCCCTGCGTGGTGCGGTTCGGTGTGCGCCCCTCTTCGCGCCGGTGCTTGTTCACGGTGCGGGCGGCGATCTCCGCGGCGCGGTCTTCCGAAGCCCCGCGTTCCTGCGTGCTCTCTTTGATGTGCTCGTATTGACGCTCGTCTTTGCGGCTCCAGGATGGCATCATTTCCTCCAGCTCCGGGTGGACGATTGAACGACAGAACCGAGCGGGTGCAAGAAACACACGACGGGACAAAGTGTGAGGCTACGACGCAGGCGGCATGCGCATTGACGTGGCCGTTGCCGGTACGGTATCGCGACGCTAGAATCAGGGCGGTTCCATCTTCGACCCTCCTGGCGGGGACGTACGACTCCTGATGACACATCCAACCGCCCCGTCTTCCGAGCCGCACCGCTCCGCGGCGGATCTTCGTCTCGAATTGACCACGGACGCATCCGCGTTGCGCGCCGTGCTCGACACGCTGGCGATGGGTGTGGCCGTCGTGGATCCCGCCGGGCTACTGGTCGCATGCAACCGATGGGAAGCCGTGCGCCTGGGCCAGAGTGAGGGCGACCTCGTGGGGCGGGACTACTTCCGGGATCTGGTCCCCGCACTCGCCGGGGAAGGCGTGGACGAACGGTTCCGGGATGAGATGGCACGCGGCGGTGCGGAGTTCGGCATGGACATTCAGCTCACCGGCCCGCCGAGTGAGAGACATCTCCACTTCTCCTTCCGTTCCCTCGGCCCGGGACGCCTGTGGGGACTGGTTCTCGTGGAGGACCGCAGCGAACTCATCCGGGAGCGCGACCAGCGGGAGCGTGCCGAACGGCTCGCGTCGGTAGGTGAGATGGCTGCCGGCGTCGCCCACCAGGTCAACAGCCCCCTGGCCTCGATCAAGAGCTTCGCGCAGCTTCTGGCGCGAGACGCCGCCAGTCGGGAGCAGCGGGACGCGCTGGAGCTGATCATCAACGAGAGCACGCGCGTTGCCGGTATCGTAGATCACCTGCTCACCTACGCGCGCCAGCAGGGAGCGGGCGGCAGGGAGATGGTCGACCTGAGCGAGGTGGTCGAGCGTGTGCTGAGCGCGCGGCAGGACGCACTGGACACCGCGGATATCCAGGTGCGCTGCGACTTCGACGCCGCTCTCTCACCGGTGATGGGCGAGAGCGGCGCATTGCAGCAGGTGGTGCTGAACCTGATCGTCAACGCGGAGCAGGCGCTCATCAACAAGCCCGACGAGCGGCGTCTGATCATCCGCACCCGGGAATCCACCGAGGGGGTGATCCTCTCGGTGATCGACAATGGGCCGGGCATCCCGCGCGAGATGCTCCCCACCATCTTCGAGCGATTCCGCTCCGACAGGCAGGATGGCACGGGGTTGGGGCTGGCGATCTCCGCCGCGATCGTCCGCGACCACTCGGGTCAGATCTGGGCGGAGAGCGAAACCGGGCGCGGCACGGCCGTATTCGTGCGCCTGCCCCGTGCCACCGGCGCCGTGTCGCACGCGCCGGCCCGCGAGGAGCCCGTGCCCGCGGAGGATCAGCCGGTACGCGTGCTTCGCGTGCTCATCGCCGACGACGAACCCGCGCTTCGCCTGGCGATCTCACTCTTCCTGAAACGCCGCGGCCACTCCGTTACGCAGGCGAGCGACGCGCATGAGGCGTACCAGTTCGCCAGCGAGCAGCCCTTCGATGTGGCGCTGGTCGACGCCCGCATGCCCGGCGACGGGCTCGTGCTGATCGAGCGCCTGGAGGCGCTCCCCGGGCTAAACGGCCGCACGGCCCTGATGAGCGGAGATATCGGACGGGCGCGAACCCGGCAGGGAGTCGCCACGGGCCGCCCCTATCTGACGAAGCCCTTCGATATGGACGAGATGGTGGAGCTCATCGAGAAGCTGGGGCGCTGACAGAAGATCCACCCCGCGACATCTTCATTCCGCCACATCCCTCTCTACGCGACACTTCCATGATGCCATCCGAGGCGCCCGAAGCGCCGGTCCCCCCGATTCCGGTTGCCGATGCATGGCTCGGCGTCTCCGACGACCTGCTCTGGGGGATCAATCACGCACTCAGCAACCGACTTGCGGCCGTCGCCGCGGTCGTCCGTATCCTGCAGTTCAGCGATACGGGCCTGGACCCGCTCTTCTCCGTGCTGGGGCAGGAGATCACAAATCTGGAGAAGACGATCGCCCTCCTGCGCCTGCTGCCCCGCAATCCCGATGAGCAGCCGGAGCCGGTGCACCTCACCGATACGCTTACCAGCGTGCTCGCGCTGCATCGCCTGCAGAGCGATGGCCGTGATCTCGAGTACGAGGTAGACGCCGCGCCCGACGTGCTCCCCGTCTGGATCGAGCCTTCCACCCTCGCACACGCGCTCCTGCTCCTGCTATCGAGCGCGGCGCGCATCGCGGAACGCGCGGGCAACACCTCGATCTCGGTCACCTGCCGGGGGGACGAGGACTGGGCAACGCTGGCGATCGAGTCGCCGCCCCCGCAGCCGGGTGCCGGGGAAGCGGAAGAGAGCGAATGGGACGATTCCTGGAAGCCCGTGGACGCGCGCGTAGTGGAGGTGCTGCTGGAAGGAGCCGGCGGTGAGTTGATGGAGAGCCGATTTGCCGGCGATCCAGCTCGCGGCGTCTGCTACCGCATGCGCCTGCCGACGCTGCTGGCGGTCCGGCGAACGAGGAACGGCATCTAGAATACTCCTTCTCTCCGGAACCCCCTCGTGCTCTCCCGCCACACCCTCCCGCTGCACCTTAAGTGTCGCGCGGTAGAAGACGATACTCGGCAACACGGCAACACACCTCCGAGCCGGACATCCGAACTCGAGCCGTGCTCTATGTTCTCCCTCTTCATACTTCCCCGGGTCATGATTTCACGAGCTGTACGGTACTCGACCTCTCTGGCCACGGGCCTTCTTCTGGTCGCCACCCACGCCGCGGCCCAGGTGCCTCCGACCGCGCGCGCGCTGGGGATGGGCGGGGCCTACGTCGCGACCGCACGCGGCCACGAGGCGCTGTTCCTCAACCCCGCGAACCTGGGGCTGCCCGGCACACCGTACTGGTCGATCGCGATGCCGCAGATCGGGATCTCGGGCAGCACGGCAGGCCCTACCTTTCCGGAGCTGTACGAGATCATCAAGGCGAGCAAGGCCGAGCCGAGCCGCCGCTCCGAGCTGCTCGCGCAGGTCCCGGCAGACGGGATGCAGATCGAGATGGATGCACGCCTCCCTCTGGTTGCGATCCAGAGCCGGCACCTGGTACTCGGCGCCTCCTACGGTTCGGTAGTCGACCACTCCATCGGTAAAGACCTCATCGACCTGTTCGTGAACGGGTACGAGGAGGGCCGCACCGACTACACGGCCGGAAACACCACCGGCTCCCGCGCCACCTTCGTCGACTTCGCCGCGGGCTACGGCCGCCGCGTGGGGCCGATCAGCCTGGGTGTGACGGGGCACTACATCCTGGGTCGCACGCTGTCACGCGCGAAACTCTTCGAACCGCGGATCGACCCGGGCGCCGAGACGATCGAGGTCGAGTACCGTGAGGTCATGGCACGTGGCGGCCAGGGCTACGGCGTGGACGTGGGCGCGGCCTACCAACCGGCACGGGGGCTCACGGTGAGTGCCGTGATTGCGAACGCATTCGCCCGCATGAAGTGGAACGAGAGCCTCACCACACGCAGCCTGCTCATCACGCACGATGACTTCGGCGCGCCGTCGCGTCACTGGGAAGACAAGCTCTCCGCCTACGCGCGCGAGGAAGAGGACGTAGATCCCGACGCCACTCCGCTCTCCGTGTACGAGACAGCCCGCGACCTCTACGAAGGCGCGTACTTCCCCACCACGCTCCGCGCGGGCATCGCTTACCGGCTGGAGCCTACCCGCACGCAGGTAGAAGCGTCGTACCAGCGGCACCTGTCCGCCGGGCGTCTCGGTGGCGCCTGGGAGCAGGGCGTCGCGGTGGGCATCCAGCAAAGGATCCCGCTACTGGTCCTGCGCGGGGGGGCAGCCACCAACCTCGACGGTGCCACGCTCCTCGGTGTGGGAATCACGCTCGGCTCGATCGAACTGGGCGCGGCGCGGCTGGAGGATCAGATGGAGAACGGCACCCCACGCACGGGGTGGGTCGGTACCTTCGGCTTGAACATCCGTACCCGCAGCAGCATGCCGTAGCGGCGAACGGCAGACAATGAAATAGGATCGCG
>JACDHR010000230.1 GCA_013820915.1 Gemmatimonadota bacterium
GCGAGAGCCGAGTTTTCCACACGCTGCTGCGGGGAGCTGCACCTGGCGGTGCTCTCCTCGCAGCGCGTGGAAAACTCTCCGCTTGAAAATCAAGCGGTCACCCGTCCACCAAACGGGGACAGCTCCAAACCGCCAGAGGCCGCTTGCGGGTGGTGCCGTGGATTCGCTTGCCGGCCGTGCCAGCCTGCGTGAGCTGTAGACGCCTCGTGCATAGCCGTAGAGCAGGATCTTCACCATCAGGAGCGGGTGATAGGGCGGGTAGCCCCGTTCCTCACCGTAGCTGGCATGGATTGCCGAGAGGTCCAGCGCCTCGACCACATCGCTGAGGAAGTAGACCAGGTGATTCCCCGGCAGCCATTCCCGCAAGGAAGGCGGCAGAAGCAGCAACTGGTCCGGCTCGTAGGAACGGAAGGTCTTCGCCATGACACGCCCGGTCAAGCTCAAGAAGGACCTCGCGAAACTCCCCTCCAATCTACTCTGCTCCACCCCGATTCGCCAGTTTACTCGGACAGACTCCTAGTACTACTGCGTCATAAACTGGCGGGAGCCGTTCGCTCCGCACGCGGGACAGCAGGGCAGCCGTTGAAGCAGCGCTCGAGCGTGAACGAGCCGCTGGGTCGTGATCGAGCTCGGATTATGCCTTTCGGCGCGTACCGGCAGCGCCGCGTGGAGCGAAACCTCGGGGAACTTGAGCGGGTTTGAGGAAGGCAAGAGGCTGAGGGGGGGAAAGGCGGCCCCTCTCGGCCGCCAGGAAGCAATAGGCGGCGATGCATAAGACCCCGTGATGATGAAATCCCCTCCAGCCTCGTCCTTCGTAGTGATCGAGCCCGAGTTCATCCTTACGTTCCTGAAAATCCCGCTCGATTCTCCAGCGGATCTTCGCGAGCGAGACGAGTTCGCTGAGCTCGACCTCTTCCGGCACCGTCGAGAGCCAATACTTCGTCGGTTTCGGCTCGCGGGGCGGCCACTCGATCAGGAGCCATTCCACGGGCCGGGCTTCTCTGCGGAGGTAATCGCGATGCGAAGGCCGAACCCGCACCGCCGCAAAGCGCGACAACATCGTCCCCTTCGTGCCCTCGCGCCAACGGACCGTATTCCAGGCAGCCGTCGGCAGGCCCTCTGCCAGGATCCGGGCCGAAACGGGCTGATGGCCTTTGCCTCGGCGCACGCTCGTCGGGGGCCGACCCTGCCCCGAGTAGGGCTTGGCCGGCAGCGGTTCCTGGCCCGGGGGCCAGACGCCTGTATCCTCTCGGATCCCTGCAGCGTAGGAGAGGCCGCGCCGGGTCAGTTCGTCGCGGAACTCAGTCGCGCTTCCGTAGCCCGCATCCGCAACCACCGGAGCTGGCGGCAGATCCTCCAGGAGCAGCCGATCGATCTCCTCCAGGGCGATCCGCCACTTCTCCTGGTGCACGGCTTCGTTGGGAACCCCGGCCTTCCTCCGCCGCTCGGGATCCTCCCCCCAGATCTCGGGAAGATATAGACGCCAGGCTGCCGGAACGCTCATCGTCTTGTTCACCAGCGATACCGAGACCGCCACCTGGCAATTCGCCGTCTTCCCGAGTGCGCCGCAATACTGCCGGACAACGCCCACGGAGTGGCTGCCCTTCTTCGGGATCCCCGTGTCATCAACCACCCAAGCCGAAATCGGGGCATGCCGTTCCAACTGGGTAAGCGCATGATCGCGCGCCACGGCAAGCAACGTGTCGTCGTCCCAGGCCGCGGTCGAAACGAAATGGTGCATCGACTGATGCGTGCGGCTCACATGGCGCGGATCGACCTTCGCCCCCATGGGCTCGACACTCTTGCGCTCGCCCGAGAGCAACAGCCCCGTCAGATACGCCTCCAAGGGCCCGCACCGATCCGCGTGACCCACAGCGTCGCACAAGCGCTGGAGGTAGTCATCAAACCGGGCGCGGTCGACGGCAAGCTCGTCCATGACCGAACGATGGCGTCCGACGCTTCGCTCGTCAAGGTTTATGACACAGTAGTACTAGGCAATGAGGCGACACCTCAGACTTGTTAGTACATTTCGACTGGTAAGTGCACTCACTCCAGCCGTTCGAGCAGACCTTGCTTTCGTGCCCACTCCTTTGAGTCAAAGTCGAAAAGGTGGTTGAAATACTCCAGGGCACTCTTTCGTGGCCAAATGTTTCTTCGCACCTGAGGCCAATATTCTACATCATTCATCTCGATGATTCTCGGGTGCCCGTGGAAAGAAGCAGGAATATGGGTTTCACCCAGCGTAGCCATCGCAGCCGTTCGATGCTTTCCCGCGCCACTAAAAACGAAGCGATATTCCCCATCCCTCTTCAGCATGGTTACCCTTACGTCACCGTGTATCCTTTGAAATCCCTCTTTGCTTATCTTCTCCAAAATTCGAACGCACCGCTTGAACTCCATCTCTCCTTTCGCGGGTACATGCTCATCTACATCGAGATCTGGCCACCCGTGCCTTTTGTACTCATACATCATGTTCGCTTCTATTTCAGCTTGCCTCGTTTCAACATCGATCGTGTCCCACGGGAGTACGGCAACATGTTTGCTGGTTTTCATCAAAGCGGGCGCGTCCGTTACCCCGATGAGATTGTCGAGTGCATTGTTTATGTTCACTCCCCGCCAGGCGTGATATCTCTCTATGTGCGAACCTGAATATTCCGTACATAAACCTGATATGTAGTCAAGCATCGCGAGGACAGAAGGTTCATATCCATTCGGAGGATAGCTAAAACCATTGTCCTTTACCATCCGGTTGAGAGGGCAGAGAAATGCGGAGGGTCGTCCACCTCGCCCGGTTTGAAAATAAAACGCTTCTATTGGATCATCAAAGATCGGTGGCAGTACCGGCGGCGGTTCGGGCGATGATACGCGACTGATTTCAAGTCCCGCCCTTCGAAGACCAGCTTTTGCAAGTCGTTTAACTATATTGATTGCGTACATACTGGTGTGTCGTTTGACAATATCAGTAATTGATAACAGAGATACTTTGGCCCACGATGGTACCGATTTCATACGAAGAAAACGAGTACCGGAGCACAGACCAACGCCGGATAGAGAATATGCAGAAATCGAGTGCCAATCAAGTCCGGGAGGTGAGCGTGGGGATGCTCTCGCCGTGTCTGGACCTCTCGCTGGTGGGGCACCGCGGGGCCGGACTGGGACCCAACAGGCATGCTGCCCGCCGAGTGGCGGGTGGTGCGGACGGCACCGGTGGCGGCGGGCTGGGGCTCCGGTACCGCCTACACCCTCGAGCTGCCAGCGTCCGATTCCGCCGGCGGTGCGACGGCGTACGAAGAGCACGTAATCCTACGGGACGGGCCGGGCGGTGCGTACGACTTCTTTTCACGTGCGGCCACGGCCGAGGAGGCGCGCTTGCTGCACTTTGGTCTGCGACGCATGTACACATCCGCGGAGGTCGATCCTGTGGCGCCGCTGGAGCAACACTGAGTTCCAGACCTCTCCACCCTCTCCCCTGCTGCCCGAACGCCGCTGATGACAGCCTATGCCTGGGCGGGGGTGCTGCTGTTGAAGATGTCGCGGTGCAGCTTCCAGATCCCGCCCTCACGGTTCCAGATGACGATGTACTTGGCGTTATCCAGCACTTCGCCGCTGCCTCCTCTGAGTGTGGCGGTGCTGATCTCGAACGCCGCATCGCCGTGCTGTTCGACCTCGCCGGTGTGCAGCTCGATCATCCGAATCCCCATGTCGAACAGCGCCTGAAAGAGCCCCGCGATGGCTGGCTTTCCCCGCACGAAATCGCTGTTCGGCGGCAGGACCTCAGCATTTTCGGTGTAGAGCGACGCAATGCCGGCCGCATCATGCCGGCGATAGAAATCCATCCACTTCTCGTTCGCCCGCATGATCGTATCCCGGATTTCGCCACCGGTGGTGATTTCCGTTGCCATTGGTTTTCTCCGCTGCGCTGGGGTGAATGGCGCGGTCCTGCGTGTACCTGACCACACGATTGGCGGGTCGGTTCGGAATACACAAGCCTTTTGATCATGTAGGTGCGCTTTGCTCCACGACGATGTAGCGCGTACGGCCCGACCTGGAATCGGCTCCGAGGGCCGCCGGCAGTTGGACTACTGTCGTTGCTTTGCCACCCTGTTCCCCCTGCGGCTGACAAAATGGCGGAGAAATGCACGAGCGATGGTGATTGGGTGCGCCACTGCGGTAGTCAACTGTCCCAGCGCACTTTGCGGCTCGTGGAACACACCCAACTGCCGGAACACCGTCGCACGGTCATAGTAGATCCGTTCACCAGCAAGCCTGTCGTCGTCGGTAAAGGTGTAGACGGCACAAAGCGGGAACTCGAGCTTCCGTCCAGTGGCCGGCAGGCCCCGCCACGGTGCCTGATGGGTGCCGGAGATCACGACCTCCAGGATGATCGCATCTCCGCTGGTGTGCTGCGTCTGAACTTCGATGTGAAGGTCGGGAAGCGCGGCAATCAGTGCCTCGTAATATTCCCGGACACCGCGCAGCCCGTCGTGGCGCTCCCCCCAGGGCTGTTCCTCGTACAGAGCGGATTCTCCGAACGTGGAAAGGATCCCCTCCAGGTCGTGGTTGTTCTCGTGGCGGATGTGCTCCTCCACGATCTGGAGCCGCGCGGTGGCCCGATCGGTATCTGCCGGGTTCATATGGATCTCCCTTCGGGTATGGGGCGCCCGGCTACGCCGGGATGCTCTGTCGCGCCTCGTCTACGGCCTCCAGGCCGCGGCTGCGGGCGACCTCGTGGAACCCGGCTTCTGGCGGCTCGCCGATCAGGTCACCGAGGTCCGCCAGGAAATGACTCACGTGCTCGCTGCGGAAGTGGTCATTCAGCGCGTCCCAGCTCTCCCACTCCTCGACGAAGCTGAACGCGTCGGGGTTCTCCACATCCTGGTAGAAGCGGTAGCGGATGCAACCCGCCTCCTTGCGGGTCGGGCCGAACACTTCTTCCTTCACGCGTCGGGCGAGTTCTTCGCGCTTCCCTGGTTGGGCGACAAGTCTCAGCATAACAGCGATCATCAGAATCTCCCTTGCTTCCGGGTGAGTGAAAGCCACACGATCTTCGACCACCGTGCAGCGGAACCACGCCGCTATTGGAGCGGCTGAATGGTGAAGACGTCTCCAAAGAGGCTCGGGATGAGCAGGCGGTTGCGCGTTGCATCAAACCCGAGGTCCGCCGGGCTGACGAGCCCTTCCAGGATCGGGGTCACCTGCGCGCCTCCCGTCGTCATGCGGAAGACGAACCCGTCGAACACGCTGGTGATGTAGAAGAAGCCACCCACCCGGACGATCCCGTCCAGCCCGCCGGCCGGCAGCGTCGCTACGTGGAAGCGCTTGCCCGAGGGATTGAGCCGGTAGACCTGGTTGGACAGCAGCGGGGTGATGAACACGTTCGCTCCCACCGCCCAGCACCCGTTCGGGCCCATGAGGTCCGGCCCCGATGCGACCGTGACGGGGGTGCCGTTGCGGAAGCGGTACACGGCGTCCTGGCCGGTGCGGAGAATGTCGAACTCCGGGGTGATGTCGATGCCGGTCTGCGTGAGGTAGATCTCGCCGCGCGGGCCGGCGCAGACGTCGTTCAGGAGAAACCCGCGCACCATGCCCTCCTCCACCGTGACCGGCACCGGCCAGGCGCCCAGCGGCGCACCAGTTACACGGTCGAAGAGGCGTACCGCATCGGCGTCCGCAACGTACAACACGTCGCCGACGAGGACCATCCCCGTGGGTGCGTGCAGCGTCACCCCGTCCCGTCCGCCTTGGATCCATTCGCGGTCTAGCAAGCTGCCGTCCGGCGCGATCCGGGAAATGAAGCCGTCATTGCTGAGCCCCTGCGGGTGCCCGTTCACGTTGGAGACCAGATACACGTCCGCGATCTCGTCGTGCACCGCGGATTCGGGTGTCGCGAAGCCCGGCACCACGATGGGTGCGCCCGCTGGGGAAAGGCGACGGGCATGCTCGGAGGTCAGCTCATCCGGGCTCAGTGGCGCGGATGCGTCGGGAGCGCATCCGGCCGCGAGCGCGAGCGTGGCTGTCAGGAACAGGGTGGCGCGTCTCATTGTGCTCTCCTATCCGTGGGTGATGGGCGGCCCAGCTGGGCGAGGCCGCCGGAGCTACCGCGTGATGGCGCCTTCCAGGCTGATGCTGCCCTGCCCGGTCTGCACGTTTGCCTGCCCCGTTGCCGTGCCGCTGCCGGTCGCTCCGGCATAGCGGCCGGTTCCACCGGTGATCTGCCACTCTCCGCTGATCCCGAACAGCGCCGGGTTGGCCGTGGGTGAACTCGTTCCAGCATAAGTACCGCTGAAAGAGCCGCCGTCCGCGAAGGTGTTGGTGAACTGCCCGTTGTAGAACGCGAGCGGGTTGGCGCCCTGCTGGTTGAAGCAGTGGCTCTGCCGGATGGTGATCGCGCCCAGGCTCGAGCTGCCCGCTCCCTCGATG
>JACDHR010000231.1 GCA_013820915.1 Gemmatimonadota bacterium
GTAGCGGAACTTCTCCTCCCAGGAGATCGCGTTGCGGCCGTTGACCTGCGCCCAGCCGGTGATTCCGGGCCGGACCTCGTGGCGGCGCGCCTGCTCGGCGGTGTAGAGCGGCAGGTACTCCATCAGAAGGGGTCGCGGCCCGACCAGGCTCATCTCCCCCCGCAGCACGCTCCACAGCTCGGGAAGCTCATCCAGGCTGGTGCTGCGCAGGAGGCGGCCGAGCGGCGTGAGCCGCGCCTCGTCGGGGAGCGGATCGCCCGCGGCGTCCACTCCGTCGCCCATCGTGCGGAACTTGTACATCATGAAGGGCCGGCCGTGCAGCCCCGGGCGCTCCTGCCGGAAGAGCACCGGGCTACCCAGGCGGATCCGCACCGCCAGCGCCGTCGCCGCCAGCACCGGTGAAAGGAGCACCAGACCGGCCGCGGCGCCGACCACGTCCAGCATCCGCTTCGCCGCGTCGCTGCCGCGGCGGCTGGCGCCTCCCGCGCGGGGAAGCGGCTGCGCGTCAGACCAGCTCATTGACGATGAAGCGCTGCTTGCCGCTCGCGGCCCGCTCGATCACCGGGACGGTGACCACCTCCACCCCCATCTCCGCCCCGAGGCGCCGCTTCACCTCGGCGACGATGATCGCCTTCTGACCCTCCCCGAAGCGGCCCGGGTCCACCACCACGTTGACCTGGACGTGCGTCGGCGAGTGCTGCACGAACTGCGTCTGGATCACCGAGTTCGGCAGATCCTTCACCGCGCTGACGATGTTCGACGCGTAGATCCGGCCGCGGGTGGGGGAGATCAGGTAGTCGATGTTGCGCCCCTCGATACCCTCGACCAGCGGGGTGTTCCAGCCGCAGGAGCAGCGTCCCTCCTTGAAGAGCACGCGGTCCCCCACGCGGTAGCGGATGAGCGGCGTTCCATGGGTCGAGAAGCTGGTGACGAGCGCCTCGCCCTCCGCATCGGCCTCGATCACTCCCGTCTGGATCTGGTAGTGGAGCTCTCCCCGCGAGCACTCGGTGATGAGCGGCGCGCCCTCCGCCGAGGCGTACTGGTCGCGAGGCTCGACCCCGAGCGCCTGCCGCAGTATCTCCCGCCTGTGCGGGTAGAGCGTCTCGCTGGTCGGGAAGATGGCGACCGGGGCGAAGGCGAAGCGCTGGCCGCTGCTCAGCACGTACTGGCAGAGATCAACGATGCAGGAGGTGTAGCCGTCGATCACCTGCGGCTGGAAGGCGTTCAGGTCATCGATGTAGCGCTGCAAATTCTCCGGCGCGAGGTGAAAGGTCGAGTAGAAGCGCTGGTTCAGCACGCGGTTCGTCCGCCAGAAGACCCTCGGGTTCTCCTCCTGGACGACGTGCTTGCCGCTGAAGGAGGCGCGGCGCATCCCGTGCCGCGCGCCGTGCGTCTCGCGGAAGAAGTCCAGCTCCGCCATGCGATGCTGGAAGTCTCGCCGGGTGTAGCGCACGATCAGCGACTTCCCCGTCGTGCCGCCGGTGTGGGCCTCGATCGCCTCCCGGCCAGGAACCGTGTAGATCTCCTCGCAGTGGGCGCGCAGCTCCTCCTTCTCCAGCACCGGCAGGCGTTCGAGGTCCTCGACGGAGCGGATGGAGTCCGGATCGATGTCCCTAAGGGTCCTCGCGTAGTAGGGGGAGCGTGCCTTCGCATAGCCGATCAGCTCGCGCAGCTCCCTCAGCTGGTAGTCGCGCAGCCGCTCGTACGGCTGCGTCAGCAGCGCGGGCAGCGCCGCCTTGTGCTGGCGGTAGGCGCGTCCGTAGCGCTGCCGGACGAGCTGCGTGCCGCGGACGGTGATCATCACCGACTGCAGCGGAACCGGCATTTTGCGGTAGACCTTCTCTACGAACGACACGCTTTCCTCTGGCTAAGGTTTTCACTGGGGCCACCAGCCGGGCGGTTGAAACCGCTGCGGTAGTCCGGTGCGAAGCAGCGCCACGACTGCACCAAGTCCGCCTTCGCGGACTTCAACAGCAGTTCAGTCCGCGAAGGCGGACTTCGTGCCATTGTTGCTGCGAATTGATTCGCCCGGGTTTCGCCCCAGCACCCCCTCGTAGAGGGATTCCAGCTCCGCCACCATCCGCCGCACGCTGAAGCGCTCCTCGACAGTGCGCCTGCCGCCTGCGGCAATACTCTCGCGGAGTGCGTCGTCCTCGAGCAGCCGGGTGACGGCGTCTGCGAGCGAGGCGGGGTCGCCAGGCTGCACCAGGAGACCGTTCCTGCCGCTCTCGATCAGCTCCGGGATTCCGCCGACCGCGGTCGAGACCACCGGCAGCCGGGTGGAGAGCGCCTCGAGGAGGGCGACGGGAAGCCCCTCGAAGTCGGAGGACATCATGTAGAGGTCCATCGCCGAGAGGTACGGGCGGACCTCGTGCTGCAGCCCGGCGAAGTGGAGCGCACCGTCAAGCCCAAGCTCGCCGGCGAGCTGCTGCAGCGGCTCGCGCAGCGGACCGTCGCCCACGATGACGAAGCGCGCATCCGGGTGGAGGTCCTTGAGCCGCCGGGCAGCGTGCAGCCAGTGGTGGAGCGCCTTCTGGGGGCGGAAGACGACGATGGTACCGATGAGCGGGGCTCGCTCGGGAATTCCGAGCTTCACGCGCAGCTCCGCGGCGGCTGTCGGATCACGGCGGAAGTAGTCTGTATCGACACCGTTGAGCACCACCCGGACGGGCACCTCCGAGCGGGTGTGGCGGTGGATCGAATCCGCGGCATCCTGCGAGACCGCGACCACCCCCTTCTGCCAGCGCCAGGTGAGGAGGTTGAGCTTCCGGGTCACCGGATGGTAGTTCTCCATCGGGCCGTGCTCGGTGTACACCACCGGCACCCGCGCGAGCTTCCCGGCGGTGCGTCCCACCACTCCCGCGACCGGCAGGTGGCAGTGCAGCACGTCGGCTCCCCAGCGACGCAGGTGGTCCGCGACCCGCCGGGCGGAGAGCAGGATCTGCAGGTTGTTCTTCGCCTCGAAGCAGACGACCTCCGCCCCCTGCGCGGCCAGATCCGGCACCGCGGCATCCTTCCAGGGAAGGAAGTAGCCGTAGCCGTAGGTGAACCTCTCGAGGTTCGACTGCCGCAGGGTGCCGGGGAGGAGCATCTCCGCGCCTCCACGGCCCAACCCCTTGATCAGGTGGAAAACGCGGATCGGCCTGTTCATCCTCGATGAAACTCGGGTCATCTGATCGCTGCTGCGCTGTCGAAAGGAGACGAGGGAGGCCCTCATGTCGTAACACCCTGCATACGGGGCGCGGCGGCCGTCACCCCGTTGGCGCGCAGGAGACCGCGATACTCCTGGTAGAGCGCCTCCCAGATCGCCTCCTGGCGGAACTCGCGCAGCACCCGCTCGCGGCCGGCGCGGCCGTAGCGGCGACGCAGCTCCGCATCCTCGATGTAGCTCTCCAGCGCCGCCTCGAGCGCCGCCGCATCACGAGGCGGCACCAGGGTACCCGTGACGCCGTCCTGCACCGCATCGATGCACCCGGGAATGCGGGTGGCGACCACCGGAAGCTGCATGGCGGCCGCCTCGAGCGGCACGTTGGGAAAGCCTTCCCGGTAGGTGGGCAGCACCGCCACGTCCATCGCCGCGTAGAAGGGGGGCGTCTCCCAATCCATGCCGGTCAGGTGCACCCGCGGATCGCCGCGGAGCATGGTTTCGATCTCCACGGGGACGGGATCCTGCGGCTCGAAGGGCCCGACCAGCAGCAGGTGCAGCTGCGGATGGCGCTCGCGCAGGGCGCGCCAGGCGGTCGCCAGCTCGACGATCCCCTTGTCGCGGACGATCCGCCCCACGAATCCCAGCACCACCGCATCCTCGGGGATCCGCAGGCGGCGCCGCGTCTCCAGGCGCGTACCCGGATCGAGATTCGCGGGATTGTAGCGGCCACCGGCATCCACGCCGTTCCCGCTCCCGCCGAGCAGCACCTTCACCTTCTCCGGGGGGCAGATTCCCTCGCTGACGGCGACCTCGCGCACCGAGTGGCTCACGCAGTACACCTGGTGCGCCAGCCGGCAGGCGACCTGTTCCGTGGCGCGCAGGAGGCGGCGCCGGTTTCCCGTGGCACCCAGCAGCGGCAGGCCGCGCATGTGGTAGATGCGCACCGGCGTCCGCGCGATCGTCGCGGCAATCATCCCCAGCAGCCCTCCCTTGGGGGTGTGGGCGTGGACTATCTCCGGGCGAGTACCGCGGATCACCCGCACGATGCGCGCGACCGCCGCCAGATCGCGCCCCGGGCTGATGCGGCGCAGCATCTCGACCGCGTGCGTGGGAATCCCCTCGCGCTCCCCGAAGCGTCCGAGGTCGTCGCCGGGAGAGGAGAGGGCGCGCACCGCCAGCCCCCGCTCCTTCATGTAGCCGATCTGCCCGACGAAGAAGGTCAGCGTCATCGGGATGGTGGTGACGTGCAGCAGCCCGATCTCCCGCGTGCCCGCGGATGCTCTCTCGTGCATGGCCGTGGCGACGCTTCAGGAGAGCTGGAGCGGCCGCGCCGCCGCTGGCGGCGCAACACTGTCCCCGCCACCCTGCACCCTGGCGCCCTGGCGCTCGACCTCCGCCATCGAGAGGGAACGCATGCCGTACCGCTCCCGGCAGACGCTGAACTCCTCCAGCACCCGGCGCAGGAAGCGCAGGTTCTCCTCGACGTGGACGCCGAAGGTGTGCGGATGCGACCATAGGTGATAGATCCGCCCGGCGCGGGCGGCGCGGCGCATGCTGGCGCGGATGCGCGCCAGCCGCAGCGGCTCGAGCCGCCGCAGCCGGGGGCGGTAGCGTCTGAGGAAGGCGCTCGCCGGCACGTTTGCCAGCCCGTTCGGCTGCCGCACCTGCGACCAGGGCGTCGCGCTGTCGCCGCTCAGCGGGAGGTAGGAGTCCAGCATCCGCCCGGCGCGCTTTCCACGGGTGATCGCCATCTCGCCGGTGCTCTCGCGGTACATCCACCCCCGCTGGTTACCGCGGTAGCAGGTGATGCCGCTCGAGATCAGCACCTCGTCGTAAGCGGGGTTGTACTGGTTGCGAGGGAAGACGATCGAGCGCAGCTCGATGCCACGCCGAGCGGCGATCGCGCGGGCGGCCTCCAGATCCGCGCGGAACGCCTCCGTCGTCTGGCCCGCCTCGAGGCAGTAGTAGTGCGAGAAGGTGTGGGTCGCGACCTCCTGCCCGGGCGTCGCCTGGATGGCGCGGATCAGGCTGGGCGCGTAGTGGATCGGGTCGTCGCTTTCGTCGCGTCCCACGGGCTCGCCGTAGGGATCGAGCACCGGGTCGGCATAGGCAGGTCGCACAGTGGGGCTGAACCGCTCGAGATCCTCCTTCGAGTGCGCGAAGAGGAAGCCCACCGTCGCCCAGGTGGCCGCGATCTCGAACTCATTGAAGAGGCTGAGCAGCTCCGGGATGAGCTCCCGCGCCGCGAGCAGCGTCTCGCGGTAGCTGCCGTCCGCCGGATGGATGTCCCGCACTCCCCAGTGCAGCTCGAAGTCGAGCGAGATGACCAGCGCTCCGGAGAGATCGGAAAAGGAGCCGGTCACCTGCCCGCTCCGCCAGAACGAATCAAGACCTGCATCCCCACGGGTGATCGGGTGAACGAAAACGCAGAGCGCCGCTCCCGGAGCACCCGGCAGCGGGCGCAATCATAGCATGATGCGGCGCCTGCGGAAAGCCGCACCGTGCTGCAAAGAAGATGCACAGAGGAGCGTCGTCGCGCGGGCATGCGGGCGGAAGGCTCATTCGCGCGCGCACATCGACGGGTCCGGGGGATCGGCTGTGGCCGTTACGCGCGTGTGTGGCACTCACGCCACGCCGGCTCTTGCGGAGGCGGCGTGACCCGCTACCTTCAGCCACTCCATGTGTCATCGACCTTCTTGCACCCTGCCTCACGCCGGCCGCTCGTGGCCCGGCAACCGGCATTCCCCAGGGAGCGTCCCGCAGCGATGATCTCGAAAGCTCTCGTCAAGAAGTCCATCTCCCGTGCCGGACAGGTGGCGAAGCGGGTGATCACGGCGCGGATGCTGAAAGCGAAGATAGGCAAGGTCCGCAAGCGTATCGATCCCGCGCGCATCTCGGCTACCGAGGCCGACGCCGCCTTCGTCGCGGCGTCCAGGACGTTCCTGGAGCGCCACTTCCCACGGCATACGGACCTGAGCTGGCACATCGCCTATGCGTCCGTCAACGGCATCCGGCGGGGAGAGTACATTCCGGAGAACGTCTTCTACCATCGGGTCGAGCCGGCGATCAATCCGCGAGCCGCGGCCGAGACGTTCTCGGACAAGAACATGTACGATCTGCTCTTTCCCACCGCGAAGCTTCCCCCGACGGTCGGGCGCATCGTGCATGGCAGGCCATTTTCTGGGGAGTACTCTGGCCTCGGCTACGCCGGGCTGCTGGAGGCTCTGCAGCGGGCCGGCTGCGACCTCGTGGTGAAGCCCTCGGTGGAGAC
>JACDHR010000232.1 GCA_013820915.1 Gemmatimonadota bacterium
GTGTTCTGCTGGGCGCTCTCGCCGCCCCCGCCGCGGCGCAGAGCGGGTTCGCCCTCAAGGGCCATTACATCTACAACCGCTCCGTGGTCGAAGCGGGGCAGCGGCTTCCCGCGGCGGACGGCTTCGGCCTGGGCGCCGAGTTCGTGCTCCCCTTCGGCCTAGGGGTGGGTGTCACCGGCTACACCTCGGGCAGCGTCTCGGAGTTCAGCGACGCCAGCAACGTGGTCGGCCTCGCCGAGGCGAACTACTTCCTCAAGCTGCCCCTCCTCCCGATCGCGCCGTACGTGGGGGTACACGCGGGACTCGGAACCTACACGCGGGAGGATCTTGTCTTCTCGGATCGTCCGCGGCTGCGGGACACCCACACCCATGTCGGCTATCAGTTCGGCGTGCGCTTCCAGCCGATCCGCGTGATCGGCTTCGACGCGCAGTACCGCCGCGTCAGCGACTGGGCGGCCGGCGAGCAGGATGTGCGCTTCGAGCGGGGACAGGTGCTGCTTGGCGTCACGCTCTTCTGAATTCACTCCGGCCCCGCGAGCTCTGCTCGCGGCGATCGCGCGCACGAGGCGCCCCGATTCCGGGGCGCCTCGTCGTTTTTCATCGTCCCACCGCGCCCTGCCTCCTCCCTGACGCCGTGCTTGACACTGTGGTTTGACCCGTCTATCTATAGCAGCACGTCTCCAGATCATCGCCAGGCTCTCCGGGCGGTGTCATTCGCCACTGGGTCGAAACCGCCATCGGTGGCGTGCGATTCCGCCTGCTGGCGCATGCCCCTCGGCATCGCGTCAATCACCATCTGACGGAAAGGAGGTTGTGGCTCCTTGCAGGTGATCGAACCTCCAGCCGAGATTCCGCGCCCCGCCCGACGTACGCGTGGGCAGGGGTCCAGCACTCCGCTGACAGTTGGCTGTAGCCGTCCGGTTTCGAATCTCGTCACCGGTCATTCACCCGTCGCCAGGATACCGTTCCTGGCGATCGCGAAAGAGAGGCACCAATGAGTACGAAACACTGGTTGGGTTTGGTTCTTCTCCTGCTGGCAGTGCTGCCCCTCGGAGCAGCGGCCCAGGAAACGGGCAGTATCAGCGGTCAGGTAGTGGATCAGGCGACCCAGCAACCGCTGCAGGGCGCCCAGGTAACGGTCGCTGGCACCAGCATCGGAACGCTGACCGATCAGCGCGGAAGATTCCTGATTCCCGGGGTTCCGCGCGGACCCCGCACGGTGCGCGTGTCTCTCCTCGGGTACCGGCAGGAGACGACCGAGGTGAACGTAGGCGCCACTCCGGTCAACATCACCGTTGCGCTTACGGTCGATGCCCTGCGCCTGGATGAGGTGGTCGTGATCGGGTACGGCACCGAGCGTCGCCGCAACGTGGCCGGTGCCGTCGCCTCCCTGCGTCCCGAAGCCATCGAGGCGGTGCCGATCACCTCGGTGAACGCGGCATTGCAGGGGCGACTGGCAGGCGTGCAGGTCGCCCAGAACTCGGGGGTTCCGGGCGCCGCGATCTCCGTGCGCGTGCGCGGCTCCTCGTCTATCTCCGCGGGCAACGAGCCGCTGTACGTGATCGATGGAGTGCCGCTCAACCAGGGGGACTTCTCGGCGATCGGAAACGTCTCCTTCGGCGGACAGGACATCGACGCGCTGTCGGATCTGAACCCGAACGAGATCGAGTCCATCGAGATCCTGAAGGATGCCTCCGCGGCGGCGATCTACGGTTCCCGCGCCTCGAACGGAGTGGTGCTGATCACCACCAAACGCGGCATCGCGGGGCGGCCGGAGATCAACTTCGGTGGCTACTACGGTGTGCAGCGTGACTGGAGGCGGCTGGATCTCCTGAACGCCGACGAGTACATCGATACCTACAACGAGGGTGTCACCGCGCGTTTCGGGCCCGCCTCCGCCGACGGGTACGATGCCTGGTACGGGTACGCTGGCAGAGGGGAGTTCGAGACCGAGGTGCTGCCGGGGGTCAACACCGATTGGCTCTCCGAGGTGTTGCGTGCCGCGCCGATGTACAACCTCGACGCTTCGGTACGAGGGGGCACCGAGCGGGCACGCTACTACGTGGCCGGTAGCTCGATCACGCAGGAAGGCACCATCCGCGCCATGGGCTACGAGCGCCTGAACGGCCGGCTGAACCTCGACTACATCCCCACGAATCGCCTGACGCTGGGGACCAACATCGGTCTGGCCCGCAGCATCACCCACCGTGCCCGCGCCGACAACACCATCTACAGCGCCTGGTCGAACGCGATGGCGAATCCGCCCATCGAGCCGGTGTTCAACGAGGATGGCACCTATTATGAGACGCTCTACCTCAACCCGGTGGCGATGCTCAACGAGGCGGAGGCGGAGGAGCGCGGCATCCGCATCCTGGGGAACAGCTTCGCCAACTACTCGGTGATGGAGGGGGTGGATGCACGCGTCAGCGTCGGCCTCGACAATCTCACGCTGCGCTCGCGCACCTGGGACTCGCCGGTGGTCGGACCCTGGGCTGGCAACGGCGGCGCCGCGGAATCCGCGAACGCGTTCGTCACCAAGCTGACCTACGAGGGGACGCTGAACTTCAACCGCACCGTGGGCGCAGCGCACGAGGTCTCCGGTGTGGTCGGGTCCAGCATCGAGGAGAACACGCGGGAGACCAGCCGGGTGCAGGGGACGCAGTTCCCCAATGAGTTCTTCAAGTACATCACCTCCGCGGCCACGATCTCGGAGGGGACCTCGACCCGGAGCGACTGGTCGCTGCTCTCCTTCTTTGGACGGCTGTCGTATACCTTCGCCGAACGGGTCACGACGACCTTCAACATCCGCACCGACGGCTCCTCGCGGTTCGGGACGGAGAACCGCTTCGGCACCTTCCCTTCGGCTTCCGTTCTGTGGCGGGTAGGCGACGAAGCGTTCATGCAGAACCAGAACGTGATCGGCAACCTCGCGCTGCGGGCCAGCTACGGACGGACTGGGAACCAGCAGGACATCGGCAACTTCGCCTCACGCGGGCTCTTCGGGGGCGGGTACAACTACGGCGACCAGCCTGGCATCGCGCCCTCGCAGCTGGCCAACCCGGAGCTGCGGTGGGAGACGACGGACCAGCTCAACCTCGGCACCGACTTCTCGCTGCTGAACGATCGGCTGGGCTTCACGATCGACTACTACAACAAGAATACCCGCGACCTGCTGGTCGAGCGCCCGGTTCCCCGGACCACCGGCTTCTCGACCATCTGGTCGAACGTGGGCGCGCTGGAGAACAACGGCCTCGAGGTCGCTGCACGTGCGAATCTCGTGCAGGGAGGCTCGCAGGGGCTCAACTGGACGCTCAACGTCAACCTTTCAGGCAATCGCAACGAGGTCACCGAGCTGTACAACAACCAGCCCATCAACACCGGTTTCGTCAGCCGCGTCGAGGTCGGGTATCCGCTGGGCTACTTCTACGGGTATGTGGCGGACGGGATCTTCCAGAGCTACGAGGAGATCCAGGCGCACGCGAGGCAGACGGTCCACAGCAATCCGCGTCGGGCGACTGCTCCGGGCGACATCCGCTTCCGGGACCTGAACAATGACGGCGTCATCAACGATGATGACCGCACCATGATCGGCTCTCCGTGGCCGGACTACGAGGGTGGCGTCACCAACAGCCTCTCCTTCCGCGGGCTGGACCTGACGGCGTTCGTGCAGTTCTCGGTGGGCAACGACATCTACAACGCCAACCGGATCTACATGGATCAATACGGCAGCGGTGGGGACAATCACACCACGCGCGCGCTGCGAAGGTGGACGCCGGACAACCCGAATGCCACCGAGCCGCGGGCGATCTGGGGCGATCCGAACCGGAACACCCGTGACTCGGATCGCTTCGTCGAGGATGGCTCATACGTGCGGCTGAAGAACCTGGTGCTGGGTTACACGCTCCCGGCCGCGACGACCTCGCGCCTCGGGTTCCGCAACACGCGGATCTACGTGCAGGGGCAGAACCTGCTCACCTCGACCAGCTACAGCGGCTTCGATCCGGAGGTGAACTACGCGGGTCAGACCTCGGTCACGCGCGGAACGGATTTCTACACGCTCCCGCAGACCCGGACGCTCACCTTCGGCTTCAACATCGGCTACTGAGGAGGCCTCGTCATGAAGTGGAGATATTTCACCTGGATCGCGGCGGTGGCGCTGCTCGCCGCCTGCGATGATTCGCCGCTGGACACGAATCCGACGGCCTCGATCGACGCCGAGACGGCGCTGACCACCCCGCGCGGCATCGAGCTGGGGGTCACGGGAGCCTACCGCTCCCTGCAGGACAGCAACCTGTACAGCCGTGTGCTGCTCGTCTACCCGGACCTGTACGCGGACAACCTGGACTTCACCGGCACCTTCCAGACCGACCGGGAGGTCAGCCTGCGCGCGGTCAGTCCGAGCAACAGTGCATTCCTCGGCACCTGGGGAGCGGCATACGCCGGGATCAACCGGGCGAACAACGTCCTCGCGGCCATCCCCAACGTTTCGGCGCTGAGCCAGGCGCAGGCGCAGCGCTTCCGCGGCGAGGCTCTCTTCATCCGTTCGCTGCACTACTTCAACTTGCTGCGCTACTTCGGTGGCGTGCCGATCGTGACGGAGCCGTCGCAGGGTGTCGGTGAGGAGTCGCAGGTGCCGCGCAGCAGCGCGGATGAGGTCTACGACCTGATCATCGGTGACCTCGAGGAAGCCGCCACGCTGCTTCCCACCGGCCGGGTGCCGGGCCAGGCGACACAGGGCGCCGCCAACGCACTGCTGGCGCGCGTCTACCTGGAGCGGGGCGGGCCGGCCAACTGGGAGGGGGCGCGGGACCGGGCGACGTCCGTGATCCAGAGCGGAAGCTACGAGCTGGTGCAGAACTACCGCACCATCTTCACCACCAAGAACAGCAGCGAGTCCATCTTCGAGCTGCAGTACAGCATCAACAACACCAACGCGCTGGCGTTCTGGTTCTTTCCTCAGGCACTCGGCGGGCGGTACGGGTTCGCCCCGTCAGCGAACCTCTTCAATGCCTACCCGGCAGGAGACACACGGCGGGACGCCTCGATCGGCATGAGCGGCACGAGCCGCTATGGTGACAAGTACTTCCGTATCAGCACCGAGGATGACAATGTGATCGTCTTGCGGCTGGCGGAGATGTATCTGATCCGTGCAGAGGCCAACGCGCGGCTGAACGCCGATCCGGCGCTGGTGCGTGCCGACATCAACGTCGTGCGCAACCGGGCGGGTCTGTCGGACCTGCCGGGCAGCATCACCAGCCAGCAGGCGCTGCTCGATGCGATCCTTCAGGAGCGGCGGCTGGAATTCGCGATGGAGGGGCTCCGCTTCTTCGACCTGCGTCGGATGGGGGAGGCGCAGGAGGTTCTCAACATCCCCGCCGAACGACTGCTCTTCCCGATCCCGCAGGGCGAACGCGACGTCAACCCGAACCTGGAGCAGAACCCCGGCTACTGATGCGTATCCGGTGAGCGCATGCCGCGCGCCTCTCCGCGGAGCGTGAGCCAGGGCAGTTCGGGTGCAGGGACGAGCGACCTCCGGGGGATTTCCCCGGAGGTCGCTCCTTTTGCCGCCGCCCCGGTAGTGCCGTCTGCCGGGACCGTCGGACGGAATGTGCGCCTTGAACGCGGCGTCGGCGCCGGCTGCAACTCCCCGCTACGAATCGGGTACCACCCTCTCCGCAGCCGCGTGTACTCATGAGCCGTGATCCGTATCCTCTCGGTGGGTGACCGCTGCCGTGAGCGGTGAGGCTGTTTGCCCGTAGATATCCCTTTCCGGTGAGGTGCCGATGAACCGCGCGTCTGTATGGATTCGGTGGATGGTGCTCGTCCTGCTGCTCGTGGCCTGCGCCCCTGCCTCCAACACGCAGAACCGGCCGACACGGACGGACCGGAGCGTGATCTCGGCGGAGGAGTTGCAGGCGGCGAATCAGAACGACGTCTGTTCCGTGGTAGAGCTGCTGCGGCCGCAGTGGCTGCGGCCGCGGGGAATATCCTCGATCAACCAGCGGGAGAGCGTCAAGGTGTACCTGGATGACTCGCTCGTGGGTGGGCCGGAGTCGCTGCGCCAGATCTCGACCCGCTCCGTCTCCTCGATCCGGTTCCTCGACGGCCTGGAGGCCACCCAGCGCTGGGGGCTGGATCACGGGCTGGGCGCCATCCAGGTCTTCACTCGCAGGAACTGACCGCCCTACCCGCGGCGGGAGCGCCGCCACACCACAGCGTAAATTTCCACCTACCTTCCTGCCGCTCCCAGTAAGATCGCGTTCATCAGCAGCCCCGCCGGGGCGTCGAAGACGCCGCGGAAGAGCGGGTCCTCGGCGAGCAGGATCAGCCTGCCCTGCCCCACCCCGTCCACCGTGGCGTAGGGGCGGCCGGCGTAGTGGCGCTGCGTGTTGTCCGGCCAGACGAAGCCGCTCAGC
>JACDHR010000032.1 GCA_013820915.1 Gemmatimonadota bacterium
CGACCTGGACTCGGGAGAGCTGCTCCAGGTGACGAATGTGCTGACCGGCGCATTCCAGCCGGATGTGTCGCCGGATGGCCGCTGGATCGCCTTCTCCTACTATTGGGACGACGGGTACCACATCGCGCGGATCCCGTACGACCCGGTCTCCTGGCGAGCCGCGCCCCCGGTTCGCGCCGCGGTCGAAGCGCCGGGTGCCGCCGTAGTAGCCAGCGGCACCGCGGAGGGTCCCGCGCGCCCGTATTCCCCTTGGGCGAGCCTGGCGCCGGCGGCCTGGTTGCCGGAGATAGACCCGAGCTCGGGCCTGGGGATCGGCCTCGGGGCAGAGACCGGGGGCACGGATCTGATCGGGCGCCACGCGTGGAGCGCGAGGGGACGCATCTATCCGGCTGAGTGGCGCTTCGATGGCGGTGCCTTCTACCGTTACCGCGGCTGGGGAGACCCGGTGCTGGACATGGCCGCAACCCGGCACTGGAGCGTGGTCGACGACGCGAGGCGCGGCCTGACGAGCGCCGGGGATACGCTGACGAGTGCCTGGCTGGCCAGGCAGCAACGCATTTCCGTGTCGCTTCAGCATCAGCGGCCGCGGTGGCGGAACAGCAGCTGGATCGGCGCGGGCGGAGACATCCTCTGGAGAGAGAATGTATGGCAGAACCCGGAGTTCGATATCCACTTTCCCTTCACCCCCGTGCCTCCCGACGTGGGCGCGCTGCTCTTCGCCGGCCATTCCACGGCGCGGGGCTACGCCCTCTCGATCAGCCCGGAAGAGGGGTTTCTGCTCTCCGGCACCACCGAGGCGCGGCGCTATACCCGCCCGCGCGGCGAGGCGGAAGAGGCTGCGGGATACCTGCGCATGACGGGTCGGATCCACGCGTTCCAGCCGTTCGATCCCGGTGGGTTCGCGCGCCAGGTAGCCGCGCTGCGGCTGACCGCCGGCCTGGAGACGGGCGAGATCGGCCCCGGCTTCTCGCTCGGCGGGGTGAGCAGCACCGTACTTCCGTTCCCCGCCGGGCTCACGCTTCCGGGCGTCGGCCCCCGCACCTTCCCCGTGCGGGGCTACGACGCCGGTGTGCAGCGCGGGAACCGCGTGGTGAGCGGTACGGCCGAGTACCGGGTTCCCGTCCGGCTCGTGGAGCGTGGCGTCGGGCTCCTCCCGATCTTCACCGACCGGGTCTGGGGAAATGTATTCGTGGACGCGGGCGCCGCGTGGTGCGTGGACGTCTGCGAGCAAAGGCGGTTCGTGGATGAGCCCCGCGGGCCGCGGCCGATCGTCTCCGCTGGCGCGGAGGCCGCGCTGGGCTTCGTCTTCGGATACGGGCTCGATTTCACCCTCCGCGGCGGCGTTGCGGTTCCGCTCAGCACGGTTGCGGACGCGGCGGGGCCCGGCGTACGCCCGCCCGTGAGCTTCTATCTGGTGAGTGGACGATCCTTCTGATCAGAGCGGGCGGCACGATTCGTGAACCGTTACCTCGCCATGGGCATCGCCCAGCCAAACCTATGCTACCACGGAAGGAGTCAATGATGGGGAAGCGACCAGACCAGTACAACATCGATCCGAGTGAAGGCGGCGCGACGGACTACAAGACCTTGCCGCAGACCGGCCGTGGCAACTCCGACGCGCTCGATACCGTAGCCATCGACAAGCAACAGCTCGCTCAGAGCCTCAAGAACGCACAGGGCCAGCCGTACCCGACCGCTGTGCCGGCGCCCAGCCAGGACGTGAAGCACGGGAAGAAGCTGACCGCGTCGAACCAGGAAGACGGCGACGACGAAGCCGCCGAAAAGGGAGAAGCCTCTTCATGACCGCCGCGAGCGAGAGCACCGGGCCGGTCGGAAGCCGCAAGGAGATCGGCACCGCCGCCTCGTCGCAGAAGCACCCGCCGCACGTGGACGAGAACATGGAGGACGCGCCTCTTCAGGAGGAGCACCCGAGCCCTAATGACGTCGCCGGCCTTCCCGCCACCGCTCACGGACAGGACAAGGAGACGACGACGGCGCAGGAGCAGCCGATCGATCATGAGAGCATGTACGATCATCGGCCGGAGGAGCACAAGAACTGGGCCCCGAAGACACCGCCGCGCAAGCCGTAGCGAAGATCGAAAGGCGTCTCGGTCGGCAGCTCCGGAAATATTCCGGGGCTGCTTTTTTCTGGATTGTTTTTTGACGCCTGCTCCCCGGCTCGACCCAACTACGGCATGGAACGGGGAGTGGGCGATCCGCGCGTTTCCGCAAGGCCGGGGAAAAGCCGGAAAACCGGGTTTCCGGGGGATTTCGGGGTATAACCTTTGCACATCCCTCCGGCGCCCATACCGCTACATATAGGGGCTTGCTTCGGGCGCGGCACCCATATATAGTAGTCTTACGTGCGACACATGCCGGTACGAGCCCGAGGCCGCCAGCCCGCCTGCGGACTTCCATTTATATCCGTAACCTTCAGCAAGGAGTCCCCATGAACCCTCCCGTCACCGCCGCTTCGGTCGTGGATCCGCGTGCGCGCATCGAGCTGCCGCCGGCAGAGCTGTCGCAGAACGCGCGCACGGTGCTCGCGAAGCGCTACCTGAAGAAGGACGAGTCGGGCCAGCCGGTGGAGGATCCGGAGACGATGTTCTGGCGCGTCGCCACGGTCATCGCCGCGGAGGACGCGAAGTACGGTGCCGCCGAGGGCGAGGTGGAGGATCTCGCGCGCGACTTCTACCTGCTGATGACGCGACGGAAGTTCGAGCCGAACTCGCCGACGCTGATGAACGCCGGCCGTCCGCTCGGGCAGCTCAGTGCCTGCTTCGTGCTGCCGGTGGAGGACGCGCTCGCCAACGGTGAGTCGGGGATCTACGACACGCTGCGGAGCATGGCGCTCGTCCACCAGTCGGGCGGCGGCACGGGGTTCGGCTTCTCGCGCCTGCGCCCTTCGGGCGACATCGTGAAGTCCACGACCGGCGTGGCGTCGGGGCCGGTGTCGTTTATGTCGCTCTACGACAGCAGCACGGAAGTCGTGAAACAAGGGGGAACCCGTCGCGGTGCTAACATGGGGATCCTGCGGGTCGACCACCCGGACATCCTGGGGTTCATCGACTGCAAGCAGGACATCACCAAGATCACCAACTTCAACATCTCCGTCGCGGTCACGGATGCGTTCATGAACGCGGTGGAAAAGGATGAGGAATACGACCTGTTGAGCCCCCGCTCGGGAGCCGTTGCCGGACAGCTCAACGCCCGCAGGGTGTGGGACAAGATCGTGCGGAACGCATGGCGCACCGGGGAGCCGGGCGTCTACTTCATCGACCGCGCCAACTACTACAACCCGGTCCCGCACCTGGGCAGCTACGAGGCGACCAACCCATGCGGCGAGCAACCGCTCCTCCCCTACGATGTCTGCAACCTGGGCTCGGTGAACGTCGGCACCTTCTTCCGCGAGGACACGGCCGCCGACGCGCCCTGGTACGAAAAGATCGACTGGAAGGAGTACCGCCGCGTGGTGCGTGTCTCCACGCACTTCCTGGACAACGTGATCGATGCGAACCAGTACCCGCTGCCCCAGATCACCGAGCTGGCCAACAACATCCGCCGTATCGGTCTCGGTGTGATGGGCTTCGCGGACCTGCTCGTGCGCCTCGGCGTGCCGTACAACTCGGAAGAAGGCATCGAGATCGGTCGGCGCATCATGGAGTTCATGGACGAGGAATCGAAGAAAGAGAGCGAGCGGCTGGCCGAGCAGCGCGGCGCCTTTCCGGAGTGGGAGCGCTCCATCTGGGGATCGGACGAGGCCGCGGCGCGCGCGCCCAACGGCGAGCGGATCCGCCCCGAACGGCGGCTGCGCAACTGCAACGTGACCACCGTGGCGCCGACCGGCACCATCTCGATCATCGCCGGCTGCAGCTCGGGGATCGAGCCGCTCTTCGCGGTCGCGTTCATGCGCAACCAGGCGGGTGTGCTGATGCCCGACGTGAACGAGGACTTCGTGCGCATCGCGCGTGAGCAGGGCTGGTACTCGGACGAGCTGATGAAGCGGATCGCGGAGGAAGGGCACATCCATTTCCCGGAGGTGCCGGAAGATGTGCAACGCGCCTTCGTCACCGCGCACGACATCACGCCCGAGTGGCACGTTCGGATGCAGGCGGCCTTCCAGGAGAATGTCGACTCGGCGATCTCGAAGACGACCAATTTCCCGCACGAGGCGACGGAGAGCGACGTCCGCGAGATCTACGAACTCGCCTACCAACTCAACTGCAAGGGCGTGACGGTGTACCGCGACGGCTCGCGCGACGCGGCGCCGCTGACGACGGGCAAAACGCAGAAAAGGGAAGAGGGAACAGGGAAGAAAAAAGAGGAGTTGCAACCGGAGCTGGCGCAGGCGCGGGAAAAGATCGCGCGTCTGGAGACCGAGCTGGCGAGCGCCCGCGAGGCCGCGAACCGTGCGCAGCGCGAGACACAGACCGCGTCGGCGCGTCGGCAGAAGCGCAAACGCCCCGGCGTGCTGAAGGGCACCACGCGCAAGATGAACTCGCCGCTCGGCGACGTCTTCGTCACCATCAACGAGGACGAGCAGAACCAGCCGTTCGAGGTCTTCGCGGCGCTCGGTAAAGCGGGCAGCATCGCCATGGCGGACGTGGAAGCGATCGGCCGGCTGATCTCGCTGGCGTTGCGCTCCGGCGTGCCGGTGCAGGAGATCCATGCTCAGCTCCGGGGCATCTCGTCGGACCGCGCGATCGGCTTCGGCGCCAACAAGGTGCTCTCGCTGCCGGACGCGATTGCGCAGGCAATCGAACTGCGGCAGCAGGAAAAGCTTGGGATCCAGCAGGAGCTGATTCCGCCGCCGGCCCTCGGTGGGTCCGCATCGCTGGCGACAACCAGCACCTCGGCAGCGAGTGCGCCGGCGCCCGCGCAGCTCGCGTTGAACGACTACGACCCGGGTGCAACCTTTATGGGCACCTGCCCGGACTGCCAGGCGCAGCTCGAGTTCGCGGAAGGCTGCATGAAGTGCCACATCTGCGGGTACTCGGAGTGCGGGTGAGGGGCGATCGACGCTAGCCCGCGGGCGAGGAGGTGGGGAGCAAAGTTCGACGGCAGGTGATGGGAAGGGCGGGGGTCTCCGGTTGCGGCCGGAGGCCCCGTTTCGAGGGGGTGCTGGAGCACGCACGAGCAGTTGCCGGGCGAAAAGCTGGACGCCGCCACGGAGCGGGTCTGGGAAGCCTCGCTGGCGGCCTTTCGATCAAGTTTTTTTGCACGGCCGAGCCTCTTAACTACGTGCCGGCCCCCGGATCGGCTTCTTATGGAACTTGGTATCTACACCTTCGCGGAAACGTCCCCGGATCCCGGCACTGGCCACACGGTCAGTGACGTACAGCGGCTTCGCGGCCTGCTGGAGGAGATCGAGCTGGCGGATCAGGTGGGGCTGGACGTTTTCGGCGTCGGCGAGCACCACCGCCCGGATTTCGCGGTCTCCGCGCCGGCGATCGTGCTTGCGGCCGCCGCGGTGCGCACCCGGCGTATCCGTTTAAGCAGCGCGGTCACGGTGCTCAGCTCGGACGATCCGGAGCGCGTTTTCCAGCAGTTCGCCACCGTGGACCTTCTGTCCGGCGGGAGGGCGGAGATCATGGCGGGGCGCGGCTCGTTCATCGAGTCGTTCCCACTTTTCGGCTACGACCTCGAGCATTACAACGAACTGTTCGCCGAAAAGCTGGACCTGCTGCTGAAGCTCCGCGACAGCGAGCGCGTCACCTGGACGGGCAAGCACCGGGCGCCGCTGAACGATCTCGGCATCTACCCTCGCCCGGTTCAGGATCCGCTGCCGGTGTGGATCGCCGTCGGCGGAACGCCGCAGTCGGTCGCGCGAGCCGGCCGCCTCGGCCTGCCGATGGCGCTGGCGATCATCGGGGGGCAGCCGGAGCGCTTCGCGCCCTTCGCGGAGCTGCATCGCGAGTCCGCGCGGCAGGCCGGTCAGGCGGTGCCGCCGCTCAGCATCAACTCTCACGGCTTCATCGCGGATACATCGCAGCAGGCCGCCGACGCGGCGTTCCCGGCCTTCAAGGCTACCATGGACCGGATCGGCCGGGAGCGCGGCTGGCCGCCGATGAACCGGCACGAGTTCGAGCAATCGCGGACGCTGCGCGGCGCCAACTTTGTCGGCAGTCCGCAGGAGGTGATCGACAAGATCCTGTTCCAGCACGAGATCTTCGGCCACCAGCGATTCCTGATGCAGATGAGCGTGGGGCCCACGCCTCACGACAAGCTGATGCGTAGCATCGAGCTGTTCGGCACCGAGGTCGCTCCTGCCGTGCGCGCGGAGGTCGAGCGGCGCACCGCCGTTAAACGCGAGGCGTAGGATCGGTGCCGGCAGGGATTCCCGCTACCCATGCTCCTGTTTCGCTGCTCCACGGGGGGAGTGAAGCGCATATTTGGCCTCGAGCAATCGTAGTCACCGCCATGGCGGGGCGGCTGTCGCTCCGCCGCCCCCAGGAGCCGGCCGAACCTCAGATGGGTCGGAGCGGTACCAGAACGGAGGTATTCTCGGCGCCCACGCTGTTCCACACCGAAGCTCTCGCCCCAGTAGAGCTGCCGGGCTTCCTGAATCAGAACCTGCGCGAAATCGGCGTAGATCCTCCAATCCCGCTTCTCGTTGGCCACGGCCAGCGTGTTGCGCGGCTACCTTCGACCGGATGCCCATGTGGTAGAGCTTCTCGGCGCGGGCTTTCAAGCACGCTTCGATGTCGCGCAGGCTCTCCCGAAAGCTCAGTTGACCGAACGCCATCACCGGGAAGTGGTCCCAGCAATGGAAACGGCGAACTCGTTGGTCTCCTCCGTAGCGTTGGACGCATCGTTGAAAATCGAGATGCGGCGCAAACGCCATAACTTGAGCGAAGAGCGTTTGCCCTTGGTTCATCATCCACTCCCGAGTCTAAGGTCACTGGAGAGTGGGGTGCATGGACGCTCAGTTCAAATCGTTTCACCGATAGCTTGCTTGTAAATCATTTTCTGCAATCGCGTTACGGACTCGTCCCGGCGGCTGAACGGGACACTACTGTGCCGACGTATTGAACCTGAGTTTGAGACAACCCTACGATGCCGCTCAGGCGAACGCGATCGCACAGGCTTGGAACAATGACATCGTGATCGTGGCGGCGGCAGGCAACGATCAGGGGAGAACGCAGGTCTACCCGGCGAGGTATACGAACGTGGTGGGTGTGTCGGGTGTTCAGCGGAACAAGTCTTTCGCGAGTACCAGCCCGTGCAACGGTGCCCGCTCGAACTACGGACCGCATGTGGATCTCTCTGCGCCGTTTTGGGCGCTGAGTACGGTGCCCACCAATCGCTATGAGGACGAGAGAGCCGGATGGTGTGGAACCTCATTCGCGACCCCTCATGTGGCAGGTGCTGCAGCTCTCGTCCGCGCGAAGAACCCGACGTGGACCAATCGGCAGGTTGTGGACCGTTTATTTGCCACGGCGGAGGACCGTGGAAGCCCAGGCAGAGACGAGTACTACGGCTACGGCATCGTGGACGCGGCGGCGGCACTTGGCATCCCGTGACCGGTGCCGGTCAGTGTCTCCATCCAGGGCGAGACCTACGTTCGCGATCCGGGCCTCTACCAGTAGGAGGCCGTGCCTTGGGGCGGCAACGGTTCCTACACCTACCAGTGGGAGATCCGCTACCCGGACATCAGCGGCGGGTGGGGGAAGCTGGGCACGAGCAAGACGCAGAACGTCAACATCGCCGAGGGAGACGGCGACATCGGGCTGCGGGTCACGGTGACCTCGGCGGGAGAGGCGGCGCAGGCCACGATCCACGTCACCAACTCCACCGGCTGCGGAACGGAGATCATTTGCTGACCTTCGCCGACCGATCATAAAGCACCGTCTCTGCCAAGGTTCAGGCGGGGGCGTCTGTGGACGCATAAGCCTTCTAATAGGATAGTAGCAGGAGCGCACTGCGGATCCAGGGTCCCAAAGGGTGGAGCGGGGCGTTGCACCCCGCCGCTTGACCCTTCGGGACGCCGGATGCTCGCCCTGGTCGTTGCTGGTACTCTGCGCCGCCTCCGCTGTTCGTCTTACCCTTTGACCCGAGGTGAGCAATGACTGTCAAAAAAGAACTCCACGCCCTGGTAGACGCGCTGCAGGAGAGCGAGGTGGAAACCGCGCGCCGCGTGCCGGAAGGGCTGCACGCCACCGCCAGCGCCCCGAGCTACACGCTCGACAACGCTCCCGAAGACGACGAGCCGGAAACCGGGGAGGAGCGAGCCGCCGTGGCCGAAGCGCTGGTGGAAATGCGGGCTGGACGAGGCGTTCCGCACGAGGAAGTGAAGCGCATGTTTGGCCCGTCGCTGGTGTATCGCACCGCTACAAGGTAAGCGCCGCAGTTTGCGCCATCAACACCGCGCTCCCGGCGCGGCAGCGTGGCACGCCGCGTGAGGCGGCGGCAGCGGATCCGAGAGCAGAAACCGGATTAGCTCGGGGTGGAAAAGGTCGGGAGCCTCGAGGTGCGGGTTGTGGCCCACCGCGGGGAAGAGCACCAGCTCGGCGTTCGGGATCGTCTCCGCGACGTTCCGCGCGAGCGCGGGAAAGTCCGGCCCGTCGACTTCGCCCCCAATCACCAGTGTTTTCGGCCGGATGTGCGGCCAGTCGTAGACGACCGGCTCCGCAAAGATCACCTGTCGGTTCAGGGCGCGGATCATCGCGAGCCGCGGCCATTCTGAGCTTCGTGTCCAGCCGTAATGGATGCGTACGTGCCGCTCGAACTCCGGGCGCCACCGGACGTAGTAGCGCTCGAAGGTGCTACGGATCGCCGGGTAGTCGCGCTCCAGCTCTTCGCGGTAGATCTCGTCGGTATTGCGCCATGGCCGGGAGAGCCGCGCATCCGTGAGGCCGATCTGGTTGACGAGCGCGAGGTGCGTGGTTGTCTCGGGGTAGAACAGAGCGAAGCGGGTGGCGATCATCCCCCCGAACGAGTGCCCGACGACCGCTGCCTCGCCGATTCCGAGGTGCTCCAGTAGCTGCCGGGTGTTCGCCGCATGATCGCCGAGCGTGTACGGGATGATCGGCTTCGACGAGCGTCCAAACCCGATCTGATCGACGGCCACTACTCGAAATCCTTGGCCGCGCAGTGTCTCCATCGTTCCGCGCCAATACTCACCGAAGAAGTTCAGCCCGTGGAAGAGCACGACGGAGCGACCGTTCGGGGCTCCCACGGGCGCGGCGTCCATGTACGCCATCCGCACGTCCTCACCGTACAGCACCAGCGGCATGTAGTGAACGGGGAACGGGTAGGCAACATCCTCGATGCTGATGCTCACGGGTCCATACTCCGCGGGCACCGTCGTTGCTCCGTCTTGGGCTACGGCGGTCGATCCCGTCCCGAACGACGAGAGTGCGAGCCATGCCATGATCCAGCCGAGGCAGGGCCCGTGCATAGGTCTGGATTGCATCATTCCTCCTGTTTGAGCCGGTCGGCACGCCCGCGAAGAGCTTTTTCCACCGGTGAACAGATCGCGTCCGAGTACCGCGGTTCAGCAAGCTTGCAAGGAGCGTCCCAGTAGATCGCGGCTCCGGCAACCCCGGTTGAGCGACATGGCTGCGCTCCCGCCGGTCACTCCCGGGGACCCGCACCTTTCTTGCGTTGACGCTGTGCACGGGCCTTCTTTCCTGCACGGCACGACACGGCAACGACATGCATAGTGACAGCGATACGCGAAACGGCGGAGCCGGGCTCACGCTGGACGAGGCAACGCCCGCCACGACCGATCGGGGCGATCTCGCCCTCGTCCTGAGCGGCGGCGGCGCGCGCGGCGCGTACCAGGCGGGCGTGCTTCGCGGACTCGCGCGGCGCTTCCCGGATCTTCGTTTTCCCATCCTGACGGGTGTCTCGGCGGGTGCCATCAACATCGCGCTCCTGGCGCGGCACCGCGGCACACCGGTTGAGGCGGCGGACGCTCTGGCCAAGCTGTGGAGCGACTTGTCGCCGGAGCGCGTGTTCGACGTGGACGTGCGGGGGCTGCTGGGCAACATGGGCCGCTGGGGCCTTCAGCTCGCGGGCGGCGGGATGCGTGCGTCACGGGTGCGCGGGCTGGTGGACACCGATCCGCTCTGGGAGCTGCTGCGCGGTGCACTCGACTGTTCTGAGGGCGAGATGACCGGTATCGAGCACAACCTGCGGCGCGGAACGCTGCGAGCCGTTGCGCTCAGTACCACCAGCTACACCACGGGCCAGTCCATCATCTGGGTGCAGGGTCGCGGGATCGATACCTGGGAGCGGCCGCAGCGCCGCAGCGTGAACACGCGGCTGGGCGTCGAGCACGTAATGGCGTCCGCGGCGCTGCCGCTCTTCTTCCCCGCCGTCCGGATCGGCACGCACTGGTACGGCGACGGCGGTGTCCGGCTCACCGCACCGCTATCGCCGGCGCTGCACCTGGGCGCGCACAAGATTCTCGCTGTCTCCACCCGCTACGAGCGCACCTTCGCGGAAGCGGACGTGCCTGAGGTGTCCGGCTATCCGCCGCCCGCGCAGGTGCTCGGATTGCTCTACAATGCCATCTTCCTGGACCTGATCGACCAGGACGCGATCCGCATGGCACGGATCAACCGCCTGCTGCGTACACTGCCGCCGGAGCATCGCGACGGAATGCGACCCGTGGAGCTGCTGGTGCTCCGGCCGTCGCGAGACCTCGGCACGTTGGCCGGCGCCTACGAGCCGCGGCTGCCGCGCCCGTTCCGTCTGCTGACGCGCGGCCTCGGCACCCGCGAAACCGAGAGCCCGGACATGCTGAGCATGATCATGTTCCAGAGCGACTACATGCAGCGCCTGATCGAGCTGGGCGAGGAAGATACGGAGCGCCGCGGCGACGAGCTCGCGGCGTTTTTGGAATCGAATGGCGAGTAGCCGCGCTTCAGCGGGGTAACCGGGGCGGTCCGATGGTATGCTGCAGCTCCTGCTATGGGAGTGATTGCCCCCGCCGCGCGGCGTGCCACCCCTGCCTCAGCAGGACACAGAGCACGAACCCCAGCAGACCGACCGCGATCTGCGCCAGGAGCCACATCAGCACCGCGGGGTCGAGCAGGCTTTCGGCGGCGCCCTCGGGACCCTCGCCGCGCCGCCACGGCACGGAAGGGAAGATGTGCGCGACCGACCGCAGCGTCGCCTCGGAGAGCGGCCACAACGGCTGCACGCTCGTCTCCGTGCGGTTCTCGAGCAGATCAACCACCAGGTGCGAAGTGTACGCCGCCGCTGCAATGCCGGCCCATCGCAGGCCGGCAACCAGCCACACGAGGAGCGCGAAGACGACCACGGCAAGCGGTGTGTGGGTGAACACGCCGTGGAACTCGGCGGTCCGGCCCAGAAGGATCCCGAGTGCGGTGTCCACGTCCGGCAGCACGGCGAAGCTTCCGCCGACAAGCCATACGAGCCAGCGCTTCTGCCCGGAGCCGCGGACCAGCTCGGCAGCTCCGGCGCCGACCAGGAAGTGAGCGGGAGGCAGGGGCATTACGGAAGACGCTGCGTGGATCGGGCGAGCTGCGCGGTACGCTCCACGAGCACCGGTGCGACCGGCAGTCCGGGGTCCGAGTAAGAGGCGTGCTGCGCGGCGAGATCGGGCGATACTGTCTTGAGCACATGGTTCATGCCTTCGATGATCAGTAGCTCCGCATCCGCCCTGGCTTGCTTGAGGGCTTCCGCCTCCGCGACAGTGACCTGAATGTCGGTCGTGCCCTGTGCGATGAGCACGGGCACCTCAAGGCGTACGATCTCCTCAATGGGTACATGCCGAAACCAGGAGATCAGGTACGGTTGCACACTGGGGCGGTAGAGGGCAAAGAGGGCTGCGGGCACCGAGTCGGTGGTACGCCCCGCCTCCAACTCGCCCAGGATGCGTTCGCTCTCCTGCCAGAGATCAGGCGGAAGCTGCGGACGTAGCTGGTCGCGCAGCACGTCGGAGGCGCGGCGGGCGATCCCGGCAATGGAGACGAACGCATCCGCCCGCGCCTGCGGGGCGGCGAGCATGCCGATCAGCGAACCCTCGCTGTGCCCGGCCACCGTAACAGAGGAGAAGCGGGGGTCTGCCTTGAGCTGCCGCAGCCATGCGGCGGCGTCCTCTACAAAGGTGTCGAAGCGCATTTCTGCCTCCTCCGGTCCGGCACTCGCGCTCCGGGCCACGCCCCGCTTGTCGTAGCGTAGCGAGGCCACGCCGTGCTCTGCCAGGCCTTCAGCCAGAAGCTTTAGGCTGTTGTTTGCACCGGGAAGAAGCGGGCTGTTGCCGTTCCGGTCTGTCGGGCCGGAGCCGGCGATGATGAGTGCCACCGGGTGCGCGCCCGGCCCGCCGGGCACAAGCAGCGTTCCGTGCAGTACCCCGGTGGCGGTCTCCAGCCGCACGGATTGAGAGGTCGCCGAGTCCGGGGGCGACGGCTCCGCTGGGCTGGCGCAGCCTACGACCGCGAAGAGGACGAGGAGCGGGACGACGGGGCATCTGAGCATCGGTTTTCCTCGCGAACAGGAACCGGAGTGACATTGCGAATGGCCGGGAAAGTAGCTGCCGCGGGCACATCGGGAAAGCCCGCGCGCGGAGTGTGCGGCCAACGACTTAGCTCGCCAGGTATCTCGCTCCGGCGTCAGCATCTTCGCCCGGATGCACGACGCCTTTACGGCCCCTCCGGCCGCGGTCAGCGGCCCTGGCTGCCCAGGTTGACCTTTGCCTCGAGGTGGAGCTGAAAGGGCGAGCCGAAGGGGATCCGCCCCTGCCGCGGGTTCCCGAACCGCTCGTTCAGCTCGTAGGTGAAGCGCTGGGTGCTCCGGTCGAAGCCGCGCGGGTACAGCAGCGTCGCGTCCGGCGAGCTTCGTTGCCCCCAGCCACGCAATCCGCTCGTGCCGTTGAACAGCTGATCCAGCCCCGTCAGCAGGTTCTGCGACGCGATGGATGCCGTCACGCGCTTGCCGAGCCACGGCATCGGCGGGTTCAGGTTGGTACGCACCTCAAGCGAGGTCTGCCACGGCCCGCGGCAACTGTTTCGCTCCGCGATCCTCCCCAGCTGCCGCTCCAGGCAGGCACGGATTCGCTCCGGCGCGCGCGAGAGCAGCCGGGCCATGCCCACGGCGATCGCCGGGTCGTTGCTGGCGGACGGATCGAAGATCAGGGCCCGGTCGTTTCTCGCCCCGTCTCCGTTGATATCGCCGCTGATGATCGGGGTGAAGGGTGTGCCCGAGTTGGCGCGCCCCACCAGGGTGAGCTGTGCCCATGGGCGGAGCGGTACGCCCATGGTGACGTTGAGCGCATGGCGTCGCTCGTAGTCACTGGTCCCCCACTCGGCGGTGTTGGGGTTGCCGGCGGTGGAGGGAGAGCCGAAACCCTGGCCCGCCGAGCAGCAGCTGAACGACGACTGGTCCCGCACCCACGACGCGCTGTACGACGGCCGGAGCGCGAGCCGGGATGGCAGGTTGACCTGCAGCCCGAGCGAAAGCTGGGTCGCCACGGAGCCCAGACCGGAGTGAATCTCCAGCACCTGGCCGAACTCCGGGTGCGCGCGGGAGTCCATCATGCCCAGCCGCGCGGAGCTTTCCACGATGGTGGCAGGGTCTACGAACACGGGCCGCCCCTCTCCCTCCGCCACCACGAAATGCGGGGTGGCGCTCAGGTTGAGATCGGTGACGCCGTACAGGTTTGTGCCGGTGTTGCGGGTCGCTTCCAGCGAAATGCCGAGCCGCTCGTGAATGCGCCCCTCGACGCCCAGAGACGTGCGCCACGAGCGCGGCGCCGCGAAGTCGGGCGCGAACACCGTCACGTTGGGTGCTCGCCCCGATGATTGCTGCGGGACTTGCCCATCGGCGCAGACCGTAGGGATATGGTGTTCGTTCTGGCGAAAGGATGTCCAATCCGGCAGGGGGACCGCCGTACCCACGCACGCGATCTGGATCTGCCCGTCGGGCAGGCCTGTCGCGTCCATCGCGGTCGAATAGAGAGAAAAGGGCGGCCGTCCACGGAACTCGCCGATCCCGCCACGGATCGTCGCCCGCGGACGCTGCCCCGGCTCGGACGCGCTGGGCGTGTACGTGAACCCGAGGCGTGGGCTGACATGCACCTCGTACGGAAAATGGTCGGTGCGGCGGCCGAAGAGCGAATCCACCACCGTGTTGTAGTCAGGCTGGCGGCCGAACTGCGAGGCTTCCGCGCGCACTCCGAACGTCAGCTGCAAGTCGCGGCTCGACTGCCAGGTATCGCCCAGATAGAGCGCGGCGTTCAGGCCGCCCCCCTCCTTGGTGGAGGTGGCGAGGGAGCGGGAGAACGAGGTCGCCTGGTTGGTGGCGAAGTCTTCCAACGAGCGGAACGTGAACGAGCCGTACTGAATCGGGCTGAACTCCTGCGCCGAGCGTGTCAGGTTGAGGAGCGCTCCGAGCTTGAGGCGGTGTCGCGTGCCCAAGGGCCGCACGAGCTCGTTGCCCATCTCCAACGTCCGCTCCATCGAGGTGACGGGAAGCGAACGGTTTCCGCCGAAGACAAGAGTCGAAACACTGCGCGAACCGTCGGGCAGGTCGGACGCCACACGTACGCGCCCCTCCGGAACAGGAAAGTAGGGCACCGCATCCGTATCCTGGCGCGACAGGTAGGCGCGGAACTCGTTGACCATCTCCGCTCGGAAGCGAGACGTGAGTGCCACCATCACCCCACCGCCGTCGGAGGCGTTGTTGCCGCCGCTGTGCGGCAGCCCGAGCGTGCTGATCTGCGTACCGTCGCGGCGGTTCCAGCGTGCGTCTCCGCGCATCATCAGGGAATGGCGATCGGACAGCACGAAGTCCAGACGGCCGAAGAGCGACAGCTCCTCAATCAGCTGTTGTGAGGCCGCGACCGGCTCGCGCGGGGAAAGCTGCTGCTGTTGCAGGATCTGGAGAAAACGTGCGACGGAATCCGGATGCGCGCCCAGCTGCTCCAGGCCGGCGGCATCCGCATCCATCAGCGACTGCAATGCCTGAGAGCGGTGCTGCACCGCCGCGGAGCCGAAGTAGAAGATCCGGTCGCGAATGATCGGCCCCCCGCCGCCGCCGCTCAGCCTGTGCTGCGTGAAGGCGCGGTTGAAGGGCGAGCCATCCACGTGCAGTTGAAGCCTCGGCTCGTGCATCGAGTAGGTGAGGGTGCCCTGCTGCCGGTTGGTCCCCCCCCGTGTCGACGTGCTGATCTGCCCGCCGGAAAACTGGCCGCGCGAGACATCGTAGCTGTTGGTAATGACGCGGGTGAGCCGCACCGCCTCCGCCGGGATCCCCAGCCCGCCGCCCGCCGTGCCCCGCGGCGAGCCGAACGAGGCGCCATCGACGGTCACCACGTTGAGATCGGGCCGTTGACCCAGTACCGAGAACCCGCCGGAGCCCACCGAGTCGGTCGATTCAAGCCCCAGCACCCCGGGCTGAAGCGACGCGACGGCCGCAAGCTCGGTCGCATCGATGGGCTGCAGCGTCAACCATTCTCCGTCGAGCACCCGCTCCTGCGACCCGGGCGGGGACCTGTCCATTTCGGCGCGGGCCGTGACCCCCTGGAGCATGATCGGGCCGATCACCAGCCGAACGTCGGTGGTGAGCACCGGCTCATGCGCCTGCCTTACGGCGACCAGTCGCGCGGTCTGCATCCCCAGCCGCGACACCTCGAGCTCGTACCGCCCTCCCGGCTCCGGGAAGATCAGCATGTATCGACCCCGGGAGTCGCTCAACGTGGTACGCCGGATCCCCGTCTCGAGCGAGACGGCAGAGACCACCGCATCCGGCAGAGGTTCTCCGGAGGAGTTCATCACGCGGCCACTCAGAACGTCCGTGGTGATTCCGACCTGCGCAAGGCCGGCACCCGCACCTCCACCCAGGAGAAGCAGTATGAGCAACAACGAAAAGCCGACGTTCTGCAGCCGCACGATAAATCGACAAATAAGGAACGGGCAGGGAGATCGATTGAAAAGCGGATCGACCTCCGAGTTTTATAGTCCTCTGCCCCCCGTCCGTAGGGTCCGTCCCGCAGCGTGCAGGACCTCAGCGCACCTCGGGCAGTAAGGTGTAGTCTCGGAACTTGCCATACAGGCGCTTAATCTGCAACCCGAGCGTGACTACTTGTCAAGCACGGATAGAGATGTCCCCTGCAGTGATTGGAGGATCGTGAGTTTTCCACGGGCTCCGAGGAGAGCAGCGCCGGGTGAAGCTTTGCGTGACACCTTCGGGTGCGAGTTTTCAGAACCTCCACTCGCGGATCAGGAAGGCGCCGAACACGCTCGTGCTCTGCAGCTCCTGATCCCTTTCCAGCGTGGGTTCGGCGGCGAGGAAGCGAGGCTCCCACGTCGCTCGCCACTGGAACCCGCCGGGCGTGCGGTACTCGACGCGGGCGCCCGGACGCGCTTCGAAGGTCGGGCGCGCATGGCCGGCCAGGAAGAGGCGGGGAGTCATGTACCGGCCGGCTTCGATCTCGGTGCCGCGGAGCACGTCCACGAAGCGACCGGTCCAGAGCTCCGCGGGCAGATCCGCCGGAGCGATATGGAAGACGTCCAGCCCCAGGGACCGCATCGCCTCGCTCTCGACGGCGTCGACCAGCGTACCCATAGCCACCGCGGTGAGCTGCCGGTTGGCGATCGCGGCCACATTCCCGACCAGCGCACCCGTTCCCGAGCCCTGTCCCCCCAGCCCCGAACCCTGCTGCTGCAGCAGTGAAGAGGTCTCGCGTCCGAACGCCAGGTAGCTCAGCAGGTCGCTCTGCGGGATCGGCGGCTGCGCGCTGCTCTCGAGGATGATCGTCGGTTCGGCGACGGTTCCGGCGATCACGATCCGGATGATGATCACCTCGCGGCCCGGGATCCGAACCTCGTGTTCGGCGGCAACCTGAAGCAGGGGGTCGATCTCTCCGTCTCCCACGAAGGTCGCGGCGCCTCGGGTCAGGGTGAAGCGACGGTCGAGGAATGTGTACTGCCCGCGGTCGGTGTTTATGACGCCCTCGACCGTCATCGCACCGGTGCGACGATCCATCCGGACGGTCAGCGGCCCTACCTCTTCGGGCGTGTAGATCTCGACATTCGCGGCGATAGAGCGGACCCAAACGTCGCGGTCTATGTGGATGCCGATGTCCAGGTTCAGATTGGCGAGCAGCGGATTCTCTTCGGGGGTGAGTGCGTCGCGCTGGGCGAGCAGCACCGTGTCCACCCGCGCGGTAGTCGCCGAGTCGTCGAGGGCAATGATGTTCGCCCGCCTCGTCTCGGGGATGTAGAGCACGCCGCGGCGGGTGTGAATATCCCCGGTCACCTGGACACGCTCGAAGGGCCCGCGCACCGCGAGATCGGCGTCTACCCGGAGCCGCCCGTTTTCGTTGTTCAGCACCCACGCGTCGCGTGCGTCGATCTCCAGATCGAAGGCGGGCTCGGTGAGGGTACGCATGTCCAACCCGCCCGAGATCCGGATCGGCCCGCCGCTCCAGGCGACGAGCGAGTCTACCACCAGGGCATCGTCCTGCAGGCGAAGGGTGCCGGCGAGGTCCTGGAGCCGGATGCCCAGAGCCGTGATCCCGAAGGAAGCGAGGTCCAGGTTGACGATCCCATCGAGTACGGGGTCGTTCGCGGTGCCGCGCACCGAGACATTCCCCGCGATCTGGCCTCGCACGTCCTCTATGGCGTCCGTGAAGGAGGGGAGCGCATCGAGCGGGAGGCTGTCTGCGCGGATGTCGATGGAGATTGGACGGTCCAGCAGCCGTGGCCCCTCCCGGCCGGCCAGAGCCAGGTCGACCGGCAGACGGGCCTCGGCTTCGGCCAGCCGCAGACCGCCGCGGTGCAGCTCGCCCTCGGCGCTCAGCTCTTCCCCGGCATAGGCGAAGGCCGCACGTGCGTCCGGGATGTTCCTGCCCTCGTGCATGATACCCCGCGCTTCCACATTTCCGCGGAAGCGTGGGCTGCGCTGCGTGCCTTCCACCCGCACGTCCAAGGAGACGCGCCCGCTCGCCTCTCGATCGTCCTGAAGCAGCGCAACCAGGTGGCCGATCTCCAGGTCCTCGATCGCGACCTCGAGATCGGCGGCGCCCTCGGCGGGAAGATCGCCATCCACGAAGATGCGCCCGCCAACGTTGCTCTGCAGCTCCAGCGTCTCTACCTCTACTCCCGCTCCGCCCCAGCTCACCACGCCGGGCTGAGTCGACCGCCAGGTCACGGTATCGAAACGCAGTGCCAGATCGCGCAGGCGCAGCTCGTTGCGTTCCAGCGAGAGCGTAAAATCCGAGTCTACCCGAAGGTCGGTAGCATCGTTCTGGTATGCAGCAAAAACCGCGTGCCCCGCACCGGAGCGGTCGCCGCGATAATCGACGCGGGCGGCCAAGCTGTCGAAGGCGAACCCCGCCGCGCTGACCGACTCGAAGGCTGCCTCGAAGCCCAGGGCCGGTTGCTCGGTTCCGATATCCCGGAGGGCGTACTCTGCCCAGCCGCTGCGGACCGCGTTGCCCTGAAAGATCACATCCTCCGTCTCCGCACGGCCGTGCAGGTCGAAGCGCTCCACACTGCCGCGCAACGTGCCGGCGGCCGCGATGCTTCCCGCCAGCCCGTCGCGGCGGAGCGCGATCGGGCTGGCCACCTCCGGCTCCGGGGGGCGTTGACCGGTGGCCGCGTATTCGACCTCGGCGGCACGGGCGAGACGCAGCGAGTCCGCGCGGGCTTGCTGCGTCTCGCGGGCTTGCACGGCGGGTCGTGACTGCACCTCGCCCTCCGCCGCGGGGACCCAGGGAGTGAAGGCGGAAAGCGAATCAATGTCCAGCCGGTAGGCAAGCTCCCCCCGCCGCCCCTCCACCAGCCCGAAGCTGCCGCGCGCCTGCGCCACGCCCGCGGCCATCCGCACGATCGCGGTGTCCACGCTCGCCAGCCCGTCCGCGATGGCGAGCTGCAGCCGGATGAGCTCCGCCTGGAGCGTATCCACCTGCGCGCCGCGAATATCGGCGCTGATCTCCGCGCGCATGCGGGCGGGGTCCGTACCCTGCCCCCGCGCGGAGATGTTGCCGCTCAACGAAGTCTGCCGACCGTGCTCCGATACCGCGGCAAGATCAAGGGTCTGCAGCCGGGTTTCCAGGTCGTAGCGGGGCTGCTCGCTCGCGAGGTCGAGCCAGCCGCGTGTAGCCAGCAAGCCGCCGTCGGGGAGCTGCAGGTTCATCCGCAAATCCAGGTTTCCCATGGTACCGCTCGCCTGCAGCTCGCCGCTCGCACTCCCCCGCAGCCCCGCCGCCGGCGCGAAGCGACCGACGGTGGTCAGCGAGAGCGGCTGCACGCGCAGGTCTACCGCGACGGGGCTTGTGTCATCGGTTGTGAAGCGAGCGGTTCCGCTCACCTGCGAGAGCTCGCCGCGGTCGCGGTGGGTAATCTGGCCACTGACGGCAATCCGGGTCGTCGTGGAGCCATTCAGCGTCGCCTGCCCCGTCACGGTTCCGCCGACCGGCAGGTCCGGTGCCATCGCTTCGATCAGCGCAACCTGCAGCGGGTCGAAGCGCAGGCTCAGGTCGCGGAAGCGCACTCCACCCTCGCCAACGCCGATCGCGCCGGCCGTCGCCACGCGGCTCACACCGGTGCGCGGGTCATTCAGTCGGAGATCGCTGTCGACGCGCAGCAGACCCGCCGGAGACCCGTTCAGCCGGGCCCGCCCTGTGAGAGTGCCCCGAAGCGGCAGGTCGGGCGCGGCGGTGCGGAGCAGCGCCATCTGTACGGGGCTGAAGCTGAGGTCGAGATCGCGGAAGCGGATCTCGTCACCCATGATCAGGCCGCCGGCGGCGAGCACTCGGCTGACGCCCGTCTCCGGGTCCGCCAGGCGGAGATCGCCGTCGAGCTGCATGGCGCCGCCGGTGGTGCCCGTCAGCGTCACCTCGCCGGTGATCGGCCCGCGGGCGGGGAAGTCGGGCGCCGCGACCCGGAGCAGCTCCGCCTGCAGCGGCTCGAAGCGGAGGTTAAGGTTCTGGAACCGGAGTTCGTCGCCCATCCCGAATTCCCCTCGCGCCACCATCCGGCTTACCCCCGAGACGCGATCTTCGAAGGCCACGTTGCCATCGACCTGCATCGCCTCGGCCGTACCCGCCACCACGACGCGGCCCGTGAGGGTACCGTGGCGCGGGATATCCACGGCGGGGGCCATCCGCTGGATGAGGCGCGTGTCAAGATCAGAGAACCGGAGATCGGTGTCGTGCAGCCGGATGGTATCGCCCAGGACGAGCCCGAGCTGCCCGGCAAGCGCGGCCTTGCCGACGCGGATGTCTACCTCTTCCGCGACGATGGAGGTCGTCATCTCGCGCTGGTATACGGCGAGCCGCAACGTACCGCCGCCTTCCTCCGGGAGCTGCGGGTAGAGCCAGCGAAGGTCCGCGAATGCCACGGGTGCGCCATGTAGGTGGAGCCGCAGCTCCGCATGCTCCAGGCCGTAGACCCCTTCCGCGGCGATCCGCGAGCCGGGGAGCGTCGCCCGTACATCCGCAAACCAGAGCGAGTCCCCGGAGAGACGGAATCGGCCGGCGAGGTCGTGCACCTCGGCCGCGGGCGGGCGGAACGGCTCGAGGATGCCGCTCAGCGCTGCCACCTCGAAGAGCAGCGCGTCGGAATCGGGATCCGCGATGTTCATCACCGGCAGGCGGGCGTTGAGCTGACGGAAGTCCATCACGGTCTGGAAGCCGCCGGGCACCGGCTGGACATTCGCGCGGGTCTCGCCGGCGAGCGCCTCCCGGATCTCTTCTTCGCGCTTCTCGCGCGGAAGCTCCTCGTTCGGCTTCCACTCGCTGCGGACCGTGATTCGCGCATCGACGAGATCGACGTTTTCGAGCAGGATCCAGTCGCCCCAGCCCGGCCGTTCCGGCTCGGCTGCCGTGGTGTCCGCCGGGAAGATCCGCACGAAGTTCCACTCTTCACCGGGCGGCTTGTCGAGCACGATGATCGCGTTGACGAGGCGCAGGTCGTGGAGCGCGATCCGCTGCCGGAAGAGCGACCGCAGCGAGTACCTGGTGGAGACGGTGTCGGCGCGAAGGAAGGGCCGGCCCTGCTCATCAACGATGGAGATGTCGATCAGCACGATGCCGCGGAGGAGATCGCCGCGGACGCCACCGATCTCCACCTCCCCCTCGGTGGCGGCGTCGAGTTGCTCGAGAGCGATGCGCCGGATCTGCTCACGGCCCCAGTCGGTCTGAGTGACGAAGAGAACCGCGCCTGCCAGCAGCAGGGCCGCGATCCCGACAGCCGCCGCCGCCGAGATCGCGACTTTTCGCCGGCTCATCATCAGAACGGCTCCCCGATCGAGAGATGGAGGGTCAGGCGGCCGAGCACCTGGCCGACGATACCCCTGCCGGCATCGCCGACCGGATCGTACCTCCGCGGCATCTGCACGCGTATCACGCGCCGCTCCCCCTCCTCGTCCACGACCTCCGTGACCACCGGGAGCGTTTCGACCAGCGTGGGGCGGATCCCCAGATCCGCGCGGATCGGCCCGACCGGCGACCGGTAGCGAACCCCGAAACCGGGAGTGACGGCCGCGTGCCCGTCGGCGACCAGGCCGATGCCGCGGCCGCGCACGATTGCGCCATCCACGAAGACAGCCCCGTTCACCTGACGCGACATCGGGAAGCGGTACTCGAGATTCGCTTCCAGCACGGAGCGGCCCCCGAGCGGGCGGGGCTGAAAGTCATCGACGTCGATCTCCTCGGCGTTCGGGTCGCAGGTCGTGATCTCCTGTGCCGGCGGGCACGCATAGGCCGCCTCACCGTTCTCGTCGCGGAGTCCGCGCAACGCCTCCGGGGCGATGGTCAGGATGCGGGGGCCAAGCTGGTTCTCGCCATAGCCGCGCACCGTGCGTGAGCCCCCCGAGTAGAAGCGCTTCCGTGGGTGGAGGAGAGCCTCCCGTTGTTCATCCAGCCCGAGTGCGGGAGCGGTCGTGTCGAGCGGCCTCACCCATCCGGCGCGAACGCGCCCGGCGAGAACCCGCCGGTGCCGGACTCCGAAGGGGATGTAGTGGGTCGCCGCACCCGTGATCCGGTTGTATCGGAAATCGGAGAGCGTGGCGCCCGACGCATGCTCGATGTCAAGCCGCGCCGTGTAGCCGGTTGTGGGAGCGAGCGGATCGTCCGACCGGTCGGTGAAGAAGCTCAGTTCCAGAGGCGAGAGCCGCTGCCGCTGCCGCAGCGTGGAGATCGTGGCGAGATCACAGACACCGAAATTGACGCAGAAATACAGGTCCCCTGCTTCGACGGTGGTGACTTCGAAGCGGTACCCGAGACTCGCCGGAGAGCGATAGTCCAGCCGGCGCGTCAGGGCGACTTCGGCTCCAACTCCGCGGTCGATCACAATCGCCGGAACGATCCGGCGGTGTGCGAACACCGAGAATCCGAGCGTATTGCTCGCCGCCCGGAACGCAGGCTGCTGCAGCTCTGCGCTGGCTAGCCAGGT
>JACDHR010000233.1 GCA_013820915.1 Gemmatimonadota bacterium
CCCGCTGCAGCAGACTCCCTCTCATCGTACATCATCTCTCCCCTGGCGCTACCCCACTCCCCTCCTCCCGGCCGCGGCGCACTTTCTCGATCGGTTCATTCTCCCTATCTTTAAGGGATTTCACACGATTGCTCCGCCCGACCTCCGAGAACTACGTTGCGACTTGATCATATTTGGAATTTCTGTATGGTCGCCCATATCGACCATGGCAAGTCAACCCTCGCGGATCGGTTGCTGGAGGCCACGGGCACCGCTATCTCGAAGCGATGTGGAGCGATCATAGACTACCTACGGGGATGCGAGGATCGAGCGGAGCCCCCACCGCTACCCATTCTTCAATTTCTTCCGTGCCCAGAACTCGCAACCGCAAGCTCTCGTCTTGAATGAGGATGTTTCGCTGCTCCGTGTCGGCCTTCCGTTCAAGCACAACTATCTGGGGAATGGCAGGTCGCCCGGGATAATCTCTCCAGAGATACTTGATGGCGGGATCCGCTAGCCAATGTCCGCCAGAAGAAATCTCGTCAAACTCCCCAAATCGCGCCAAAAACTCGAGTCCATCAGCAACCGAAGGATCGAGGGCAACTCCTACCGCGCGAAACCGAAATCCGCGTGACCTGGCATAGCCGGAAACATAGAGCTTTGCCTGTTCCACGGCTTCAGGAAAGCCGGGCTGCAAATGCGCCATACAGAACTTAGCCCCGATAAGCAGGAGGACGATTTCAGTTCCGGAGGCATCTCTTGCCTCGGGAACGTAGCGGCCTTCCGGCTGTTGAGAACTGTCAATCATCCCAAATGTGAATAGAACCGCTGTCACCAGACCCCCTATTACCAAGCCGCTTTTCCAGTTGAAAAGCCACGGATGCGACAGAGGCCGAATCATCGGTCACCTCGGCGGCTGAAGTTGGTACTGACGTACCTTGGGAAAGGGGTCGTCCGGAGCTGCATAGACCTTATCGCCCCGTGCCGTGAGGATCCTCGGCAATTGGCGCTCCAATCGCTGCACTCGGCCCGTGGTGAGCGCGACCATATAGGAGTCGATCTGAACGAATGTGTAAGGGTCGGTTGTTCCGGGACCGAGTTTGCCGATCTGCAGGAGTGCATAATCCCGGTCGAGAGGCACTACTTTGCTGCCGTAATGATGACCACCTCCCCCCCGGGTGGAGTAGGTAATTCGATTGTTCGGTCCGTGCTCGATTTCCACCGCATCGTAGGCCGGAATGTTGCTTCTCCATAGTTCCGCTCCAGTAACAGCCGAAAAGGCGTGCACTACCGGCAAGAGCGAGGGCAGGAACACCAGGACGTCTCGCGATTCGACGCATGTAAGGCTACCACGGGACAATGAGATACGCAGCAAGGGGTGATGAGGCTCGTGTCCACCTCCGAATGAGCGGACGCGGGATCCATCGATCCTGTACTCATGGATGATACTTCCCTCTCTGTATCCCAACAGGAACAGCCGGTTGCCGGCAGCGCATAGGTCATTCGCCGGGAAGTCAAGGCGGAATCCGCCCCGTCTCTCCAGACGATCTCCCGTTCCCTCATAGATCTCGATTCGTTGATTCCCCGCGTCGAGCACGAACACCCGTTCTTGTGCGTCGATCGCGAGTGATCTGGGCATAAAGAAATCCCCCGGCCCGCGCCCTGACTTTCCCGCTGTAGCCACGAACTCTCCAGCCCTGGAAAATAAAGTCACCCGGTGCCGCATCGGATCCAGAACATAAAAGCTGCCGTTGCGAGCGACTGTGATGTCGGCCACCACCCCGAACACGGACGGTGAAGAACCATCCAACTCGCCTAATTCGACACCGGGAACAAGCCTGAACGCTTGGGCCTGCACCTGTGACGATAGCGGACTGGCTGCGACGAACAAAGCGACGATCGCGTAGCCGAATCCGTGCCGCACTGTATTCATCCGGTACCTCGCGCTCCATGATGCAATTGGCATTTGGCGGAAGAGTTGCAGGGGAACATTGGGGAGACGCACTCGGACAGTGTTCACTCTGTTCGTTTCGACTACTCGGGATCGTCGATCGGTTCCTCACCGCCTCCATTACACTCGGTAACGGTGCAACTGCCAATTTCGGATAGATCGCACTGAAACCCCGGAAGCCTCTCGCAGTAATTGGTCCCATGGCAGTCCGTGTCCGTGCAAGAGCTGATCACCCCGGCTTCAGCTTGTGAGATGCTTCCGAGCCATTCGCCTGCTCCGGTAGAGAATGCGCCTACACCCGTGAAGAGCGCCACAAGAACGAATAGGGCTCGAATGGGTCGCCACGATAGCTTTGTCTTCATGATTCTGCCTCTTTGGTGAAATGGGTGGTTCAGTGCGTCTCTCCAAGGTGTCCTGTCTCCGCTGCGATCCTGGTTACGGGCATGAAGTGTGCCGATCCTCAGTGCAGTAGCGTAAGTGACCATCCAGTAATAGGATGCGCGCGTGATATGATCTGGATTGCCTGCTCCAGCAGCCCACCCGCAGGCCGAAAAAGAACGTCGGGTTCGTTATGATGGGGGAAAAGCCAGACGGAATGCGGGTGATCGGCGTGTGCTCAATTTTGAGCAGGGTGCTCGAAAACGAACCCTCTACGGATGAAGTAGCCCGTACTTCTTCATCTTTCTCGCGAGCGTGTTCCGCTCGATCCCCAGCAGCCGCGCCGCCTGGCTCCGGTTTCCGCCGGCCAATTCCAGCGCCTTTCGGATGTGCTCCCGCTCGGCCTCGGCGAGCGTGGGGAACCGGCATGCCACCGTTTCGGACGCCGGCAAGGCCGCGAGGGTCTTCGGCAGCTCCCCCTGCCGCAGCACTCCGTCCTTGCTCATCACGACGGCACGTTCGATTGCGTTGCCGAGTTCACGTACGTTGCCGGGCCAATCGTGAGCATGCAGGCGCGCGCGGAACGGTTCCGCGAGACTCGTGACTGGCCTGCCATGTTGCCGCGCGAAGAGTGCAACGAGGTGATCGATCAACTCGTCGAGGTCTGCGCCCCGGTTGCGTAGCGGCGGAAGCTCGATCTCCACCACGGCGAGGCGATAGAAGAGGTCGCTCCGGAACTCGCCCGCGGTGATAGCGGCCTCGAGGTCGCGATGCGTCGCTGCCAGGACCCGCAGATTCACCCGCACGGGCGCCGAGCCGCCGACCCGCTCGATCTCCCGCTCCTGCAGCGCCCGCAGGATCTTCGCCTGCAGCGGCGCGGACATGTCGCCGATCTCATCGAGGAAGAGCGTGCCACCGTTCGCCCGCTCGAAGCGGCCCGTACGCCGCCCGGTCGTGCCGGTGAAGGCACCCTTCTCGTGGCCGAACAGCTCGCTTTCCAGCAGGTGCTCGGGGATGGCGGCGCAGTTGACGGCGACGAATGGACCGGCCGCACGGTGTGACTCCGCATGGAAGGCACGCGCGACGAGTTCCTTGCCCGTGCCGGTCTCGCCGCGGATCAGAACCGAGGCGTTGGTCGGCGCTGCCCGCCGAATCACGCTTCGGATCTCCCGCATTGCGGCGGAGGAGCCGACGACGACGGGTTTCACGGAACGGGAGGTGTGGAGGGCCGCGTGCGTCGAGCGGGTTGGCTGCATCGGGTCCTGCGGGGTCGAAAGTGAAGGGCTCTCCAAGCTACGTGCCTAAACAGGAGGGTGCAACCGTTACACGCCGAAAGGTGGTCGGCCGGGAATAGAGGTACCCTGCTCGACGTCGATGAGCGTGGCACCGACGAAGGCGATCGGGTGATCGGTGAGGACGGGAGTTGCGGGCGGAAGCGGCCAGAGCACGCCCAGGGCGAACAGCGCAACAGCCAGGAGAAGAGGAGTGATGCTCCACAGCAGGATGCGTCGGACTCGGCGGCTCATGACCTCTGTTGGAAAAGGTGTGCTCAGAAGCTAGGGAAAGCTACACAGGGAGCGTACTTCCGCCCAACGCCAAAGTTCAGGCGTGCGGGGCCCGGCGGGGTGCCGGACCGAAGCCGCTGAACTTCAACTTACCGTGGTAGCTGAAGACATGCACGGCCCCGCATCGCCTGCAACGCAATGTTGGGCGGCGGAGTACGCGATGGAGGGTCTACGCTGCGGGTGGGCGTTGCTGCCGCGGTTTTTCTGGCGGTAGGACGAGGCGCCGACCGCTCTCTTGCTCCTGCAACTGCTGCAACTCACGGCAGATTGCCGCTACGTCAAATCCGAGGCGTTCGGCGTGGGCTTCCCGCTCACGGCGAATTTCCTCGACGATGGGATCGGTCCACATGGCTTCACTCCCCCATGAGTTCGGCGGGCGTGCAGATGACCGGCATCCGGTGCCCACGGCCTTCACACACGGCGAGCACTCGATGGCGCATCTCGGCGTTCGCAATGTGCTTGCAATTCCACGTCAAAAGATAATCCACCGCGTGAACGGCGGCAACGGCGATATGCACGGCATCGGTGGCGGCCTTGGGCGGCAGCGGCCCTCGCCGCACGAGTGCCTCGGCAAGCAAGATTACCTCGTCCGTAATCGCGAGCAGCGGCAGGCCCGCGACCAGTTCGCTGCGTTGGGCTGCTACCTGCGGGTCCCCGGCTCGCGCTTCGCGCGTGACGGCCTCGGAGACGCACGGCAGGAAGTCGCGGCGGCGGTGTTCCCACCATTCGTGCGTGAGTTGCTGATTGGCCGCGGTGATCAGGTCACGGCTGGGCCGGGCAGCGAGGTAGCTGAGGATGGTGGTTTCGAGATAGACTCGTGACATGCCACCAAGCTACCCATCCGTGCCCAAGCCTGCAACACGCCACTATCCCGAGCCGCCCAATGCTAAAGCTAAGTGGCGGAGGGCCGAACGGGATCTCTGGGCATGCTCAATTGTGGGCGGCCCTCCGTCGGCTGCATCCGATTGATACTTCCAAAAAGGGCTCTTCGCATCCTCCATGCATTGGCATGGGAAGACTGCCCCCTTTTCCTGGATGTACTCATGATGACACACGGGATCGATCTGCACAAGCGGGATCTGGTGATTGCCACGGTGGATGCTCAAGGTGCCGAAATCAAGCAGAAGCGTGTTCGCGCGCGTGAAGCCGACGTGCTGCGCTACTTCTCCGGTCTTCCGGGACCGCACCGCGCGGTGGTGGAGAGTACGGGAAGCTGGTACTGGGTGGCCGATCTCTGCCGGGAGCACGGGATTGACCTGACGTTGGCGCACGCGCGGAAGCTGAAGGCGATCAGCTCCGCCAAGGTGAAGACCGACACCGTGGACTCGCTCACCCTTGCTCCACTGCTCCGCGCAGACCTGATCCCGAAGGCGCATATGATCTCTTCCGAGCTGCGGCCCGTGCGCCATGTGCTACGCGCCCGCTTGCGTCCGGTGGAGAAGCGGAGCAGTTGCCTGAACAGCATCGCGCGCCTGCTGGAGAAGTACAACGTGGACGCGGTGGCCTCCCTCCCTCCTCTGGCGCAGCTGCAGGCCACCTGCCAGGAAGAGCAGATCCAGCTTCTGGAGCAGCAGAGAAAGCGCTTGGAGACGTCACTCCCGCCGCAGCTGGTGCCGAACGAAGACGTGCAGCGGCTGCTCTGGATCCCGGGGGTGGGGAAGATCGCGGCCTTTACCCTCTACCTGGAGATCGACGGCATCGATCGCTTCGCCACCGAGCGCGACTTCTTCTCCTACCGCCGTCTGGTACCGGGAGCGGATAACTCCGGCGGCAAGGTCCGGCACAAGCGGAGCAAGGAGGGAAACCGCTACCTGAAGACAAGCCTTCAGCAATGCCGTCGTGCGCGCCGTTCAGTATTACCCCGAGATCAAAGCCTTCGAGCAGAAGAAGGCACGCAAGAAGAACCGCTTCGTCGCGCGCGATCACCGCCAAGGAGATCGCGCGCATCGTCTACCACGTGCTCAAGGAGCAGACCGACTTCAACGCTCAGTTCAAGGGGAGTGCCGCTCTCCCGAACCAAGCAGTCGCAGTGGCCACGCCGGGCAAGCCCGACCGCCCAACTGACTCCCCTCGGGAGCCATCCGCATTGAATGGGAAGCCCGGCGTTGTGCCCAAGCCAAGGATCTGGGACTGCTCGACGGAGCTATCCCCGATCAGCTGAACCGGGGAGCGAGCCCGAAATGGTGTGTGGACGCCGCTGTCCACTCCGATCCTGAACCGGCACCGCCACGAGGCACTGCACCACGTAGGAGAGCGGAAGCAAGAAGAACAGCCGCGGCAGCGGAGCACTTCGTGCTCCGCTCAGGAGAACGTACGTCCCGGATCGCCGCCCTTGACAGAGTCCTTTTTAATGGTGTTGGGCAGCGAGCATCTGGGATGCGGTCGCGCTTCGCCCCGCAGTGCTACGAACTAGGGCCTGTTCACACTACGGTTCAATGGTTATCATGATGCATGATCATCACCGAAGAGCAGTTTCGTCGCATCGAGGATTGCTTCCCGAAGCAACGGGGAAACGTCGCAGTCTCCAACCTCAA
>JACDHR010000234.1 GCA_013820915.1 Gemmatimonadota bacterium
CTCCCGCACGTAGAGGCGGTCGGTGCGGCCGAAGAGCTTCCAGTCGATGTGCCTCACCTCGTCGCCCTGCTGGTAGGGGCGGTGGCGCGCGAACTCCTCACCCGCGCCCCGGTGCGGCGAGCGGTGCGTCCCCGCCACGAAGCCCTGCACCACGGTGCGGGCGATCAGGTCCAGCCCGCCGATGCGCTCGAGGAGGTGGGGTGGAAGAAATCCTGCTGTCGGCATCAAATGGTTCCAGATTGCGACTCTTCCGTCTCACTCCAACCTTCAGCTTCATGCACTCACCAGGCCAGGATGCGGCAGAAGCGCTCATGGTCCCGCGGATGCACGAGCAGGGTCAGCGCCCGACGAGGCCGCGCCGACCCTGCTGTGTTTCGCCTTCACTTCGTGCGCCGGAGATCCGCCCCGGCGCCGCGCCGAGGTGCCTTACGGCATCGGCGGGACCTGTCCCGGGTAGGTCGTCCACGGCCGCGGGCCGGGGTTTTCGAAGCGGATGTTGGCCATGGCGCTCAGCACGAAGGTGCTACCGCCACCGCCCCAGAGGATTCCGACCAGGCGGACGTTGCCGCTGTCGCCGATACGCTCGAAGACGGGCGAGCCGCTGTCCCCACCCGCAACCGCTGCCTGCACGAAATCCTGGCAGAGCATCGCGATCGGAGGAGTAGCCCCGCTTGCTCCCGTATCCACGCATGTCTGTGTTACCGGACCCATCGTCCACCCAGTGGTCCGGCCGATCTTGTTCAGGACGTTGCCGACCATCGGGAACAGCCTCTCCTGCGTGATGGTGAAGCGCTCGTTGTCGTGGTCGATCTCGAGTGTGGCCGGACTTGTCGTGCCCGGGAATAGGGTCCGATAGATCTGCCCATGCACGTTGTCGACGCCCGGCAGATACCTCGCGCCCGCTGCATCGCTATAGCGACACCGGAACCCCGCATACTGGCAGGTGAAGAACGGGGCATCATGTGCCTCGACAGCGATCGGCTCGAAGGGCAACACAAGCTGTTTCTGCGCCCATTGAGTGCCGGTCACTTCACCACGAACTTCTGTGCAATGCGAGTTGGTGACGAAGCCCTGCACGCTCGTGCCAGGGGCGCGTACGTTGAAGCCGAGCGTACAGATGGACGCGGTGCTGGGTGGGATGAACCTCCAGATCTGCAGCCCGCCTGCTCTCGGCGAAACAACGTCGCGCAACGTATGGTTCATCAGTTCGATGGGGTCGGTCACCGAGATGAGCACCGCCTCGCGCGGCACGCCGAGCCGCTGCAGCTCCTGCTCTATCACCGCCTCCGACACGCTGCTCTCGATGCCGATCCGGACCCGGTTCGCGACCTCGTCGACGTCCGTATAGACGACGCCGCCAATGCTGAACACCGATCGCAGGCTCGACTGAATGTTGCGAAGCGTGAGGAAGTCGTACTGCTCAAGCTGAACGCTCATCCCCTGGACGTCCGCCGCCTGCAATCCGAGCGTGCCCGCCGCAGGCTGGAGCGCCCTGGCCAAAGCGTCCCTTGACATCGGCGGCGCATCGCCTGCCATCACGACGGTCAGCGAACCCGCCTCGTCATAGTACATCCCGCCGAAGCCGGGAATCTCCTGAGCGAGCCGCGCGAACTCATCATCAAGCGTGCGCGGCGTGCCACTGCGGAAGCTGTTCGAACTGAAGAGAGGAGCGTCGGATTCGGCGCCCAGCGGCTGCGTGGGAGGAGTAAGGTCATCAGTACAGGCGCCGGCCAGAGCGACGGCGGCGAAGGTAAACCCGGAGAGTGCTACCTTTCGGTTCCACATGTGTTGGACTCCTACTTGGTTGGAGATGTGTGATCAAAACCCGCTGCGAGACTTCGGTCCTGCCGAACTGCTGTTTCACCTCCTGGGGTGAGAGACCATAGAGGTGCCTGCACGAGCATCGGGTCCACTGTTCGGTTGGTGCCACCTCCTGTGCCGATTGTTTTCACGATCTACATCCGCCAACCACGGCCGGAGCAGGTGAATCAGCCAACGGCTCCCCTGTATTCCTGAGCAATCGCGGATCACAGTGAGGCCCGGCTCCCTTTAGCCCACCACGATCCTTTGGCACGCGCGCCCGGCATGCGAATACAGCCGTGTGCACCAGGGGCACCGCCGTAGCGAACGCACTACCGCGCGGCCAGCGCAGGAGGCGCCTGGCCGGGATAGGTGATCCACGGCGCAGGACCCGCATTCTCCACCCGGATGTTCGCCATCGCGCTCAGCACGGTGGTGCCACCGCCACTCCCCCAGTGGATGCCGATCAGCGCAACGTTGTTCGTCTCGCCGATCCGCACGAAGTACGGCGCCCCGCTGTCGCCCCCCGCGCTCGCGGTCGCCACCCGATCCTGACAGAGCATCGTGATGTCCGACGCGGCGACATTCGAGGTGACGCACGTCGCCGTGACCGCTCCCATCGTCCAGCCGGAGGTACGACCCGTCTTGTGCAGCACCTGTCCGACGACCGGGAACGGCAGCTCAGCCACGATCTGCCACCGCGGAATCATCGGATCGATCTCAAGCGAGCCCAGCTCTACTGTGCGGTAGATCTGTCCGAAGGCGTTGTCCACTCCGGACTCGTACCGCACGCCGAGGGCGTCGCTGTAGCGGCAGCGCCGACCCTCCGGGCAGACACCACCGGTCCAGTACGGCGCATCGTGCGCCTCCCAGCCGATGAAGGTGTTCTCCACGAAGCGCGAGTGCTGCCAGTACGGGGTCGGCAGCACTTCACCGCGCGTGTCGGAGCAGTGCGAGTTGGTGACGAAGCCGTGCACGTTCGGCGCGGCCGGCGAGCGGACGTTGAAGCCCAGCGTGCAGAGGAATCCGGACGCGCCGCGGGTGAAGTTGATCTGCAGCCCACCGGCGACCGGCCGGACGCGGTCGCGAAGGGTATGGTTGCTCTCCACCTCGATCGGCTCGGTGAGCTCGATAATCACCGCCTCCGACGCGACGTCCAGCATCTGGAGCGCGTGCTCGACAGCTGCCGCCGCGGTGCTGTTTTCGACGCCGATCACGACGCGGTTGCGCGCCTCGTCCACGTCGCTGAAGACGACCCCCGCGAGCCCCAGCACCTGCCGCGCCCCCTGCTGAACCGCGCGCAGTTGCAGGAAATCGTACTGCCCCGGCTGCATCTTGGCCGTCTGAACGTCTGCGTCCGCCACTCCGAGTTCGGAGATCCGGCTCTGCAGCGTGCCCCCAACTGCGAGCGGAGAGATCGGCAGCGCGTCGCCGGCCATGACCACGGTCAGCGTACCAGCCTCGTCGTAGTACATCCCACCGAAGCCCGGTGTCTCGCGCGCCATCTGCGCGAACCGGTCATCGAGTGTGTGCGGAGCTCCACGCGTGGGGCTCGAGCTGAAGAGGGGGAGGCCGGCTCCGGGATCGAGCGGCTCGGTGGGTGATGCGTCGGTGCACGCGGCAGCGAGAGCGACGCCGGCGAGGGTCAATCCGGTGAGTGCGACCTTCGGGTTCCACATGGTTGGACTCCTGCCTGGTTGGAGGATGTGTTCTCAACCTGCTGCGAACCTGCGGTGCTGCCGAACTGCCGAGTTCACCTCCGGTTGGTCGAAAGAGTGTCCAGAGCCGCGCGGCCCCTCACGAGGCTGCACGCTCGGACCTGGCCGGGCGGCAGTGCCCGGGCTCCTGAGTGGCCGGGATTCGGCACGAGGGGAGCTGGAGCTTGGCTGGTCAGCGGTATAATGTTCCGCGTTCTTCCGAGTGTCAATACCGCGCAAGGGCATAATCCGCGGGGCGTGGCCGGTTAGGCTCGCTGAGCGAGCCACGGCGCCGCACCAGGGAGAGGTTCGGGTCTGAACGACGCCGGATTATTGCTCCAGCGAGCGCGCACCATCTCAGCGCCGAAGCTGGAACGAGTTCGAGACCTCGTCCGTGTCTACGTTGGTGGTGGAGTTCTCGACCCGGGTGCGGAAGCGATACTCCCCGGACGCAAGATCCTCCCTGAACCGAAACTCGTGCGAGAGCTGGCCTCCGGGAAACACCACGCGAAGCTCCGCGGTGCAGACCTCATCCGACGGCGCCGGTACTCCCACCCACCGCTGCTCCTCCCGCCGCTCGAGCGTCGCCATGCACAGGTTTGCCCCGAGCGGGTCGTCGCTCTGGTTGTCGAGGACCAGACGGACCGGCTCTCCCGCCGCGTAGCTCTCCCTCTCTGTGGCCAGCATCCCTCCCTCCGCGGCTACACTTGTCCCTTGCGCTTCCCCGGCCCCCGGCGGTGGCGCGCTCGCCTGGCAGCTGCTGAAGACCACCGTCGTAAGGGCAACAATCAGCCGCTTCATCGGTCTTCTCCCCCTCGTACCGGGTACTTCTTCCGCATGTTCGGATGCATAGCTAGCTCCCCTTCCATCGAACCAAGGGGGGGTCGCCACTTACCTGGAAGTGATGACCCCGCCTTTCGCTCACCGCCTACATCTGCGCCATGTCAGCATCATTCCTCGTGAATCACGGCGCCGGCGGCGTCTGGCCGGGATAGGTGATCCACGGCCGTGGACCGGGATTCTCGAAGCGGACGTTCTCCATCGGACTGAAGGTGGTACCACCCCAGAGAATGCCAACGAGCCGTACATCGTTGCCTTCGCCGATCCGTTCGAAGACAGGCGAGCCACTGTCGCCCCCCTGCGTGGCCGGGGCGGGATTGAACCGATCCTGGCAGAGCATCACCTGCAGGGGCTCCGTGCCGGCCTGGCTTACATGGGCACAGGTCGCGAAGACCGGCCCCTGCGACCATCCGGTGGACCTCCCCACCTTGTGCAGTATGTCGCCCATCAATGCTCGCGGACGCTCAGCGACGATGTTGAACATCGGCATAGCCGGATCGACTGTGAGCGAGCCGAACTCCGTGGTCCGGTAGATCCTTCCGAAGATGTTCTCCACGCCCGGCTCGTAGCGCACACCTGCCGCGTCGCTCCAGCGACAGATGGCGTCTTCGAAGCAGGGATCGGTGAAGAACGGTGCGTCGTGGACCTCGACACCGATGGGTTCCACCGGAAGCGCGAAGGGTTTCTGGCTATAAACGGTTCCCGACACCACGCCTTGCTCTATCGTGCAGTGGGAGTTGGTCACGAAGCCGTGTACGTTCGGCGCTGCCGGCGAGCGCACGTTGAAGCCTACCGTGCAGATGAACCCGGAGGTGGGTGTGACGAGCGCCCAGATCTGCAGACCACCGGCGATCGGACGCAGTCGATCCCGTAGTGTCTGCATGGGTACTTCGGGCTCGGTGATGCTGATGATGACCGCCTCAGGCGGAATGTCGAGCATGCCGAGCGCGTGCTTCACGCTGGCAGCCACGGCGTTATTCTCGACGCCGATGTGCACCCGATTGGCAGCCTCGTCCACATCGGTAAAGACTACGCCGCGAAGGCCGAACACCGCGTCCGCACGCGAGCGCATGGCACTCAGCTGCAGGAAATCGTACTGCCCCTCACGCACCACCGCCTGCTGCGCCGCCGCGGCATCGATCCCCAGCGCAGCTAGACGTCCGCTGAGTACCGTCGCCACCTGCGCTGTCGACATGACCTGCGTACCTGCCATGACGACGTTCAGGGTACCGGCCTCATCGTAGAATAGCCCGCCGAAGCCGGGGACTTCGCGTGCCAACTGCGCGAACTGCTCATCCAGAGTTCGCGGCGCCGAGGCGGACGCCGCTCGCGTGCTGAAGAGCGGAGCATCGAGTTCTGCGCCCGGTGGCTCGGTGGGAGGTACGTCGGCGCAGGCGCCCGCGAGAGTGACAGCCGCAATGGCCAGCCCGGAAAGTGCTACTTTCCGGTTCCACATGTTATGGACTCCTCCTGGCTACAGGTGCGTTTGCAACGGGGGCAAGATACCGGCGCCTTTTCGTGGTCGGTTCACCTGCTGTGGCTACTGCTCCGTTGCGTTTGCTACGTCCAGGTGCGGGGCCGAAAGCAAGGGTGTTCGGCTGGGTTGGGCTCTCGGGTCGAGCGCAGGATCGCGCCGCGTGATTCACCTCCAGGTTTGAGAGTTGGGGCGGACCTTTCTGTGCAAATTCAGGCCCATCCCGTGCCGGCTCGCATGGCAGTCGTGGGTATGACGCTCCGCCACAACGAGATACGCGGAGCAGGTCGTCGGCGTTGCCACCGCCGCTGATCGAAATCGTCGTATATCGGGAGTCGATGGCGAGCTACGGCGTCGTTCGCGTGCAGCGTCAGTTGCACGGCTGCTACGGCTTCACAGCCCGCTTCGCGGCGGCTCCACGGTGGTAAGAAGACGCTCGATGAGATCGCCGGGGGTGATCCCTTCGGCTTCGGCGTGGAAGTTCAGCAGGACGCGGTGGTGCAGCACCGCGGGCGCGATGCGGCGCACGTCGTCGGGAGTGACGTGGAAGCGGCCGGACAGGAGCGCGCGCGCCTTGGCGC
>JACDHR010000235.1 GCA_013820915.1 Gemmatimonadota bacterium
GCCTACGACGCCGATCCTCTCCTCGACCTCGACCAGACGCCCGCCTTCGATCCCACCGAGCCGGAAGCAATCCCGGACTTCGACTTCGATCAGACCCTCGGCGCCTTCGCCTTATCCTCCCGCGAGGGCCGAATCTGACCCGAAAGAGCGTTTGGATTTCCTATCCCTCAGCTCCTTGTTGCGCGCGTACCACCCCGCGTCCTCCGCCACCGCCTCGCGCGGCCGACAGCACCCGCCGCCCGGAGCCGTGGACGCGGACATCCCGGATGCGTAGCCCATCCGCGCAAGCTCGGACTTGATCGTCTCGATGGACGTCACTTCGCGGTCGAACTCCAACCGCGCCCGTTGCGCGGCGAGGTTGACCGATGCGCTCAGTACGCCGTGCACCCCGAGGAGACCATCCTCGATGCGTCGCCCCGCATCCTCCCCGTCCACGGCGCGAAGCGGGATCACCGCGTGTCCGAAGTGCGCCGTCACCTCAGCCCCCGCCGCAATCCGCTCGACCTCCGCCAGTGAAAGCGTGTCCGGATCGTAGTGCAGGCAGAGCAGCGTGGCCCCGGGGATCTCAGAGCGAAGAAGGTGCGTACGCCGGATCCCCTGCTTCTCTCCGAGCATGCTCTCCAGGCGGGCCACGCACGCATCTCGCGTGTCGGGCACGTCGGGGAGGAGCAGCGGGAGGTCAAGGCGGAGCGTCTTGGTCATACCACTTCCTCGCCCTCCCGCAGGGTCGCGATGCGCACCGAGCGCTCCACCGGAACGACGAAGATCATGCCGTCGCCGTAGCGTCCCGTATGGGCCGCGCGGGCGATGGCGTCGATCACCTCATCCACCTGCTCGTCGTGGATCACGGTCTCGATCTGAACCTTGTCGGTGAAGTCCTCGATCTCCGCCCGCACGCTTCCGAGAGGAAGCTCGTAGCGCTCGCGCCCGAAGCCGCGAACCGCACCGACCGTCATCCCGGGAAAGTGCGGGAGCGCCTCTAAGTTCTGAGTGCCGGACACACGTCACCCATCCAGCGCCACCCGTCCCATCTTCACCAGCCCCGCTTCCCGGCACAGACGAAGGATCTCCACGAACAATCCTTCCAGCGCCTCCCGGTGCTCGTTGCGAAAGTCCGACAGGGTGCGGAAGTCCGGCTGCTGGTTCGCCGCCAGATAGCGAAATGCCACGTCGCCTTCCAGCGCCTGCGCCATCAGCCGTGAGCTTACCACTCCCGTGCAGTAGGCATAGAGCAGAACTTTCACCATCATCCGCGGCGCGTACGCCGCCTGGCCCCAGCCGTCCGCTCGATAGCGCGCATAGAAGGCCGCCAGCCGCCCCTCCCGTTCCAGCTCGTCGACCACCTCTGAGACAAACCGCGCCAGACTCTCCTCCCGCACCCACTCCGTCAGCGAGGGCGGGAGCAAGAACATCTGCTCCGGCTCGTACGGCAAGAAGTTGTAGCTCATCGGCAGCTCCAAGCCAGGGGGACGATCTCACCCCCTATTTTACTGCTTCAGAGACTCCTTTGCACCCCCAATGGGTTTGTCGGACAGGCTCACAAGCGAGTGCATAGCCCGCTTCGGGAATCGGTTGCCGTTCAGAAGATGGTAGCGAACTCGAAGAGCGTGGCATTCCTGCCCTCTTGGAATCGGTGTTCGGCCGTGAAGCGGAGCGTGTACTTGGTGCCGGGGAAGTGAGCGTTCACGTACGGCACGAACGCGGCTTCCGCTCCGTCCCCGGCCCGGTCCTCCAGGCGCCCGCCCACCCCGAAGAAGTAGCTGGGGACGTACTCCCCTTCCACCGACCAGCGCCCGCGAAGCACGTCACCGGTCTTGGCCAGGCCAGTGATCCCCGTCCAGTGGACGAACCCCTGGTTGCCGGTGGTGACGGCGTGGGCCAGGAAGCGGTCGGCGTGGTCGTAGAAGAGGTGACCGCCGAAGGAAGTCAACCCACGGCGGACAAACGATTCGATGAAGACCCCCTTCGGATCGATCTCGATCTCGTTGCTTGCCTCGACGCGGGCCTCACGGGTGAGCGGGATGGAGAACTCACCCGGCACCGGCAGGGTGGCCGAAGTCTTCCAGCTCCACCCGTTCCATATGGGCTCGCTCCATCCCACGCGAACCGCCGGAGCGCGGCCGGCGGGGGAGAAGCCGCGCAGCGAGAGCCGCCGGCCATCCGCGGCGGAGAGCCGTCCGTCCGCGTCCCGCATCAGCCCCGCATCGCTTCCCTGGAGCGAAGCTGAGAGCACGAGCGGCTCGCTGAGCCCGAGCCGGAGGGAGACGTCCACCTGGTTGATCTGCCGGAACTGGCCGGCCGTGACATCCAGCTGGTCGGCCGCGGCGGTGAGGAAGATGTCTTCAAACCGGCCCGAACGGTCGCGGAGCCCGACCCTGCCGTCCCTCGTCCGCGTCTCTAGGCTGACCGGGCGCCACTCCACGAAATAGGAGAGCCACGGGACGCCGGCGCTGCCCCCGGAGATCACCTCGAGCTTGTTCATGTAGGCGCGGACGGCGTCGCTGACCTCGTTCTCGTCGTGAAGGGCGTCGGAGCGTCCGCTCGCCCAGATCGCGAAGGGCACGGTGCGTCTGGCCTCGAATCCGGAAGGCATGCGGTAGCCACGCTCCCGAAAGGCTTCCCCGAACGCATTCAGCTTCGGGGGAGAGACGTGGCAGGTCTGGCAGGTGACGTCGTACTTCCTAGCGAAGTACGGGATCGCTTCCGCGGCATCGGGCCGGCCCGCGGACAGGCCCGTCAGCACCAGCACCGCTACCCACGATCTTGTTCTCATATGTGCCTTAGAGTGAGGAGGTGGTTCGGGGGGAGCCAGCGCCGTATTGCGTCTTGCTCCCATGACTGACATCTACCGCTCACGTCCAAGCGGACGCCAAACAAGTTCATGCGCCGGGATGGTGTTTTCCATTAGCCACAATCCATTTTTAGACTAATCTAAAACCCGGGGCGTGTCAAGCAGTCCGATCCACCAGATGCTCATCGCGCTTCCGCTGGGGATCTTCAAGCCGGGACTTCTGGCGATCGTGCTCGCGCTGGGGGGAGGAGGGCTCGCGATGGTCACCGGCTGGCTGGGCGGCGAGCTGGTAGGCCGGTTGGGTGTCGGGGTCGATGACGGGGCCCACCTGGACGCCCCGAGCTCGCTCTCCGGGCGCCCAGCGGAAGCAGCGGCAGAACGGCCAGGACGCCGAGAACGAGTACGCCGGGAAGTGAGCGCCGCATCGAAACCGCCATCAAACCAAGAGGACGGACGAGTAATTGAAACTTCAGAAGAGCACAGCCAGGATGGTGGCAACATGGTAGAGGTTAACCCCAGCGAACTCGAGGCACCAGCTGTTAGCGCGCTCGTAACCTCCGTGAGCCACGGGAGGCGATGGAACTGTAAGTGGCCTTGCCGACTATACCACCCGGCGCCGATTCGCGGCGGACCGCACCCCTGCTGCGTCTCCCGGAGACGCTCACCCCTGGCTCGCCATAGGATATGCCGAACCTCGCGCGAAGCTCTCTCCCACTCCTCCTTCTCCTCTTCGCCGCTCGTGGCGCCGCGGCGCAGGATGGTTTTGGCCTCAAGGGACACCTCCGCTTCAACTCTTCGGACATCAGCGCCCAGCGAACCGATACGCTCCCGAGCGCGACCGGGTTCGGCCTGGGTGCGGAGTTCGTTCTTCCACTCGGAATCGGGTTGGGGATCTCCGGATACACCAGCGGAGGCGTTCACGACGCCGACCTGCAGACCACCTCGCTGGTGGTGCTCGCCGAAGCCAACTACTTCCTGAAGCTGCTTCCGCTGGTCTCTCCGTACGTGGGGATCCACGCGGGGCTTGGGCGATACAGCCGGGACGATTCCGATGACATTCGCCGCCCGGAGCTTCGTGACGGCACCACCGAGCTCGGATACCAGGTAGGAGCGCGGCTGCAGCTCAACTCCCTTCTGGGGCTGGATGCCCAGTTCCGCAGGATGAGCACTTCCGCCCTCCGGGAGCAGGGGGGAGCGCTGGAGCGGAGCCAGTTCCTGATCGGAGTGACGCTCTTCTGACTAAGCATCGTTGGTTTGGAGGCTGACCGGCACTACGCCGTCGAGCCTGACGAAAGGGGGGAGAAGCTGACCGGCTTCTCCCCCCTTTCTCCGATCATCCTGCTACCCTTCTCATACCTCTTGACTTCCGCCCCTCATCCAGTCCTCATAGGTGTGGGGCCGGTGCACCGCAGCTATTCGACACGCGGGAATCATGACCGGCCCCGCATCCTCTGCAGCGCAGGGTTAGGCCCGCCAGCCCGCCATTCGAGTCGGAACCGCCCATAAGGGTCCCATTTCGTCAAGCGCCGATCCCCCAGGTCCGCCTACCGTAGTCCCATAAGCCCTCGCCGGCCGCAGCCCTCGCCGGCCGCACCGGGGGTCATCCCGCCTCCAGCCGCGGCACTCCTCCTGGCTTTCGCCGTTCCCGCCGCATGGGCGCAACCGCTGCCTCGCAGTCACACCCGTCCACAATCCTCCGCCTCGGTTCCGCAACGACGGCGTCCGCCGCCGCTACCGTTTACCGCCGGCGTGAGCCCACCGCCACCGTGCTTTACCCCATCGTCCAGCATCATCTGGAGAGCTTCCTCGCCCGCGCGAGCAGCGCCGACCCGTTCGCCGATGCGGTCCCGCGATGGGTCGAGGACGACTTCCGCGCCTACCTCCGCTGCGTGATCCTGGCCCACGGGTTCGCCCGCGCCCGCTGCACAGGCTGTGGCGCCGAACGCCTGGTCGCCTTCTCCTGCAAGGGTCGCGGCGTCTGCCCCTCCTGCAACACGCGCCGCACGGTCGAGGTCGCCGCCCATCTGAGCGACGAGGTCTTGCCGCCGCTGCCGGTGCGCCAGTGGGTCTTCTCGCTGCCGAAGCGGTTGCGGCCCTTCCTGCCCCGCGATCCCTCGCTCACCGGAGGGGTGCTCCGCGTCCTCCTGCGGGCGATCCGGACCCTCCTCCGCAAGCGCTGTCCTGGCGCCCCGGCCCAGGCCCAGCTCGGCGCCGTCTCTTTCCTGCACAGATTCGGTTCTTCTCTGAACCCCCACTTCCACTTCCACATCGTCATCCTCGACGGGCTCTTCGCTGAGGATGACGACGGCTCCATCCGATTCCACCCGGCGAGTGACCTCGGCTCCAGAGACATCCAGCGCCTCCAGCAGACGCTGCGCCGCCGCACGCTGAAGCTCTTCCTCCGCCGCGGCCTTCTCGACGAGACTGCCGTCGCCAACATGCTCACCTGGCAGGCGGCCGGTGGCTTCAGCCTCGACGCCTCGGTCCGCATCTCCGGCAGCGATCACCGTGGGCGGGAGCGACTCCTGCGCTACTGCGCCCGACCTCCCTTCGCGCTTGAGCGATTGCGCATCGAGCGCGCGCCGACGGCCAGGTCATCGGACGATCGAGCCGCGGGAGCCGGAGAGATTCGGCACGTCCTCTACCAACCTGCGCGCCCCACCCCCGACGGGCGCACGCTCCTCGTCCTCTCGCCTCTCGACTTTCTCGCGGCTCTCGCCCGCCTGATCCCCCCGCCACGCGTCCACCGGCACCGCTACCACGGCGTGCTGGCTCCCCATGCCGCCCCCGGGTCAAGCCCGGGGCAGGCTCTGCGCGAACGCGTCACGGCTCTCACCCGCGACGCGGCGGACGCTCCACGGCATCCGGCTTCAGCCGACCCGCAGCCCCTGACACCCGCCCAGAGCGCCGTCCGCTCCCGCTGGGCGTGCCTGACCACCTCGGCTCCTTCGCCTATCCTCCCGCGAGGGCCGAATCTGACCCGAAAGAGCGTTTGGATTTCCTATCCCTCGTGCCGGGGGGCGCCGCCCGGTACTCTACGCGATCCACACTCGCATGGCGAGCGCAGCCGGCCTCGGGCACGTCGCCGCGAGGGGCTGCCGCGAGATCGCCGTATGCGTCCATCAGGCGGTGTCGCGTCCGTTCCCCCGCGCCCGAGCGAAGGCGCTCGCGCCGATCACGAGCAGAGTGATCGCCGTGAGCGGAATCACGAACAACACCATCGCCGTGCGGAACCCGGGCAGGAGCGGATGGTCCGCGGCGTGGATCACCAGATAGCCGGTATAGGCGAGGTAGTAGGCGAGGAAGAGCGCCCCCTCCCACCGGGCGATGAGGTAGCCGGAGAAGAAGATCGGCAGGCAGGCGACCGCCACCGCGATCATGATCGGGATGTCGAAGGCCAGCGCCGTTCGTGCGACGGCCACTCCGTGGGGCGCCACGATGGAGGAGAGGCCCAGCACGGCGAGGATGTTGAAGATGTTGCTCCCCACCACGTTGCCCACGGCGATGTCTCGCTCGCCCCGGATGCTCGCCATCACCGAGGTGGCGACCTCGGGGAGCGACGTTCCGGCGGCGATGA
>JACDHR010000033.1 GCA_013820915.1 Gemmatimonadota bacterium
TCCCCGCAGCCCGGCTGTGTATCGCGGACCAGAAGGAGGCGGAGGGAGAGGCGGAGGCCGCAGGCGCCGCGAACTGAGCGGCGGCGTTTCCCTTGCATCCGAACACTCAGCCCCGCTATACTCACCCGTCTCGGGACCTTCTGCGGTGAGGCGCCGCGCGCTACGTGCCGGCGCCGGGAAGGTCCTGAAACGGAATCGTCACGTTATCGTCTCAAGGGGGGAGCCAATATGTCGGCAGCTAGTGGGCTCGAAGGAGTCGTAGTCGCGCAGACCACACTCAGCGCGATCAATGGAGAGAAGGGAGAGTTGATCTACGCCGGGTACGACATCGACGATCTGGCCCGGAACACGACCTTCGAGGAGGTCGCCTATCTGCTCTGGAACGGCAAGCTTCCGAACCGGGGCGAGCTCGATGATCTGCATCGCAAGCTCGTCGCCGAGCGCGCTCTCTCGCCCCAGCTCCTCGACCTCATTCGCGTGTTTCCTACGGACGCGAACCCGATGGCGGCGTTGCGAACCGCCGTCTCCGCGATGGCCTTCTACGATGCCGAGGCGGAGGACAACAGCGACGAGGCGAACCGCCGCAAGGCGATCCGGATGACGGCGCAGATCCCGACCATCATCACCGCCTTTGATCGCCTGCGCGGTGGGAAGGAGCCGGTGGAGCCGCGTAGCGACCTCGGTACGGCCGCCAACTTCCTCTACATGCTCAACGGCGAGCCTGCCGACGAGCTGCGGGTGCGCACTTTCGACGCAGCGCTCGTTCTCCACGCCGAGCACGGGATGAACGCCTCCACCTTCTCCGCGCGCGTCACGGCCGGCACACTGGCCGACATCTACTCGGCGGTCGTCTCTGCCATCGGCACGCTCAAGGGCGCATCTCACGGCGGAGCGAACATGCGGGTGATGGAGATGCTCGTCGATATCGAGAAGAGCGGCGATGAGCCCGGCGCATGGGTGCGTAGCGCGCTGGGGCGTAAGGAGCGCGTGATGGGCTTCGGCCACCGCGTCTACAAGGCCACCGACCCGCGGGCGACGGTGCTGCGCGAGCTCGCCGACCAGATCATGAAGGGCGCCGGCGAGACGCGGTGGCTGGATCTCTCCGATCAGGTGCGGGCGGCTATGTCCGAGGAGATGGAGAAGAGTGGGAAGAAAATCTACCCCAATGTTGACTTCTTCTCCGCCTCCGTCTACACGACCCTCGGGATCAAGACGGACCTTTTCACCCCGATCTTCGCAATGGCGCGGGTGACCGGGTGGACCGCGCACCTCTTCGAGCAGTACGCCAACAACCGGCTCATCCGCCCGAAGGCCGAATACGTCGGCCCGCGCGATCTCAAGGTCGAGCCGGTCGAGTCGCGCTGACGGGTTTCGACCCGGATTTCCGGAAAATGGGGCGGGGCGGGTATCTCGCTCCGCCCTTACCGTTTACTCGTATTACGTGCGGGTTCACACCACAGAAAACCTAAGCGCCGAGAGCAATCGTATGGCCGAGTCCTGGCAGCCCGTAGCGCCTTCCGGTGGCGAGCAGATCACGATCCAGGGGGAAGATCTGCAGGTCCCCGACAGCCCGATCCTCCCTTTTATAGAAGGCGATGGAATCGGTCCCGACATCTGGGCCGCCTCTCAGCCCGTGTTCGATGCGGCGGTGGAGAAGGCGTACAGCGGAAAGCGCCGGATCCGCTGGATGGAGGTGCTCGCGGGCGAGAAAGCGTATAAAGCTACCGGTGACTGGCTCCCCGAAGCCACACTGGAGGCTTTCCGCACGTACCTGGTCGGCATCAAAGGGCCGCTGACCACGCCCGTCGGCGGCGGAATCCGCTCTCTGAACGTAGCGTTGCGCCAGCAGCTCGATCTGTATGCGTGCGTTCGCCCGGTGCGGTGGTTCTCCGGGGTTCCCTCTCCGGTCAAGCGCCCGGACCAGGTGGCAATGATCATCTTCCGCGAGAACACGGAAGACATCTACGCCGGGGTGGAGTTCGAGGAAGGCACCGCTGAAACCGAGCGTCTGCTGAAGCTCTTCGCGGAGCACTTCCCGGAGCGCTTCCGGAAGATCCGTTTCCCGGCGAGCTCCGGGATCGGCATCAAACCGATCTCGCGTGAGGGGACCGAGCGTCTGGTTCGCTCCGCCCTTCGCCAAGCGCTTCGGGAGGGACGCCGCTCCCTGACGCTGGTGCACAAGGGGAACATCATGAAGTTCACCGAGGGCGCCTTCAAGACGTGGGGCTACGAACTGGCGGAGCGCGAGTTCGGCGAGCGTGTTTTCACCTGGGCGCAGTACGACCGGATCGTCGCTGCCGACGGGGCGGATGCGGCCAACCGCGCGCAGAAGGAAGCAGAAGAGGGCGGGAAGCTGATCGTGAAAGATTCCATCGCCGACGCCTTCCTGCAGCAGATCCTGACTCGTCCAGCGGACTACGACGTGATCGCTACGATGAACCTGAACGGTGACTACATCTCGGACGCGCTCGCCGCACAGGTGGGCGGGATCGGGATTGCGCCCGGCGCGAACATCAACTACGTCACCGGCCACGCCATCTTCGAAGCCACGCACGGCACGGCTCCGAAGTACGCCGGCAAGGATATGGTCAACCCGGGATCGGTGATCCTCTCGGGCGAGATGATGCTGCGTTACATGGGCTGGACAGAAGCCGCGGACCTGATTGTTCGCGGTCTCGAGGGCGCGATCGGTCAGAAGACGGTAACCTACGATTTCGAGCGCCTCATGGAAGGCGCAACGAAGGTGTCTACGTCCGAGTTCGGGCGTCAGATCATCCGCTCGATGTAGCGACGGGCGCACTCTGGATCTTCGATAGATATGAATATTACGATAGAACGAGCGGACTGCACCGAGTTCGAAACGCCGCTCCTGGCGGTGAAGATCTTCGAGGGTGATGATCCGCTGGTCGGTCCGCTCGCCAAGCTCGATGAGCGGATCGGAGGCCAGATCTCCGATCTGCGCCGCCGCGGCGACTTCCGCGGGAAAGAAGACGAATCGCTCGTGCTGTACCCTGCTTCAGGAGCCCTCGGAGCCGAGCGGCTCCTGCTCGTAGGCCTGGGCAAACGGGAGGAGCTGGATCCGGAGCGGCTCCGGCGGGCGGCCGGCACCGCGGTCAAGGAGGCGGTGCGGCTGCGGGTGCGGCGGCTCTCAACGATCATGCACCACGCGGAGCTGATCGACGAGCGGATCACTCTGCCGGACGCCGCGCGCGCCGTGGCCGAGGGAGCGGTGCTCGGGAGCTACGCCTTCACCGAGATGAAGTCGCCGGCCGAGCCCGACGAGGAGCGCGTGGAGGTCACGGATTTCGTGATCCTCGAAAAGGTCGAGGAGAAGGCGGGCCGGATCGAAGAGGCGGCGCACGTCGGTGGAGCGGTCGCTCGCGGCGAGAACCTGGCCCGAACGCTCGGGAACCTCCCCGGCAACGTGGCGACACCGACGTACCTGGCGGAGTCGGCGCAGCGGATCGCGCGGGAGCATGGCCTGGTCTGCACGGTCCTCGGCAGGGAGGAGCTGAAGCGGGAAGGTCTGGAGGCGCTGCTCGCCGTGTCTCGGGGCTCGGACCAGGAGCCGCGCCTGATCATCCTGGAGCACCGCGGTGGGGCGGAAGGCGAGAAACCCCTGGTGCTGCTCGGCAAGGGTCTTACCTTCGACTCCGGCGGGATCTCCATCAAGCCCTCGGCGGGGATGGAGGAGATGAAGTTCGACATGTGCGGCGGCGCGGCCACCCTCGGCGCCATGCAGTCGATCGCGGAGCTGGGAGTGAAGGCGAATGTGATCGGGATCGTTCCGTCCAGTGAGAATCTCATCTCCGGATCGGCCGTCAAGCCGGGCGACATCATCGGGAGCCATCTGGGCAAGACGATCGAGGTGGTGAACACCGATGCGGAGGGCCGGTTGATCCTCGCGGATGCGCTCTCGTACCTACGGCGCTTCGAGCCCGCAGCCGTCGTGGACGCCGCGACGCTCACCGGCGCCTGTGTGATTGCCCTCGGCAACCACGCCAGCGCCGTAATGGGGAACGACGACTCCCTCATCGAGGAGCTTCGCGAGGCCGGTCAGCGCGCCGGTGAGAGAGTCTGGCCGCTCCCGATGCTCCCGGAGTACAAGGAGCAGCTTCGCTCCGACTACGCCGACATCAAGAACTCCGCGGGGCGGCCTGCGGGCGCGATCACCGCCGGGTGGTTCCTGCGCGAGTTCGTCGGCGATTTCCCCTGGGCTCACCTGGACATTGCCGGCACGGCGTATGGCGACGGCAAGCTTTCCTACCAGGTCAAGGGCGCGACAGGAGTGCCCACCCGTCTGTTCGTGGAGTGGGTTCTCGCCCGATCCTCCTGAGAATGGCGGTCGCTACTTCCGCGTGGCTCCGCGCCCTGCTCCGCGGGGCGCGGTCCGCCGCGCTCCTCTGCCTCTTCGCCGTCGCTCCGCTGGCGGCGCAGGAGCCGCAGCCCCGCGATACCATCCCCGCGCCACGGGACACCGCGATCGTACGCATCCCGCCCGAGGAAGTGGCGCAGGACACCCTCCCCGTCGCGCCCGATGCCGCGCCCGCCGATACGGTTCGGCCGGCGCTGAACTTCCCGGTCTTCCCAGCTCCGGCTCCCGAGGGGTGGTCGGAGGCGCGCTGGGAGTGGGACGCAGCGGCGCTCGCCCGCTGGCATGGGCTGTCGCTGCTGGAGCTGCTGGAGCAGGTCCCCGGGCTGGTCGTGACCCGCACCGGCTCCTTCGGGCGGGCGGCCGGGCTCGCGGCGTTCGGGTCGGGCGGTGGTCGGGTGCGCGTCTTCCTCGACGGCTACGAGCTTGATCCGCTCAGCTCGGCTGTGTTCGACCTGCAGCAACTTGCCGTGGTGGATCTCTACGCCGTCCGCGTGGAGCGGCTCCTCTCTGAAACACGGATCGAGATCTTCCCCTTCCGGCTCCCGGAGGGACGCCCCTTCTCCCAGATCGAGGCGGGCACCGGCGACTTTAACACCCGTATCCTGCGGGGGCTTTTCTCCACGACCGCGGGAAGCCGGGGGGTGCTGACGCTCGGCCTGGATCTCACCGACACCGATGGCTGGCTCCGGCGTGAACCCTTCTCTATCGCGACCGGGTTGGCTCGCTTCAGCTATGCGCTCACCGAATCGGCGGGCCTGCAGCTCGAGTACCGGCAGGCGAGCCTCGACCGCGGCGGTGTGCGGGACACCGCGATCGCGGACCGCCAGGATCTGATCTTCCGCGCTCGCGCCAGCCCCCTGCCCAACCTGGCAGTCGATGCGATCGTGGGGCGCAGCTGGCGCGAAGCGCAGCCCGGGGACGAGATCGGAGTCGATCTCGCAAGCACGCAGGGTGCGCTTCGGGCGCGTGCGGTCGGCTCTTGGGGATGGCTCGGCGGAGCAGCACGGCTGCGGAACGCGGGCCGCACCGGCATCACGGCCGCGACGCTGGACCTATCGCTCGAGGGCGGTCTGCAGCCACTCGAGCGGGTGGGTGCGACCGCGAGCATCCGCCACTCCAGAGCGGGGGAGGTGGGCGGCCTTGAAGTGGAGGGCGGTGCGCGCCTCGGCCCGGTGGCGGGTGTTTCGCTCTTCGTGAACGGCGCCGCGGGCTCGCGCGGGGTCGGACTCCTCCGCGACGCGCGGCAGCTCATCGGAACGCCTGGAAATGGGGAGGACGCGGACGAGGACGCCGACGATTTACGCGCGTACCGTTTCCCTCACATCGCGGCGGGGATCGGCGCCGTCCGCGCGGGAGTGGAATGGACGGGGTGGGGGATTCGGCTGGGCGGCGCGTTCGTCAGCCATGATGCGGAGCTCATCGCTCCCTTCGCGCTGCCGTTCGACCGGCGCGCCGAGCCGGTGGAATCCGACCCGGCGACCGGCATCGAGAGCTATTTCTCTGTTCCGCTCCTCTACCGACCGCTTCGCCTGGAGGGCTCGTATACGCGCTGGGCGGACATCGGAGGGCGTCCGTACCTGCCGGTGGAACACGGGCGCGCCGCGCTGGTCTTCAACGAGCTCTTCTACGAAGGAAACCTGGAGCCTACCCTGCGCATTGAGGGTGTATATCGCGGTGGGTCGATCGTCCCGCTCGCCGACCGTGCCACCTTCGGGGCGATCGCGGCACCATACACGCTCCTCAACATCTTTCTGCAGATCCGCGTCCTCGATGTCCGCGCCTTTCTTCTGTTCGAGAATGTGCTGCAGAACCTGGCGGCGGCCGATCTCCCGGGCGCACCATTCGGGGGCCAGCGGGCTGTCTACGGGGTGCGCTGGTACTTCTTCGACTAGAGCGCTTCCGTTGACGATTCCCGGCGCCTCCGGTAGCTTTCCCCGGATGGGAGCGAGCCGATGATCCGCAGCATGACCGGGTACGGAGAGGCAGACGGGCCGACGGCCGTGGGCCGGCTTCGCGTGGAGCTGCGCACGGTGAACCACCGCTACCTCAACATCAACGCGCGCCTACCTACCGGGCTCGCTCGCTGCGAGCCGGAGCTTCGGGAGTGGCTGCGGGTACACTTCGCCCGGGGCCACGTCAACTGCACGGTCCGCCTGGAGACGGACGAAGCACTGGGCACGGCGGCCACGCTGCAGGTCGACGATGAGCGTGTGACCGCCTACCTCGCTGCGTTCCGGGATCTGCGAGACCGTTTCAACCTTCCCGGTTCGCCGGATCTGGCTCTCCTCTCGCGCTACAACGACATCTTCGTGCGCGAATCCGCCGAGGACGCGGCAGAGGTCAAGGTAGAGCCCGCCGAGTTTCGGACCGTGGTAGACGCCGCCGCACGTCAGACGATCCGGATGCGCGATGACGAGGGCCGGCGCCTCGTGGCGGATCTGGAAGGGCGCCTCGCCACGATCGAGCTGGCGCTCACCGGGATCGGCGACAGGGCCCCGGCGCGTCTGGTAACGGAGCGCGACCGGCTCAGGAACGCGGTCCGTGAGTTGACGGAGGGGTACTCTGTTGACGAGATGCGCCTGGCTCAGGAGGTTGCCTATCTCGCGGAGAGGTGGGACATCAACGAGGAGATCGTTCGGTTCCGCTCGCATATCGAGCTGTTCCGGGAGCTGCTCGGAGCGGATGCGCACGAGGGCGTCGGGAAACGCCTCGGGTTCCTGGTGCAGGAGATGCACCGCGAGGCGAATACGCTCGGTTCCAAGGCCAACGATGCCGTAATCTCTCACCGGGTGATCGCGATCAAGGAAGAGATCGAGCGGCTGCGGGAGCAGGTGGAGAACGTGGAGTGAGCGTGGGGTCGCGGAGCCTGGAGAACCGCACTTTTCCGCTCATCTTCGCGGCGCCATCGGGCGCGGGAAAGACGACCATCGCGCAGCGGCTGATGGAGCGGCGCGGGGATGTGGTCTTCTCCATCTCGATGACGACGCGCACCCCCCGCAGCTACGAGCACAACGGTGTTCACTACCACTTCGTGGAAGAGGACGAGTTCCGTCGGCTCGCAGACGCGGGTGAGCTTGTCGAGTGGGCGGAGGTGCACGGAAATCTCTACGGCACTCCAGCCCGCAACCTCACGGAGGCCATCGAGCGGCGGCAGTACCTCATCCTCGATATCGATATCCAGGGTGCGCGCCAGATCCGCCGTGCGGTGCCCGAGGCCGTATCGATCTTCGTGCTTCCACCATCCGGTGTGGAGCTCGGCCAGCGGCTCGCCGGCCGGGGGAGTGAGGACGGCGCCGTGCGGAGAAGGCGGCTCGACAACGCGCGGGCAGAAATCCAGGCAGCAGGCGAGTTCGATTACGTGATCGTCAATGGATCGCTCGACACCTCGGTCGCCGCAGTGGAAGCGATTCTGCTCACCGAGGGCTGTCGTACCTCCCGCCTCCCGGGCCTGAAGCAGGAGATCGGGAGGCTGGACGACGAAATCGGGCAGTGTCTCCGGGGGATTGGTTCGCCACCCTCTTCATCTTCTGATCCGCAACGAGGAACCTGATATGAAAGTGTTTACCCCGGGCTCGACAGCCCGCAATACCGGCAGCAAGTACCTCGGCGTTCTCGTCGCCGCGAAGTATGCGCGCAACCTCAACGAGTTCCGTAGGAACGAGGTATTCGACGAGGCCAACGAGGTGGAGAACCGCCGACGCGAGAAGCTGACGACCACCGGCCTGGAGTACGTTGCCTCGGACTCGCTCGAATTCCGGCTCAGCGATCGTCGGCCTGACGAACTGTAACTCCGTGGACGACGCCGTGCAGCCGGGGCGGCGCCCATTCCGGGGCCGCCGCGTGCTCCTCGGCGTTTCCGGAGGGATCGCCGCCTACAAGGCGATCCTGGTGGCACGCGAGCTCACGCTGGCGGGTGCTTTGGTGGATGTCGTGCTCACGCCGGGAGCGCTGGAGTTCCTCCAGCCGCTCTCGTTCGAGGCGCTCACCGGCCGTACCGCCCATACAACGGCGTTCGAGTCGGCGCAGCCCCTCATTCATATCCGCCTGGCGCGCGGCGCGGATGTGGTGGTCGTAGCACCTGCGACCGCGAACTTCCTGGCACGCGCCGCGGCTGGTATGGCCGACGACCTGCTCACGGCGACTCTCCTGGCGACAGACGCGCCGGTCGTTCTCTGTCCGGCGATGAACGACCGGATGTACGCGCATCCGCAGACGCAGGCGAACCTCCTCCGTCTTCGCGAGATCGGCTACCGTATCGCGGGGCCCGCGGTCGGGCCCCTCGCGTGGGGAGAGGGAGAGGGGCCCGGCCGTCTTCTTGAGCCGGGCGAGATCGTGGCCCACGCAGGTCGAGCGTTGGAAGGCGAAACGGTTTTCCGCGGCCGTCGGGTTCTGGTCACCGCCGGCCCCACCCGGGAGCCGATCGATCCGGTGCGCTTCATCGGGAACCGCTCGTCCGGCAGAATGGGGTACGCTCTGGCCGCCGCCGCGTGGCGCCGGGGCGCACAGGTGACGCTGATCACCGGGCCGTGTTCGCTTCCACCGCCCACAGGCGCCGAACTGGTGCAGGTCGAGACCGCGGAAGAGATGCGGGAGGCCGTCGCCCTCGCGCTTCCCACGGCCGACGCCCTCGTGATGGCCGCTGCCGTCGCGGACTTCCAGCCCGGGACACCCGCGGCCGAGAAGATCAAGAAAGCGGCCGGCGGAATCACGTCCATCGAGCTGCGTGCCGCGCCGGATGTACTGCGCACCACGCGTGCGCTGCGGCCGGAGGGGTGTGTGGTCGTCGGATTCGCGCTCGAGACGCATGCGCCGGTGGAGAACGGACGGCTCAAGCTCGCGGGGAAGGGGCTGGACCTCCTGGTGGTCAACGATGCTACCGAACCCGGTGCGGGGTTCGAAACTGCCACCAATCGGGTCACGATCCTCTCTCCCGGCGCTCCCGACGAGGCGCTGCCGCTGCTCACAAAGGAGGAGGTGGCGGATCGAATCCTGGATCGCGTTGCGCCGCTGCTTCGTTCCCCGGCCGCTCGATGAACGAAACGCAGGACCTCCTCCAGCGGTACCTGCGCCAGCGGCGTGAGATGGGCGAGGCGGAGCTGTTCCTCGACCGGCACAATGCATCGGAGCTGCACGATCTGCTGACCCGTACCCCGGTGGAAACCGCCGCCGATGCGCCGGCTCCCGGTGCCTCGGCGCCCGAGATCGTGCAGCTGGGTTCGCTCGAGTCCGTGCGGGAGATCGCGCTCGGCTGCCCGCGTTGCCGGCTCGCCGAAACCCGGCAGCACGTCGTCTTCGGCGAGGGCAACCCCGCCGCGGAGCTCCTTGTGGTCGGAGAAGCGCCGGGTGCGGACGAGGACCGTACCGGACGGCCCTTCGTTGGGCGGGCGGGGAAGCTGCTCACCCTGTTGCTGGCTTCGGTAGGGTTCGAGCGCGAATCCGTGTATATCTGCAACGTGCTGAAATGCCGGCCGCCGGGCAACCGCAATCCGCGGCCCGACGAGATCGAGGCGTGCAGCCCGTACCTGCTGCGCCAGGTGGAGCTCGTCGCGCCTCGCGCGATCCTCGCGTGCGGGACCTTCGCCGCCCAGACGCTCCTGCGCACCACCGTGCCGATCAGCCGCCTCCGCACAGGGGCGTACGAGTACCAGGGTGTTCCGGTGGTTGCGACGTATCACCCTGCCGCTCTCCTCCGTCACGCGGCGTGGGTGCGTACCAGTTGGGAAGACCTGCAGCGCCTTCGTGAGATCCTCGACCCCGTAGGCGGCCGCTCCGCGTAGCTGTCGTACCCGAGGTCTCGTTCCTCGCTTCGTAGCACCCTTGTTGCACAGGCTGAGCATGTCCACTTCCGTAGTCCCCGTCTTCGCTGGCCCCGCCGCCCCGGTCGCCTTCGACCGGAAGCCTCCGTACTCCATGGAGGCCGAGCTGTCGGTGCTGGGCGGGATGTTGATCGACCCGGAGTCGATCGCAAAGGTCATCGAAATCCTCGACGACACGATGTTCTACCGCGAAGGGCACCGGCGGCTCTTCCGCACGATGCTCCGCCTCTGGGAGCGCGGCGAAGTGCTGGACACCGTCACCCTCTCCGAAGATCTCAAGAACACCGGCGACTACGAGACTGTCGGAGGCGCGGCCTACCTGGCACAGCTCCTCGACGCGGTGCCCACGGCAGCGAACATCGAGTATCACGCGCGGATCGTCCGCGAGAAGGGCGTCCTGCGGCGCTTGATCGAGGCCGCGACCTCCATCATCCAGGAGACGTACGAGAACCAGGGCGAGATCGAAGAGTTGCTGGACCACGCGGAGCAGAAGATCTTTCAGATCGCGCAGACCCATGACCGGAAGGGGTTCGTGTGGATCAAGGAGATCCTCTGGCCCACCTTCGAGAAGATCGAGGCGCTGCAGAACAACAGCTCTTCGGTTACCGGCGTGCCGACCGGGTTCGGTGATCTCGACGAAATTACCGCCGGCTTCCAGCCAGGCGAACTCATCATCGTCGCCGCGCGCCCGTCGATGGGGAAAACCGCGTTCATCCTCAACATCACCCAGCATGCGGCGATCAGCGCCCGTAAGGCCGTAGCGTTCTTCTCGCTCGAGATGGGCAAGGAGTCGCTGGTGCAGCGCATTCTCTGCGCGGAGGGGCGCGTGGACGCGGGTCGTCTTCGCACCGGGCGGCTGCGGGATGAGGAGTATGCCCGCCTCGCGACGGCCGCGGGATATCTGAACACCGCTCCCATCTTCATCGACGACACGCCAGCGATCTCGGTGCTCGAGATGCGGGCAAAGGCGCGCCGGCTGAAGGCGGACCGCCCGGACCTGGAGATGATCGTCGTGGACTACCTTCAGCTGATGCAGGGCTCCGCGCGGAGCGAGAACCGGCAGCAGGAAGTCTCGGACATCTCTCGTGGGCTCAAGGCGCTGGCGAAGGAGCTGAACGTCCCCGTGGTTGCGCTCTCGCAGCTCAGCCGTGCGGTGGAGTCGCGCCCAGACAAGCGGCCCATGATGTCCGACCTCCGCGAGTCCGGCGCGATCGAGCAGGATGCCGACGTGATCATGTTCCTCTACCGACCGGAATACTACTACGGCCCGGTCGACAAGGACGGAAACTCGCTGGAAGGCCGCGCCGAAGTGATCATAGGCAAGCAGCGCAACGGAGCGACGGGGAAGATCGACCTGATGTTCCTGAAGGAGTTCACCCGCTTCGAGAGCTTTTCTCCGCGTAACGACGGCCCGCCGCGGTAGGGCGGCAGGCCGTGTCTCGTCGCGCGGGGCCCGACGGGCGACCGGTCGCAGCGCACCGAGGGCCGTGGAAGGGGTACAGAACAGAGGGCTGCAGCGCTAACGCGGGAGCGGAGAATGGCGAAAACGAAAAGCGTTTACGTCTGCACCGAGTGCGGGAACGACACTCCCAGATGGCAGGGGCAGTGCCCGAGCTGTCGCGAGTGGAACACGATGGTCGAGCAGATTGCTCAGAAGGGCCGCTCCGCACGCGTCGACAAGGTCGGGCTGGCTCCCGGCGGCGCGGCACCCGTCCGCCTCCGCGATGTCGAAGGCTCGGAGGGGCAGCGCTGGTCCTCGGGCCTCGGCGAGTTCGACTTCGTGCTGGGCGGTGGAATCGTGCCCGGGTCGGTAGTGCTCATCGGCGGCGAGCCGGGGATCGGGAAATCGACCATTCTGCTGCAGGTGGCGGCCCGACTTCAGGCATCGGGCCGCTCCACGCTGTACGTGTCGGGAGAAGAGTCCGCACTGCAGGTTCGTCTGCGCGCGGATCGGCTCGGGGGGGCTGCCGGAGATGTGCTCACGCTCGCGGAAACGGAGTTGGAGACGATCCTGCTTCGTGCAGCCGAGGCGGCCCCGCAGGTACTGCTCGTGGACTCGATCCAGACGGTCCACACCCAGGAGCTGGAGGGGGCGCCCGGCAACGTGGGACAGGTGCGGGAGTGCGCGGCACGGCTGCAGCGCTATGCAAAGGAGAGTGGAACCGCTGTCTTCCTCGTCGGCCATGTAACCAAAGGGGGCGGGATCGCGGGGCCGAAGACGCTGGAGCACATCGTCGATACGGTTCTCTACTTCGAGGGGGCGAGCAACCAGGATCACCGCGTGCTCCGGGCGACCAAGAACCGGTTCGGCGGGGTGGACGAGATCGGGGTCTTCCGCATGACGCCGGAGGGCCTGGTCGCGGTCGGCAATCCGTCGGAACTCTTTCTGGGGGACCGCGCACGGGGGATCTCCGGCTCCGCTGTTGTGGCAACGATGGAGGGGACACGACCGCTACTGGTGGAAGTACAGGCGCTCGCGACTCGCGCGCCGTACGGAGCGCCGCAGCGGGTGAGCACCGGGTTCGATCACAAGCGCCTCGCCCTTCTGCTGGCCGTGCTGGAGAAGCGTGCCGGCATCCACTTCGGTCAGCTGGATGTCTTTTTAAACGTCGTCGGGGGGATCCGGATCGTCGAAACGGCCGCCGATGTGGCGGTCGCCGCTGCCCTCGCATCCGGCGTGTTCGACCGCCCTCTCCCTGCGGATGCGGTCTTCCTCGGCGAGCTCGGCCTCGGCGGCGAGCTCCGCTCGGTCGGCCAGGTCGATCGCCGGCTCACGGAAGCCGCGAGGATGGGATTTCGCACCGCCTATTTGGGCCGCGCTCCCTCGAACCGCCCGCCCGCCGGGCTTACCGTGGTTGAGGTCAACGATGTCGCAAGCCTCCTCGCCCGCATCTTTCCATAAGGCCGCACCGCAAGCCGCAGCAGTCATCGTAGCGGGCGGTTCGGGTCGGCGGATGGGGAGCGACGTCCGCAAGCAGTACCTTCAGCTTGCGGGCCGGCCGGTCCTCTACCACGCGGTCCTGCCCTTTCTGCGCCACACTCGGATCGGCGAGGTGGTCGTGGTGCTCCCCGAACCCGACGCAGCCGATCCGCCGGAGTGGCTCTCCATGCTGGAGGTTCAGATCGTCGCGGGCGGCTTGGAGCGGAGCGACTCGGTCCGCAACGGCCTTCGTGCGACACGAACGGGAACCGGAATCGTAGTGATCCACGACGGCGCGCGGCCGTTCGTCTCGGGCGAGCTGATCAACCGCGTGCTGGATGCCGCCGGGACCGGGAGCGGAGCGATCGCCGCGGTGCGGGTGACGGACACGATCAAGGATGTCGACCCCGACGGAACTATCCGCGGCACGCCGGACCGCGCGAGGCTCTGGCAGGCGCAGACACCGCAGGCCTTCCCCCATGCACTGGTGCTGGCGGCGCATGAGAGAGCGCTCGAAGAGGGTGTGGGGGGTACCGACGACGCTGCTCTCATCGAGCGGTTCGGCGGGCGAGTTGTCATCGTGGAAGGAGCCACGGAAAATCTCAAGATCACGCGTCCGCGAGACCTCGTCGTCGCCGAAGCTCTGGCGCCGCATCTGCTTGGCGGTTAGAGTATTCCGGCTCGCTCTGATCCGCCATCCCCCGTGGCGGCTCATTTTCCCTTACCCGTTCCGCCGAGTCATGGAAGAAGAGTCGCCCGCTACCGAGCCGCTGAAGGCGACGTTCAACATCCTTTTCGTATGCACCGGTAACACCTGCCGCTCGCCGATGGCGGAAGCCGCGGCACGCCTGCAGCTGGAGCGGCGAGGGTGGGAGCACGTACAGGTCGCCTCTGCCGGCATCGCGGCGGACGCCGGGGACGGCGCATCCGTACACGCGGTGCGTGTGGCAGCGAGCCGGGGGCTGCCACTGGACCGGCATCGCAGCCGGCGTCTCACTCCGGCGCTGCTCTCGCACGCGGATCTGGTGCTGGGAATGTCGACGTCGCACGTCGCGGCCGTCGAGCGGATGGGGGGAGGCGACAAGGTGGCGCTGCTCGGTGACTTCGCAGCGGGTGGGGAGGGATCAGGGTTCCCGATTCCGGATCCCTTCGGCGATGATGCCGCGGCGTACGAGGAGACGATCGCCGAGGTGGAGCGGCTCGTACGCGAAGCGCTCGACCGGCTTGCCCCGATTCTGCACCCGTGAACGTCCTCCCCTCTGCCGCGACCCGGCTCCTCGTGCTCCTTGGGGATCCGGTCTCTCACTCGCTCTCCCCTACCTTCCAGAATGCGGCGGTCCGGGCCGCTGCTCTCGATGCGGTCTATGTCGCACTTCGCTGCTCGGCCGGTTCGCTTCCCGAGCTCCTACGCGCCATCGCGAGGGCGGGCGGGGCGGGCAACGTCACGGTCCCGCACAAACAGCTCGCGGCGGCTACGGTAGAGCGACGCACCGAGGCGGTAGAACGCACGGGTGCGTGCAACACCTTCTGGTTCGAGAGCGGCGAGATCTGGGGCGACAACACGGACGTCACAGGTATCGCGCACGCGCTACATGCCCTCCCGGGCGCGCCGTCGACAGGCGCGCGCGTCCTTCTCCTAGGAGCGGGGGGCGCGGCGCATGCCGCGCTTGATGCGCTGATCGGCCAGGGTGCGCGGGAGGTCGTGCTTCTGAACCGCACCGCCGCCCGCACCGAGCTGCTTCGGGATCGTTTCGCCGGTAGTAGCACCACCACCCTGCGTGCCGTAAACTGTAAGGAGGATCTGAGTGGAGACGAGTTCGACCTCGTGATTAACTCCACATCGCTTGGCCTTCATGCCGACGATCCGCTCCCTCTGAGTCCCGGCTCCGGAATCCGCTTCCGCGCCGCGCTGGACCTGGTATATCGGCCGGAAGAGACACCGTGGGTGCGCGCTGTCCGCTCGGGCGGCGTGCCCGCATCGGACGGGATGAACATGCTTCTCTACCAGGGTGCCGCTGCATTCGAGCGATGGTGGGGGCGCCCGGCACCCATTCACGCCATGCAGGCCTCGCTTCCACGCAGCTTCCCCGATGAAGAGATCTCTCTGGCTTCGCACGGTCGGTAACGGTCTCCTCGATCTCGTCTTCGCCCCCGTCTGCGTGGCCTGCCGAGGGCCTATCGCTACGGACGACTCCACCCGGTTCGTATGTCGCGTGTGTTGGTCCCGTGCTCGCACACTCCCTGCGCCGCGGTGCGAGCGGTGCTGGGAACCACCCTCCTCGCCCTCCTCGCCTTCCTCCTGTCCTACGTGCGCTACACTCCCGCCGGGCGTACGTGTGGTCCGCTCCGCCTTCACAATGGAGGAGCCGGTCCGCGAAATCGTCCACGCGCTCAAGTACGGTGGATGGAAGGGTGCCGCCACGCCGATGGCGGAGCGGATGCGTTCCGTTTCGCTGCCCCGCGATGTTCACGATGAAGTCCGCCGCGTGATCCCCGTGCCGACGAGCGGGGTGCGGCTCCGGGAGCGCGGCTACAATCAGGCCGAGCGTCTGGCGAGCGCTTTCGCCCACGCAGCGCAGCTCACCTGCACGAGCGATCTCCTCGTGCGGGAACGAACCATGCAGACACAAACCGGCTTGCATCCTGACGAGCGCAGGGCTAACGTAGCGCAGGCTTTTTCCGTCCCCTCGGCAGGCGCACGCCCTCTGGCAGGTGAGCACGTCCTTCTGATCGACGACGTGTGGACGACCGGAGCCACTGCGTGTGCCTGTGCGGAGGCTCTGCTCGCTGCCGGCGCGCGAATGGTCAGCGTGCTGACCTTCGCCCGCGCCCTGCCAGACCGGCGCGACGGGCGGAATCAGCGGTAAGACAGAGTCAGCAGGATCGACTTACCAGACCCGTGCATCCTCAACTTCCAGGGAGACCCTATGCCCATCCGTGTCGCGATCAACGGCTTCGGCCGCATCGGCCGCAATGTTCTGCGGTCCGCTAAACAGGCTGGACTCAACGACATAGAGTTCGTTGCCGTCAACGATCTGACCGATACGAAGACGCTCGCCCATCTGCTGCAGTACGACTCCGTGCACCGCCGCTACCCCGGCCGCGTTGAAGCGGGTGGTGATGCGATCATCGTAGATGGAGATGAGATCCGCGTGCTTTCGGAGAAGGACCCGGCACAGTTGCCCTGGGGCGACCTGGGAGTGGATATCGTCATCGAGTCTACCGGGCGGTTCACCAACCGCGACGACGCGGCCAAGCACCTAAAGGGCGGAGCGAAGAAGGTGATCATCTCCGCGCCCGCGAAGAACGAGGACATCACCATCGTGCTCGGCGTCAACGAAGACAAATACGACGCGGCAACGCACGACGTGATCTCCAACGCGAGCTGCACGACGAACTGCCTTGCGCCCGTGGTGAAGGTGCTATTGGACGAATTCGGCTTCCGCCGCGGCCTGATGACGACGGTGCACTCGTATACCAACGACCAGCAGATCCTGGACCTCCCGCACAAGGATCTCCGCCGCGCCCGCGCAGCCGGTATGTCGATCATTCCGACCACCACGGGTGCTGCGAAGGCCACGGGCCTGGTGCTGCCCGAGGTGAAAGGGCGGATCGACGGAATGGCGATGCGTGTTCCCACTCCGAACGTCTCGATCGTCGACCTCACCGCCGAACTGGAGCAGGAGGTCTCCGCGGAGCGCGTGAACGAGGCGCTGCGCGCCGCGGCCGAGGGCAAGATGAAGGGGATCCTCGCCTACGAGGAGAACGAGCTGGTCTCCATCGATTTTGTCGGTGATCCTCACTCCTCGATCATAGACGCCCCCTCGACCAATGTCGTTTCCGGGCTGGTCAAGGTGGTCTCCTGGTACGATAACGAGTGGGGCTACTCGAGCCGTTGCGTGGATCTGGCCCGTTTCATCGGCGAGCGGCTGTAGCGCCGAATGAAGAAGCTGACGCTGACCGACCTGGGCGACGAGCAGCTCCGCGGCAGGCGGGTGCTTGTGCGCGTGGACTACAACGTGCCGCTAGACGCCCGGCAGTCGGTGACCGACGACAGCCGCATCCGTGCGACACTGCCCACGCTGCAGCGGCTGGTGGATGCAGGAGCGCGAATCATCCTTCTCTCCCATCTGGGACGTCCGAAAGGGAAGCCGGTGCCAGAGATGTCGCTCCGGCCGGCGGCGCGTCGTCTGGCGGAGATGATCGAGGCAAAGGTCGATTTCGTGGGAGACACCGCCGGCGAACAGGCGCTGGCAGCCGCGGGGGAACTCGGGGACGGTGAAATCCTGATCCTCGAGAACACCCGATTTCTCGTCGGCGAAGAGAAGAACGACGAGGAACTCGCCCGCGCATTCGCCGCGCTCGGCGAGGTGTACGTCAACGATGCCTTCGGTGCCGCCCACCGCGCCCACGCCTCGACGGCGAGTGTTGCAGAGGTGCTACGCGCAGAGGGGAAGCCGGCTGTTGCCGGCTACCTGATGGAGCGGGAGCTCGCTTACCTGGGTGGTGCCCTGGAGACTCCGGAGCGCCCGTTCGTCGCGATCCTCGGCGGCGCAAAGATCTCCGGGAAGATCGACGTGATCGAGGCGCTGCTCCCCAAAACCAATCGACTACTGATCGGTGGCGCGATGGGGAACACCTTCTTCCGCGCGATGGGCTTGGAGACGGGGGGCTCGCTGGTAGAGGAGGAGCGGGTCGCGATGGCCCGCGACCTCCTGACTCGCGCGGGGGAGAAGTTGATGCTCCCGGACGACGTGGTGGTCGCGCGCAAGCTCGCAGCGGGAGAGGAGACGCGGGTCGTGCCCCGCGAGGGTATCCCCGACGGGTGGCTGGCGCTGGACATCGGCCCCCACTCGGCGGAAGTGTACGCCCGGGAGATCGCGACCGCGCGCACCGTGCTCTGGAACGGCCCGATGGGTGTCTTCGAGATTCCCGAGTTCGCCCGGGGAACCGCACAGGTTGCGCACTCACTCGCTTACGCCACCGAAGCGGGTGCGACCACGATCGTCGGTGGCGGTGACTCCGCCGCGGCAATCGCGGAACTGGAGCTGACGGACCGGGTTTCGCACGTCTCCACGGGTGGGGGCGCCTCTCTCGAGTTTCTGGAGGGGCACGTCCTTCCCGGCGTCGCAGCACTCTCAGATCACCCGGGCGAGGAGAACTCCTGATGCCGCTTCGTACGCCAATACTGGCGGGGAACTGGAAGATGCATCTGGGGCCGTCGGACACGGAGGCGTTTTTCGAGGCATTCCTCGCCCGCCACCCTGAACGTGCCGACGGAACCGTGATCTTCTTTCCGCCGAGCCTATCGCTCGCCGCCGCGCTTCGAGCCGCGGCGGGCCGGTCGGACGTGCGGTTCGGAGTGCAGAACCTCTATCACGAGCCGGCGGGCGCCTTTACGGGAGAGGTCTCGGCGCCGATCGCGCGCGATGCGGGGGCCGAATTCGCACTGGTCGGCCACAGCGAGCGGCGGCATGTGTTCGGAGAAACCGTCCCCGAAACCGCCCGGAAAACACGGGCAGCCCTCGAAGCCGACCTCCTGCCGATCCTGTGCGTGGGCGAAACACTCGTTGAACGGCGTGACGGCCGCGCTCACGCAGTGGTGACCGACCAGCTCGCTGGCGTTCTCGATGGCCTTCCGCAGGCAGACATCGGCGCTCTGCTGATCGCCTACGAGCCAGTGTGGGCGATCGGTACGGGAGAGACTGCCTCGCCGCAGGACGCTGCGGACATGCACCACCACATCCGCACAGACTTGGTGCGCCGCGTCGGTGACGAGGCCGCTGCGAAAATCCCCATCCTGTACGGCGGCAGCGTGAAGCCGGACAACGCTGCGGAGTTGCTCGGCGCCGACCAGGTCGACGGCGTACTGGTGGGGGGTGCCAGCCTGAAGCCCCACGATTTTGCCGCGATCTGTGCGGCAGCCTATTGACACAGACACTGTGCTGGTCTACAATTAGTGGTTTGGCACGCGACGCTGAATCTTTCGACCCCCGGGCTATCCCAGTGTATTACTTTCTCCTGATGCTGCTGATCCTCGACGCCATCTTACTGATGGTGATCGTTCTTCTCCAGGCCGGCAAGGGTGGCGGCTTGGCCGCGATGGGCGGTGGTGGCGGGGGGTCCGACACGCTCTTTGGCGGCCGCCAGGCGGCGAACCTGCTCACCAAGTCGACCTGGTGGACGGGTGGGCTGTTTCTGGCTTTGTCGCTCGTGCTGTCGATCATGACAAGCCGCCCCGCAGGCACGGATTCTATTCTGCGCGGCGAGTTCCCGGGGCGCACCGCACCCGCCGCCGGCCCGATCGTGCCGGGGATGGGAGAGTCTACCCAGCCGACGAGCGATCAATTGACGCCCGGCGCTCCAGGTGCGCAAACCGCGCCGACCGGCGACGCTACGGCCACGCAGGCCTCGCCTCTGCCGGAGAATCCGTAGAGGACGCCGCTCGCCAACAGCTCGATCGTCCGTCTGTAGACATGGCCCCGTGAGCGGGTTCTCACGGGGCAGTGTCTTGTTTGTGTCGACGTTCTCCACTTAGGCCGGGTCGCAAGGGATCGGGAATAGAACTTGCTCTCCCCGGCACCGGACGAATGCGCTTCCGCGGTGACCCGCGGGTGCTCCCCGCGCGGGAGCGTGGGTTGAAACACATTCCCAATACTGGAGGTGGTGACCTTGACTCCCAAGAGCAACTCACGCGCCGTGCAGCGGCAGATCGACCTGACCACCGCCGTGTGCCAGGAGCGGCTTCTTGCCTCCCACGTGCGACACTCGCTCGCGCTGGTGGATCTCGTATCGGACAGCCTACCTTTCGACGATGCGCTCGACATCTACGTGCGTATCCTCCGCCTCAACGCCGAGCAGGCGCGCAACATCGGCAGCCGTGCCCTGGCCGAGCTCGGACGCCGGAGCGGGCTCCCGGCTGTCGAGGACCTCCACCTCGACTCCGCACTTGAAGAGGAGGAAGGCAGAGACGAGGACAGTGAGGACCCCTCCGCTACGGGGAGATCCGGAGCGATTTTTTCACGAGTGCGCCGCCGGATTCAGGGACGGGTGCAGGCGGACTTGCGGCAACGGATCAACCTCGCCGCAGCACGCGCCGAGGACGATCTCTTGACAGCCCATGTCGATAACGCGCTTCTGTTCGTCAAAGCATTGGCCGACGAGATGCCGCCTCCCGCCGCGGTGGATCTCTATCTCGAGACGATGGTGCTTAGCGAAGGTCTCGGCGATGTCGTCTACAACCGCGCCCTGAGTACGATCGCCGACCGCTTGCTCCCGCCGGTGCCGCAGCCCGCGAATGTGCGACCCAAAGCCGCTCAAGAACAGGGGCCGCGGCACGATCTCCGACCGGAGCCGATCGCCGAGGCCTGAAGGTCGGCGGCAGGCGATGCTTCCGGAGCCATGCCGCGGCCCGATCTTCCAAAAGGTTCCTCGTGGTACGATCCATGCTAACAACTAGCCAGGTTTTCGCTACCGCGGCGTGGCATAATCCGAAGACGAGGAGCGCCAAATCCTAACAGCACGTTTCGAGTTTTGCCGAGTGCGGTAACTGCCGTGTTTCTGGCGCGGAGTACGATGGTGCACATCAAACGTTTCTGGGAAATAAAAACACTTCCGGACCGCACGCAATTTTGCTCCTTGCGGAAGCTGAAGCGTGTGCCCAGTATTGTGCGCATGATCCTGCCCGGATCTGTGCCTTGCACGTTTGGCGTGAATGTTGCTCGGACGGGCACCAACTCCTGACAGGAGGTGAAGATCGGATAGAACAAGCAATGTTCGGGTGGGGGGAGTCCGGTGTGGCTCCCAGGGTACCCGGTGAACCGGGTACTGTGGTGGAGAGAGTCATCAATCGGGGTGGCCGATCCTAATTACTCGGTTTGGAGATAATTCGATGAAGCGATTACTAACCTCTGCGGTCGCAGCTGCCGCGGTATTCGCGGCGGGTACCGAGGTCGAGGCGCAGGCGAGAGCCAGCCTGTTCGACTTCGGCGTGTACGCCGGCGGCTCGTTCACCAGCCCGTGGCTGACGATTCCCGACGAGGACAACATCACACCGGGGTTTGCCGGTTCGTTCGGCGCGGTCGCGAACTACTGGTTCACGCCGACGATCGGTGTACGGCTGCACGGGGGATTCATTCCCCATCAGATCGAGCACCCGGACGTTCGCGCTGGTACAACGGTCGACGTGAATACATGGCTGTATGACTTGAACCTCGCATTCCGCCCATGGATCGCGAATATCGATGGCAACTGGGCGAGCACGGCGTATTTCTTTCTTGGTGGTGGTGGTCTGACGGCGAATATCGCGGGCGGACCGGAGGCCGGCTGCTTGCAGCCGATCCCACTTCAGACTGCGCACGGGGCGTGTCTTTCGTTCAACCCGCGCCATGCGACCGTCGGACAGGGTACGCTGGGTGCCGGCATTGATCTTTTCCCCCTTACGGAGGGAATCGGGATCTTTGGTGAGCTTGCGGCGCACGTGTACAGTTCGCCGTTCCATACCGGTACGGGATGGGCACCCACCAACGTCGCAGCACAGGGCAACGACCCGATCGCGGTGACCGGGCGCTTCGTTGCCGGTGTGAAGATCGCCCTGGGTGATGTCCTGCCACCGCCGCCACCGCCCCCACCACCGCCGCCGCCGCCGCCGCCGCCACCGCCGCCACCACCGGCTGAGCGCGCGATCCAGGTCTGCGTCGTGCAGGATGGGCAGCTGCAGAACGTGCAGGCGATGTTCCGCGAGCAGCAGCGCGACACGGTCGTGATGCGCGACGGGCAGCAGATGCCTTTCGGTCAGGCTTTCCCGGCTACCGTTGGCTACGCAGCCGGGCAGACATGGTTCATCCAGGATCAGCCGATCCGCGTGATGAACCGCGAGTGGGTGAAGTTCGGTGTACCGCGCCTCTTCGAGGCCGGGCAGCTCACCCGCGTAACCGAGCACCAGGGTGTGCCGATCTTCGCGGAGCAGGGCGCGATGGCTCCGCACAACGTGCTCTACGTACCGGTCCGGCCGGGCTGCGAGATGCAGCCGTACCAGCCGCGTACGGCAGTCGGCCGCGTCCGCGGGTAA
>JACDHR010000236.1 GCA_013820915.1 Gemmatimonadota bacterium
GGATCGGAAGGTGAAGCCTCGCTCCGTTTCATCCAACTGGTAGGATGACACGCCCAGATCGAGCAGTGCTCCGGCGAGCGAGGCGGGAGCGATTCCCGCAGCAGCGGCCGCATCGGCGAAGTTGGCCTGTACCAGCCGGGCCCGGTCTCCAAACGGGGCGAGGCGCTGCGCTGCCTCCCGCAGGGCATCGGGGTCGCGGTCCATCGCGATTACCTCTGCGTCCGGCCCGCTCTCCAGAATCGCCTCCGTGTGGCCGCCTCCCCCCAGCGTGCCGTCCAGGTACACGCCACCGCACTGCGGGCGAAGATGGTCGAGCACCTCCCGGACCATGACCGGGGTGTGGTACTCGGAGGCGTGTCGCATGAGGATCAACCGAAGATCTGGTGTGTGAAGAGATCGGTCTCAGGCGTGCGGACAGCGATCGTGCTCTCGAACCGGTCTGCATTCCAGATCTCGATCCGGTCCAGAACCCCGACGACAAGGGTGGCTCCCGCCAGCCCGGCACCCTCACGCAGCCGCGGCGGAATGGGGATCCGCCCCTGCCGGTCCGGGATCACCTCTAACGCGTTGGCGGTGATCCCGAGAACGTAGGAACGAGCGTCCGGCTGGAGGCGGAGCAGATCACGCAGGCGAGCCTCCACCCCGGACCATGTCGCTGAAGGATAGAGCGTGAGCGCGTCGGAATGGACCTGGAGTAGGATCAGCGGAGACTCCTCCGCCGGGCCGCGGCGGAATGCGGCGGGGAGGCTGAGGCGGCCCTTCTCGTCGATCCGGTGCAGATAGCTTCCCAGAAATCCACCCATCCGCTCTCCGCTGCAGGCGATGCCTCCCCGACATCCCACTTTACCCCACCCATCCCCACCGGACCCCCAAAGCTACATACAGCGCGGTGTATGTCAAGGGCAGCGCGGCCGAAAACCGATCTGCTTCCGCGGTAGGGATTTTGCATCCTCACGTGCCTGCTACCGGTCCCCACTGCCGGGTCGCGAGTGTCCTCCACCTCCAGCTTCCGTGCACCTGTGCGAATCGCACTGATCGCCAACGCCAAATCGCCTGAGGCAATGGAGCAGCTCCGCTCCGCCGTCCGCGAGCTCCGGGAGTCGGGGCACGAGGTTTCGCCCCGCCTGACCTTCGAGAGCGGAGACGCACTGCGCTTCGCGAGTGAAGCGACCGCGGAAGGCGTATCGCTCATCATCGTCGCGGGCGGAGACGGCACCATCAACGAGGTCGCCAACGGCATCCACGGGCAATTATCGAGGACTCCGCAGGGCGGATCCGGGGCTGCCGGCCACCTGCCGCGCCTGGGCATCATCCCGCTCGGAACAGCCAACGATCTGGCCCATTCCATCGGGGTGCCGATGGATGTCCCCGCCGCGGTGCACGCCGCCGTGCACGGGATGCCGGTGGAGACGAACTTCGGGCGGGTGAACGACCGGTACTTCCTGAACGTTTCGGTAGGCGGGTTCAGCGCGGGAGCTACCGGCGAGGCGGCACCGGCGACGAAACGTGCGCTCGGCACCCTCGCGTACGTGATCGAAGGGATCCGCAAGTTCGCCGCGCTGGAGCCCTCCCATGCGCGGTTCACCGCCGGCGAGGTGATCTACGAGGGGCCGTTCCTTCTCTTTGCGGTCGGAAATACGCGGCGCACCGGGGGCGGAAACCAGCTTACCCCGCACGCCGAGATCGCGGACGGGTTGCTCGATGTGTGTATCGTAAAGGAGGTCTCCCGCGTGGAATTCCTCCGGCTGCTCCCCGATCTGCGCGCGGGAGAGCACCTGGACCATCCGGCGGTGATCTACCTTCAGGTGAATGAGCTGACTGTAGAGGCGGAGGCGGACCTCAGCGTCAACGCGGATGGGGAGCCGGTCGACGGCCGAAGATTCCACTACTCGGTGAGCCCGCACAAGCTTCTACTCGTCGCCCCTGCGGACGCGGAAATCCCGGCGGAATAGAAACGAGCCCCCTGGCAGCTGCCAGGGGGCTCGTGCTCAATCCGAGCGTTCAACCCAGAGGATCAACCGCCGCGTGCGGCCTGGATAATCGCCTGCTGGTTCGCAATGTACTCGCGTGCAGCGCCTACCACCTGCGCCGCCCCCGGGTTGTTGGACTCCTGGAGGCGTGGCAGCGCCCGCTCGAAGATTGCCAGCGCGCGACGCGCGTCCGCGGCCCGGCCCTGCGTGTTCGCCCGGGCGATCGCCTCTGCCTGGCGGTAGAGAGAGACACCCCAGTAGAAGGCGATGTCGCTGCGGGTGGTCCCGGCAGCATAGCCGTGCGCCATCGCGAGAAGGGTTTCGGCTTCCGACCAGCGCTCGGCGCGCAGCGGAGCCGCCGCCATCGAGTAGATCGCCTGTGCGACCTGCTCGCGGTTACCGCCCTGTGCGGCGACCTCCAGGTCCCGGAGCGCCTGCTGCCGCTGTCCCGCCTCCATGTAGGCGAGGGCGCGACGGATGTGCGCGTTCTCGAACTGCGGATCGATCTGTATCACGCGGGTCAGCGCGCGGGCAGCATCCGCGTGGCGGTTCAGCCGGCTGAGCAGGCTGCCGTACTGCGACCATACACCTGCATCGTCCGCGAAGCGCTGCGTGGCCTGCTCGGCAAGCTGAAGAGCCTCCTGCTCCCGGCCCATCTCCATGTTGACCGCGATCGCCTGCCTCAGAACACCGGCATCCAGGTCGTCGCCGCGAGCAGCGAACACCCGGTCATACGCACCGAGTGCGGTCTCGAAGTACTGACGAGACGCGGCCGCATCGCCCTGTTCCGCCACCCGCTGACCGGCGGCGGTCGCCACCTGGGCCAGGTACTGCTGGAAGTCCAGGTTGTCGGTGTTCTCGGCGAGCGCCGGCTCCAGCACCCGGTAAGCCGAAACTACGTCGCCGGTCTGCGCGATATCACCCGCGACCCTCATCCGGATCGTGATGTCGCCCGGGTTCAGCTCCAGGTATCGGTTGTAGTACCCGAGTGCCTGCTGGCTCTGATCCAGCTGGCTGGCCGTCAGGCCGGCACCGAGCAGCGCGTCCTGGTGCGTGGGGTCTACAGTGAGGAGCCGCTCGTAGGTGGCGAGCGCCTCGTCGAAGCGCTCCTCGTGGAACAGCGCGGTCGCCATGCCGTAGAGCGCCAATGTGCTCTGCGGAACGATCTCCAGTGCACGCTCGCAGTTCTCGAGCGCACGGTCGAACTGCTGGCTCGCCAGGTAGTCGTTGCAGAACGACGCCAGAGCGATTCCCTGGATAGAGGACTCGAGCTGCTGGAAGATCGACTGCGCCAGCTGGCGCGGGTTGGCGCCCGTCGCGCCCTCGATCTCGATCTGGTCGCCGCTGCCGACGTCCGTGAACGTCACGTTGGCGACGAAGCCTTCACCGCCCGGCTGAACCGTGCCCCACAGCACCTGCTGTGAGTTGATCAGTTGGGCGATCTGCCGAGCGGACACGGCGTCGAGCTGCTCGACATCGTGCTGGCGCATGGCACCGCGCAGCTCGCGCACCGGAACCGCCGTGTGCGTTGCCATCCCGGAGATCATACCGCGCAGATCGTTTGCGACTCGCTCCGCCACGGCCGGCTGTGCTCCCTGTGCCTCGAATGTAGGAACCAGGATGCGGTAGCGGCTACCGCCTCCCTCTGTGGGCGCGCTCGCCGCGCCACCTCCCGCACCGGCACATGCCACTACGGAAAGCGCGGCCGCAGCCCCGATCAACGCGCGAGGAACGTAACGTAGCATCAAATCCTCTCTCCCTTTGTAAGTGAACCTGCGAGCAAGGAAAAGGAGCCCGCAACTGGTCTTCTCCCGGTTGTAACCCCAAGACACGGCAAAGGTTCGTACGTCCGTGCGAAACATCCGATGCTCGACCCCGCACCCCCGGACCGCACCTTAAGGGTACCACAACCTCAGCTGTAGCAATGATGGGGCCACCGCGGCATACCTGGACGCGCTCAACCAGCGCCCATAATGACCCGCGACCCGGAGCACGTCAAGTGCTCCGGGTCCGGACAAGAAAACCGGCCGCCCCATCCACGCTCAAGTACGAGGCCTCGGCCTGTTCGTCACCAACGGGTGACAACCCCCACGCTCATGCCCCACCGGGTCGGCAACCCGTCATAATCGTTCACCGTGAGAGCGAGCGAGCCTCCGAACGAGGGGGAGAGAAAGTGCTGTACCCGGGCTGCCGCGAATTGTGCGGTGCGCAGGTCCACAACCGGATTGCCGGCGCCCACGCTCGTGATCTCGACAACCTCGCTCCCGGCGCCGGCGCCGAGCTCCAGGTAATTATCCGCGCTGTCGAGATAACGCCGGATCGAGAGCGAATGCGAAGCCGCCCGCTCGCCGCCGGTCGAGGCTATGGTGTTACGCTGGCGTAGGTACCAGCGCCCCGTGTACCTGCCCGCCGTGAGGACGTAGAGGTTGACGTCGGCCGCCGGGAAGCGCTGATACCGGTACCCTGCCGAGCCCTCCCACCCGCCCGCGATCCCCTGGAAGAGCTCCGCGCCCGCGTTCGCACGCGGAAGAACGTCCGACTCCGGGGCGTGCTGCAGCTGCAGGTTTGCGTAGCTGCCCCGCCAGAGATCGAGGTACCCGTCCACTGCAACCGCCTGGTCATCGAACTCGAAGCGCCGGGTTTTGAGTACCTGCACGGCGAGCGCTCCGCGCGAGAACCTCCTCCCTACGCTGGCGGTATAGGTATGCCAGCGTGGCTGCTGCCCGGAGACCGACTGCCCCGCGTACTCCACGGACGCGTTCCACACGCGCGGCCACCGCGGCGGCAACAACAACGTATCGCCTTCCGCAGGCGTCGCAATCACGCGAACGGCCGGCGCAAGAGTTTCGCTCCCCTGCCCTTCTGCGCCCGTGCCCGCCGATGCGGGAGAGGTCCACACGAACAGCGCGAGCACCAGAATCAGCTTTCTCATCGCGCACCTCCGGCGGCGAGTGTCTCTTTCTCCGCCGCGGCCTGCAGCGTGGCTTGGAAGGGCGTGCGGTTCCCTGCGAGCGCGCTCTCCTGAACGAACCCTTTCCTCTCCAGGCTCCCGCCCCACCCCTTCTTGCCGCGTATATAGGTGATCACCCCGTGCATCCGCCAATAGGTGAGGATCTGCCGGTACCCGAAGTTCTCGAACACTGCCAGTGCCGAGAGACGAAGAAGATCGCTGAAGCGCGTGTAACGGCGAAAGCAGAGTTCCTCGAGTACCACCGCGGCAATGGAGACCGCCACGCCGAATGCGATCGCGAGGAGCAGGAACGAGCCGAACCAGAGCGGTGAGGCGATGCCGGCTATGATCGCGAAGGCGATCGCGAAGTAGCCGAGGAACTCGATGATGGGCCCCAGCATTTCGAAGAAGTACAGATACGGATAGGCGAGCAGCCCGATCTTTCCGTAGCGCGGGTTCCCCAGCATCCGGCGGTGGCGGTGTAGCAGCTCCATCAGCCCGCGCTGCCAGCGGTCGCGCTGGCGACCGAGATCCCGCATCGTCTCGGGGACCTCCGTCCAGAGAACGGGATCCGGAACGAAGGTGATCCGGTACGGGATCTTTTGCTCGAGGCAGTGACGATGGAGGCGGATCGTCAACTCCATGTCCTCGCCCACCGTATCCCGGTCATACGCGCCCGCATCCACGACGACCGACCGCCGAAAGATGCCGAACGCGCCGGAGATGATGAAGGTTGCGCCGAGCGCGTTCCACCCGATGCGTCCGGCGAGGAACGACCGGAAATACTCCACCACCTGGAAGCGTGCGAACAGGCTTCGCGGCAGGTTCACACCCGTCACCGTTCCGCCGCGAACGGTGCATCCGTTGGCGATCCGAATAATGCCGCCCGCACCGATCGTTCGCGAGTCTTCGAGAAACGGGCGGACGACGCGCATCAATGCGTCACGCTCCAGCAGACTGTCTGCATCGATCACGCAGAAGAGCGGCGTGCGGCAGAATTTCAGCCCCGCGTTAAGCGCGTCCGCTCGTCCGCCGTTCTCTTTGTCGATCACGCAGAGGTTCGGATGCCTGCGGCTCCGGTACGTCTGCCGCACCTCGGCGGTATCGATTTCGGCGGTCGGGTACCGCGGCGAGGGAATCAGGTCGAACGCTTCGGTCAGGCAGCCGAGCGTGTCGTCGCGGGAGCCGTCGTTCACCAGCACGATCTCGTAGTCGGGATAGCGCAGGGTAAGCAGTGAGCGCACTGAGTCGATGCAGGTGGTCTCCTCGTTATAGGCCGGCGCGATCACGGTCACCCCCGGTGCGCCGGCGGAGGCGATCAACTCCTCTACGTCGATCGACTTCAGGCGCCGTGCATA
>JACDHR010000237.1 GCA_013820915.1 Gemmatimonadota bacterium
CCCCCCCCACCGCCGCAGCCCGCGTCGCTTCGCGCGCTTCACGGGCGAGTTCTTGAAGCGGCGGGCGGGCGTGGATCGCCCTCCAGCCGACCATGGCATTCCCGGGTAACCGAGGCCACATAACCGGCGCAGGAGTGGGCAAGATCTGCCGGCTCGTGCTGATCGGGCCGGGGAACCAGCCGCCGCCCCCCGTCCTCGATAAACCTCCCGCTGATCGTGTAGTTTACAATCATTGCGGTCAGCGTTCCTTGGGGGATCAGTATTCCGAGCGGTGCTGCGGCGAGGGTCCGCTCCAGCGCATCCGCGTGGGAAATGAGCGAGCCAACACTGTACTTCGAGACACCGTAGACGGCAGCAGGATTCCGGTCACGCGAGCAGGTCGTCGAGGAACTCCGATGGCGGATCCACGCTGGTCACCAGCAGGTGATCCCGCGCCCGGGTGCACGCGACGTAGAGCAGGTGCCGCTCGGTGTTGTAGACCTCCTCCAGATCTGCTTCGTCGCCCACCGTCTCGATCCGCTCCTGGGAGGGGATCACCTCGTCGTCGCACGCCATCACGACAACCGCGCGGAACTCCAGGCCTTTGGCCAGATGCATGGTGCCGACAGAGGCGTGGCCGCTGAGCGTCTCCAGATGTTCATCCAGGACGCGGTAAGACAGTCCAGCGCCCTCAACCGCCGCTCTCGCGCGGTTCAGTTCCGCAACGGAGCGCACGAACACACCGATCTCGTGCGGCTCCACTCCCTCGCTCGTACGATCCGCGAGCCAACGACCCACGGCCTCCGACTCCTCTTCCGCCGTCTCGAAGACCTGGATGACCGGGTCCGGGCCATTGAACACCGACACGGCGCGGCGGCTCTCGGTGTTGCCGTCCACGTCGGAAACTTCCGGCGCCAGCAGCCGGTCGGCCTGGGACCGGATCTGGTGCGACGTGCGGTAGTTGATGCGGAGGGTGCTGGAGCGCCCCCGGACATCCACGCCGAGAGATTTCCAGGAGAACGGTGCCTGGAAGATCCGCTGCCCGAGATCACCGGCCAGGAACAAGCCGTCCGACCGCTCGCCACCGAGCGCGGCGAGGAACCGGAGCTGGGCGACGCTCACGTCCTGCGCCTCGTCCACGACGACGAAGTCGAACGGCGCGACGCCGGCGTCCCCGAGGTGGGCGGCGAGCCGGGTGTAGAGCGCCGGCCAGGTCACGACTCCGCGGGCGTTCAGCTCCTTGCGCACCTGCTCGAACACGCGCCATAGCACCTCGCGCTGCCGCTCCGGCAAGCGGGTCTTCCGGCCCAGCCGGGCGACGTCGCGATATTCCTCCCACGTGCCGAGTTGCCAGGCATCGACGACCTCGTCCCACTCCGTGGTGAGGAATCGCGCGCCGAACTTCTGGCCGTCGAGCTGCGCGGAGGCTTCGGAGAGCAGATCCCGGACGACCTCGGGGGCGACGATCGTCGCCGGGCCGATCGCCCGCTCGTACAGGCGCCGTGCGATGGTGTCGATCGCATGGACCTCCACCTGCCCGGTGAGCGACGGCTCGCTCCCAATCAGCCGCCGCAGCCTGCCGCGGAGGGCGGTGGCCAGCGGCTCGGAGAAGGTGGTGAGCAGCACCCGCGCATCGGCGTTCGCCCGCGCGAGATAGACGGCGCGGTGAAGCGCCACGATCGTCTTCCCCGTGCCCGCCGAACCAGAGACACGCGCGGGGCCGCCGTAGCTGCGCTCCACCGTCTCCCGCTGGGCGGGATGCAGGAACACGGTCCACCTGTCCCACGGATACTCCAGCGCGCGCGCCAGCTCGTCGGCGTTGCTCACCACCCGGAAACGCCGCTGTGCATCGGGGTGCGCGAACGGGTCCGTGCCGGCGGGAACTGGCTTCGGCACGGATGGCCTGCCACCGGTGGCCAGTTCGAGCAGCGCCTCGGCGGCCTCGCCCGGGAGGTGATCGGCGAGCGCCAGCACGGTGTCTTCCGTGGCTGCCTTCACCTCGTCCACCCATTCGGGCGGCACGCCGTAGCCGAGCAGGTCCGTCTCCGGCACGTGTGAGAACAGCGGCGGCTTCGGCGGCGCGGGTCGCTCCACCTCCACGTACCTGGGGACCGCGATCTCCATCACCGTCTCACGGATCTCCACGAGCTGTGCGGCACCTGTGGTGGGGTGCGCCTCCAGCTTGCGCCGCTCCGCCCATGCGTAGGCGTCGTCGTGGTGATCCACGTAGCAGAGCAGCAGACTGCCCGCCGTGCGATGCACGATCAGCCGGATGTCGCGGCTCACCCGGACCGACCAGAAGCGCTTGTCCTTCGCCCGGTCCAGCCTGTGGAACTGCATCCCCGGGCTGGTGGGGTCCAACTGCAGATCGAAGGCGGTGGTCTTGACCGCCTTCTGCTCTTCGCCGGTGAGTCGGGCCAGGCTATCGGTGAAGGTGTCGGCGATGCGGAATTCCATTCGGGCGCCCTACGCCCCCGTCTTGCGCCCGCGAGGAAGCACCACGGTCAGGTGGTCTTCCGTAGCCGCGAAGCGGGGCTCGACTCCGCTCGCCTCGCGGATGAGCGGGATGATCTTGCGCCGCACGCCCATCCCCCGCGCATCCACGTAGCCATAGTCGCGCAGGATGTCCACGATGATCGAATTGCGCGCGGAGCGTTGGCCGGCCACCATCTTTTCCACCGTCATGGCGTTCTGCAGCGCGCCGGGGCTCGTCACCTCCAGGCGGTCGGCATAGCGCACGACCTCCACTTCGTTGGCGCGCGTCCAATCGCGATGCGCGAGCGCGTTGACCACCGCCTCCCGCAACGCTTCGATGGGATAGTGCCAGATGCGATCCCGCCGCAATCCCTCGTTGGCAGTGCCCGGCTCTTGGCTGATGAAAGGACGAACCCGGTCCATGAACAGCTCGAACAACCCTGGTTCCAGCAGATCGCTGGAACCCGGCTGCCCGCTCCATAGCGCCACCAGCGGCGCATCCAACGTGAAGTCGTCGAGCGCGTCGTAGGACTTGTCGGTGCCGGCGAATGCCATCCACCGGATCCCCGCCTGCCGGAGCAGCCGGCGCGGCCGGAGCCCGAACACGACCAGCCCGGCAATGGAGCAGGCGGGCCGCATTCCTTCCACCCGGGTCATGAAGCCAAGCCCGCAGAGGCGCTCTTCCCAGCCATCGTCGCCTTCGGGGAGCCGGTGGTCGAGCAGCAAGCGGCTGAGGTAGTTTTCCAGACGCGCGCGCGACAGGTCCTCCAGTCCGCTCCCGGAGACGGGGAGGCTCTCGGTATGCAGCAGTCCGCCCGACGCGAACAGCCGGGCCTGCTGCTCTCGCGTGGCGCGGCGCGAGGTGCTTCCCAGCCGGATGTACATCTCTTCCCGGTCCTGGTGCCGTACCACGTATGGCTTCGCGGGCCCCTGGGTTACCCTCACCACTCCCACGCGCCTGCCGTCGCCGAAGTCCACTTCCTGGTAGGAGGGGAGGATCCAGGGGCGGACGTAGCGGGCGAACACGGTGTCCATCACCCACCGCTCGGCATCGTCCCGCTGCAAGCCGACGATGGTGCCATCGTCGTCCACACCCAGCAGAATGTGACCGCCACGATGGTTGACCAGCGCGACGACTTCTTTCGCGAGTTGTTCCGGGCGAACGTCGTCGCGCTTGAACTCGAGGTGCGAGTTTTCGCCGTTGGCGATCAGCTCCAGCAGCTCGGATCTCAGCATGGGCCAGGATCTCTATTCATTCGGGCGCCGATGGAACGGTTGCACCGCCTGGACTGCTCTTCGCGGCATCCAAGAATATGGGATCGCAGACACGGGACACTGTTGTTCGACACAGGAATGTTGGCGAAGATCGCTTCGGATTTCCGCACTTCGCCGTTGGATTCGACGAGCTTGTCAGCGACGGTTTCGACGGTACGGTCGCCGGTCATGTCGTGCCGGCCTCCGCGATCAAGCGGCGAAAGCCATCTCGCAGCTTGCCAAAGCTTGGCGACAGGTTGCGTTCTACATCCATGAGCGGCCCAATTCGTTGAGCCCACTCGTGTTTGACGTCCCCAGCCGCCGGCCAGCCGGCTTTCTTGACCGCCGCAGAGCCTCCCTTGTGCACGGCATCGGCCAGACGTTCCCATGTGCCACAGACTTTGTCTTGGACATAGCCGTCTAGAATTTGCGCCCGGGCACGCGGGTAGGCTGTAGTCAGCGCATGGCGGTCGCCGAAGTACCAAGCTTCCATTTCTTCAATTGCAAGGCGAAACATGGCATGCGGCCGGGGATCGCATGACTCGGCGAGTGCTTTCAGTTCTTGCAGAAAGGTCACGCAGTCCCGACTATCACTATCCAGCACGATCGCCACGGCATCGATTCCGGGAGTTTTCCCGTATCCGCGCAGCAGCTTCGGCAATTGCTCCAGCAAAATTCGCTTCGCTGGATCGGCTGTTGTTTTTAGTCCCGGGGGAATGCGACCGATTCCTTTGTACGAACGGAGCCGCCAAGTGTGCGGTTCAGCGTACGCGCCCAAGAATTGTGGCAAAAGAATTCCCAGCAACTTCTCGCCCGAACTGTCTTCCACCAGTACCTCGATGTGCATGCTTACCTTGCATCGAGGTAATCGCTGTACCAGAGGCCGCCTAAAGGCAAGCCCTCTGCAACCAGGTTCTTCACATCTTCGAGGTCGGACGCACGGCGCACGACCGAGTAGCCATCGTCGCCCTTCTCCAAAATCCACACCTCTTGCGGAGACAAGGCATCCACGAAATATGGTTGGTGCGTGGTGACGAAGATCTGTGACGCGTTCCTCTTCCCCGTGGCGTGGGAGCGAAACTCTCGGGCCAACGTCTCCAATAGCTTGTGATAAAGCCCATTTTCTGGTTCCTCAATGCAAATAAACGGAGGCGGCTCCGGGTCCTCCAGCAGAAGCAAATAGGCAAAGGCCTTCAAGGTGCCGTCCGACATCTGCTGCGCGAAAAAAGGATCGCCAAAAGCCCCGTCGTTGAAACGCAGCAGCACGCGCTTGTCGTCGGTCACTTTCGTGTCGATGCTTGTCACGCCCGGAATCTTCGCGGCAATGCGTTTCAGGATCGACTGGAATCGCTCCGGGTGCTCCCGCTCCATGAACTGGACGACGTTGCCGATATTGTCGCCATGTACATTGAGGTGTTTTTGGGGCCCGGCTGAGGGTAGCCCGCGAGCCGCGTCCGGGTGGAAATAGGAAAGGTACCAGCCTTTTAGGAAATCGCGAAAACGTTTGATGCGCGGGTGCTCCTTCAAGGTACCCAGCGTAGCGATGCCCAATTGGCGCAGGTCGGTCAGTTCGACCGACTCCTTGACCCGGTCTTCCTCGCTGTGGCTCTCCCCTTCCACCGCCTCCTCGCCTGCCCACACCATTCCTTTGCCATGCTGAAGGCTTAAGAACGGAAATGGGCGCCCGCGTTTCTGGTTTTTGCGCCGTTGTTTGAGCACTTCCGATTCGACAAATGGCCGTCCAAACCCATCCTGCGAAATGGCCAGTTCATAGGTGATCGGGCGCTCTTGAGGCGCTTCGCGGTAGTAGATCTCGAAGCGAATCGATTCCGTAGTCCCAAGCGAGCGCAGCCGTTCAAATCCCCCGCGCTGTTTTAAGTCACAAGCGGTTTCAACGTCTTGCGACAGGCAATCGGCAACGAATCCGAAAGCATCGAACAATGTGCTCTTGCCGACACCATTCTTGCCGATTACCACGGTGAACGGGGTAAGTGGATCGCTTTGCTGCTGGGCGGAGAGCTTGCCCAGCGTTACGTCTCTCAAGGCGCGATAGTTCTGTACCCGAAACCCTTCGATCAGCGGCATTGTGCTTCCTCCATGTAAGACAGGGGCGTGCCATGGAATAACCGGGACGCTTGCCCAGTCTTGCGCGAGTCGCCGCTCATACCCGAAACACCTTCATCACCTCATCCCCCAGGTGGTTGATCACCTTCACCGCGATCCGTCCGCTCTTCGGCTTCGGGAAGGCGCGCGAGGTGTCGCTGTTCAGCGTCGCCCACGCTTCGGCGTCGATCTCGGCCCTCAGCGTCGTCTTCAGGGCGGTGTAGGGGTCGTTGGCGCCCAGGAAGTAGGCGTGCCGCACGAAGAAGCTCTCCTCGTTATAATCGGTGTCGATGAACCAGCAGGCAATGCCGTCGGGGCCGTCGCTGCGTACCTCGCCGGTGTTGGGGTGGAAGACGTCCACGCCGTTGACCTTGACGCGCACGCGGCCGTCCGCCTCGGGGAGGATGTCGATGTCCGGCTCGCCGAAGATGACGAACAGGTTGCCCTTACC
>JACDHR010000238.1 GCA_013820915.1 Gemmatimonadota bacterium
CTCGATCTCCGAGCGCTTTGGCGACGGCGAGGCGCGCACCGTCTTCCGCGCCTGGGCGGATTCGCTTCGGGCGCACGGCGTGACGCGCGTGGCCGGCGCGATTGTGGGAGTGGACGAATACTTCGACGGCGTACCCTACGGCCGCGGCTGGGCGTGGGACGACCTGGAGGCGTACTACTCCGCGCCGGTTGCCGGGCTGCAGTACAACGAGGGTGCGATCCGGGTGCAGGTGTTTCCGGGTCGTCAGGCGGGAGAGCCGGGGATCATCTCGCTGAACCCGCCGACGGGGCACGTCCGCATCGTCAACGAAACGCGCACGGTCGAGCCCGGTCGCCCCCCGCGGCTCCGCTACACCCACAGTGACGCGGCGGGCACGCTTCTGGTGAGCGGCGAGATCCCGAGCAACACGGTCGCCGTGGAACGCGACGTCGCGGTGCGCGAGCCAACCCGCTTCTTCGTTACGGCGCTGCGGGAAACACTTCGGGAAGCGGGGATCCAGGTGGAGGGTCCGGCCGTGCTTCCTGGCGATCGGGACGAGGAAGGGCTGGCGCTCGGCCGCATTGCCCCGCTCTTCGTGCATCACTCCGCCCCGATGCGTGAGATCATCCCGGCCTTCATGAAGCCGAGCCAGAACCAGATGGCGGAGATGCTGCTTAAAACACTCGGCCGCGAGCTGCGCGGGACGGGCAGCGCCGCGGCGGGCGCGCAGGTGGTGGACAGCCTGTTCCGCGGCTGGGGAATGACCACGGAGCGGCAGCTCCTGATGGCGGACGGCTCCGGTCTTTCACGCTACAACTACGTGTCCCCCGATCTGCTGATGGAGCTGCTGGAGCACATGACGCGCAGCCCGAACTGGGAGACGTGGTACGCCTCCCTGCCGATCGCCGGCGTGGACGGCACCCTGCGCGCCCGCATGCGCGACACCCCCGCCGAGGGCAACGTCCACGGGAAAACCGGGACGCTCTCCAGCGTGCGGGCGCTGTCCGGCTACGTCACCACCGCGAACGGTGAACGCCTCATCTTCTCGATGATCGTCAACGGGCATGCGCTGAGCGCGAGCGACGCCGACCGTCTGGTCGATACGGCGCTGTCGCGGCTCGCGGGCTTCCAGCGCCGCGGTCTCCCCGCAGGAAGATGATGGTCGCCGCGGCTGCCGTCGCCGCTACGGCGGCCCGGCGGGGGAGCGGGTCGGGCACGGGAGGCGGTAGGTAGGTGACGCCGCCCTCGTCGGCGCGCGCGGGCTGGCCGACGTAACGACCACGTTGCGGCGGGTTGAAGTGCTCGGCGAAACGACGCAGCCTCGCGGCCCCGCGCGGACCCGCCATTGGGATGCCATGCCCCGCGGCGACGGTGGCCGGCTCCAGATCCGCCAGGCGCTCGACTGAGCGGCGAGCCACGTCCCAATCAGAAGTGAACGGCGCCGGTGGTTGATGGATCTCCCGCTCCTCGGTGACGTTCGCGAGCCAGGAGTCCAGGTCCATGGTGGTGAACGCATCCCCCGCGAGCAGCGTGCGGTCGGCTTCGCGGAAGAGAGATACATGACCGGGCGTGTGGCCGGGGGTGTGAATCCACCTCCAGTCAGGCATCCCCGGCACACTGCCGTCTTCCGGCAGCGGCCGAACCCGCGTCCCGAAATCATACCCGGTGTGGGGGAAAAAGCGCGAGAGAAAAGCGATCGCTCCGCCCATTGTCGGGTCCTGTGGCGGGTAGTCCGAGCGGCCGGTGAGATAGGGCAGTTCCAGCGGGTGCGCATAGATGGGCACGTTCCACTCGTCCGCCAGCGCGCCCGCCGAGCCTGCGTGGTCGAAATGACCGTGCGTCAGGATGATGGCTTCCGGCCGCGCCCCCGTTCCGTAGCGCTTCTCGACCACGCGAAGGGTGAGCGCGTCCGTCTTCGGCAGTCCGGTGTCTAGGAGTATCCAGGGCCCATCCGGCGCACCCACCAGATACAGGTTCACGAAGACGGTCGTCAGGTACTCGACCCCCGGTGCGACGGGTTCCGAAGATGCGTGGTTCCGGCTTGAAGCGATGTCAGCGTTGCGTTGCATGGGTGGCTCCTCGAAAAGTTGGTTGATTCCGGCGTACGCCGTCCGTTCGTCCGGATCGGCGAAGCCGGGCTACCGCTCGGGAAGGTGGCCGGAGTCCAACGGCCGGTGCGCGTGTGGCGGCGCCGCGGAGCTTCCCGTGGTGCTTTCCACCCGCGCCGTGAGCTGCGCTACCTTGCCGTTCAGCCGACCCACCAGAATCCGCGTGGCGCGCAGGTCGTGGTTGGATTCGATCAGCATCAGCGCCATGTCCGCCAACCCCCAGAGCAGCCCGGCGAACACGACCAGCCGCGTTGCCTCTACGAGCAGCGTGGGGATCGCTGTGCTGCCCTCGGTGACCACGCCGATGATGAGTTCGGCGATCAGGAGCAGGATGAGCAGGATCGCCATTACCTTGAACAGCCGGGCGATGTATCGCAGCCCCGCGTGCGGCTCCAGATCCTCCTCACGTACATCCATCACCGGCGCGGGGGCGGGTGCACGCTCTCGCCGCTCGCTGCCGGCATCCTGCACGTGCTCCTCGCGCTCGACGTGAATCTCTGTATCCTCTGCTCTGGCCACGCTCCGCTCCTTGTCGCAGTATGGAAGTCGTCCCTATGCGCTCCCCCCTTCCGATCCGTTACTTCCGCACGACCGACCGCTTTACCAACGCGCCCTCCACCCCCGGGTGTCCAGGTGTACGAAGCCGGAGTGCGAGCCCGCCACCGGGCGGTAGATCCCGATCCCGCCGATCAGGTGCGGGTACTGACGCTCCACCCGCTCGGCGGCCTCCGCGATGATGCGCGCATCGGCCACATCGACGCGGCCGTCGCCATTGAGATCGTCCATCCGGCCGTTGCGCTCGTTGTCGATGTAGAAATCCATCGCGTCGCCGTACATGTGGCGCGATAGCGCGCCGCGCCCCGCCGTGCTACCGCCGTGCATGTTGTAGAAAGGGTGACGGAAGCCGCTGATCACCCCCACGTTCTCCACGGGATGGCCCATCCGCTCCAACTCCTGGATGGTGAGCTCCAGCTTATCGAGCAGCCGGGGTGACATCAGGACGTACTTCGGCCAGACATTCTCCTGCCCCTTCGTCAGGAAATCGCGGAGCCGGAAGTGATCGGAGACCTGCAGGTTCATACTCTCCGGTGTCACCTCGATCATCCCGCGCGGTTGCGCGTAGGCGGCGGCGCGCTCCTCCGCAAGCCCGCCGTGGCGCGGCCACTCCCCGATTCGGTATCCGCGGATCCGTCCCGCACGCGCCTCCGTGAGCGGCACCATGGTGATGACGCTCAGGTCCGGCACCTGGCGCACGGCGCCGCGCAAGCGGATCGCGATATTCCAGATCCCCGCCCGCCCCGGAGGGGCGCCCGCGAGAGTGGCGGTGTCCTGCGGCGTTCCGGGTGCTGGCGTGAACTCGATCCCCGCGCCCTGCGGCAGCGGTTCGCTGAGCACCGGCGCCTGACCCGGTTCCTGGACGACCACGCGAACCGCACCGCTCGCGCCGCGCACGGGAAGGAGTTCTCGCATGATCGCGTCCAGCGCGAACGCGGCCTCCGGTGGAGCGGTGGTCGAGAACGGGTTCGTGGTGATCCTCGCCGCCATCTGCATACGCTCCCCGTGCACGGCAGCCAGTGCGATCGCGTAGATCCAGCCGCACGCGAAGATCAGCACGAGTAGCGCGAGCGCGGCATCGAAGTGCCGCTCCTGCGCGGGCGTCAGCCCGGTCCTCTCCCAGCGCGACGCCGGCTCGCGCACGAGCGGAAATAAACTGTGGTCGGATGTGCGTTCCATGGGTTCCACTCCCCTTCATCATCCGTGCCGGCGTGCGCGAGTTGTGACGCTTGAAATTTTCGCGTGAACGGGTCCGTAGGTCTCTTAGGGTGCCTAAACGATCGCTCCGCGTCCCGCCGCGAACGCGGTACACGAAGCAGAATCCGAACGCATACACGACATGGAAGACCAGACGCGCAGCACCCGGACGTATGTAACCGATCGTGCCAGGTCCGCCCCTACGGCGCTGATGCTCACCCGAGCCCGGGTGAGTGGGACTCCAGCCTCGTCGCAGCTGGTGGTCATTTGCCGGCAGTACGGCCGGTGCTCGATGCGCTCATGATCCGGGCGGGCTTCCTTGTCAGTGCGGCCCTGCACGCGAGCGTGTTAGAGGCAGCAGGGGGGTGATGCTGGCGCCACGTGTGCGTCAATCTACATCGAGCAGCCAGCTCACTCTCCCTCAAAGCCGAGATCCATTGTCCCCCAGTGCTCCCCCGAGCGGCTGGATCTCACCGATCTCGATCTCGCCCCGAAGCCCGTCGATGTGCTCCCGGAATCCAGGAGTCCGTCGTCGCGCTGCCCGAGGAGGAGAGCGGGCAGGCGCGCACCCGATCCGCCTCTACGCTCCGTGGCCAGAATCTACGGCTGGTCCGGAGCCGCGGGCTGGGACCTGTCCTCGTACGGGCGGAGATGCTCTTCGAGGAACGTCCACGTCCGGTTCCACGAATCGATCTGCGCGGGGGAGTCCACTCGCTCGAGCGTTTCTTCATCGACTCGCCGGCTGAACGCATGGCCGCCGGAGCGGCCCCATGGGGCCGGGTCCTCGTAGATCTTTGTTTCCGCCAGATCCGGTTTCTGCGCCCGCAGCGACCAGATCAGCATGGAGGCCTCCTCGAAGTTCACGTCCAGATCGTTGGTCGCGACGTGCACCAGCAAAGGCACCTCCAGCTCGTGCACGTGATAGTAGGGCGAGCGCTCGACATAGATCTCGCGCCGTTCGAAGGGCAGGCCGCCGATCCGAGCCTGCGTCGCGAAGCTGCGCTGGTAGCCGGGTCCCTTGTACGACAGACGGAAGATCAGGTTGGTCACCGGCACGTTGGCCACGGCCGCCACGAACGGATGCTCGTCACGAAAGACGGAAAGAAGCGCGATGTAACCGCCGTGGCTCCACCCCATGATGGCGACACGCTCCGGGTCCACGTGCGGCAGGTTGCGCGTCATCCAGTCGTGTGCCGTGATGTTGTCGTCGACCTCGTAGCCACCGTAATCGATGGCGTTGTGGTGCTCCGCGCCGTACCCTGTGCTGCCGCGGTACTCGGGGGCGATCACCACGTAGCCGCGCTCGACCGCCTCGCGGATGAACGGCCAGTAGGTGGCCGTCCAGTTGCCGTGCACGCCGCCGTGTACCCAGATCAGAGCGGGATGGCCACGCGAGCCTCGCTTCTCCAGCGGCTGATACACGTAGGCCGGGATATCCATATCCCCCACGCTGCTACGGTAGGTTACCTTCCGGTAGTCCAGCACGCCGCGGCTCCGCGCGGCGAAAATGCTGTCTGTCCGCGCTTTGGCGGTAATGGCAGCCTCGTAGTTCGCAACGGGGTGGTCCTCATGCCGGTTGCTCACGTAGAGCGCTGCCGCACGGGCCGAATCCATTTCGACGGTCCGGGCCGGCCCCTGCGCCTCTACGCCGGAGGTGCCGGCGAAGAGCAGCAGCAGCGCCGCCGTCGAGACGAATGCCGCGCGTGACGTCAGTTCTGGCATCATTTCTTTCCGGTTCAAGTGTAGTGGCTTAGCTTCGGTCGGCACTGCGAACAGCCGCCGTGGTAGGACGTGGAGGTATGTCGATGGTACAGCGTGCGACCCCGCTCGGCAAGGATCAGGGGCAACGCGGAAGTGCGGCCGCGTGCTTCCGCAGTACCTGCGCGCCAACTGGACTTACCGGATTCAGTGGACAGGTGAACGCTTGTGAAGATGGTGGTGAGTTTTCCGTGCGCTCAAGAGGAGAGCACCTTGGTACAGCTCCCCGCAGCAGCGTGTGGAAAACTCGGCCGCGCCGCGAACTTCAGGCGAGTGATCTCACCCCGCGCGGCAGTGCTTCCTCTCATGGCTCATGGGAGACTCATAATCCAGCGACGAGTGCCGGCGGTGCGGGTTGTACCATCCCTCGATGAACTGAAAGATCGCCATCCTCTCCTCGACCTGTGTCCGGAACCGGCGCCAATCTTCGCCGCCAACTCCATGTTGGCGACGAAGCGTGTCGAAGGCGCTCGCTTCAACCCGGATCCTGCACGGGTCAGTAGTTGGCCGGATTGATCAGGGGTTTTGTCGGTCCACAGCAGCTCTCCGCCTCGAACTTGTGCCTGTTCAAGCATGCCCAGGTGTCCGAGA
>JACDHR010000239.1 GCA_013820915.1 Gemmatimonadota bacterium
GCAGGCGGTGCCCCGGCGCCACCAGCGCATCCACGCGCCCATCGTAGCTCATCCACGCCGGCGCCTCCCCCTCGCGCACGTGCCGCAGGATGGCCAGCCCGTGGCGGTAGGTGATCTGCGGGGCGGGGGAGTCCTGCATCGTCACCGAAGTAGCCGTGAGTCGAAGCCGAGAGAGTGCTCGTCCGTCACCTGTGTTCTGCCGATGTTCAGGCGCAGTACCCGTGGAACGTACGTGTAGCTTGCTTGAGGAACAAGCAAGCCGGCATTGGGACGCTTGCCATCCGAGGTTCCAGTGACCTGCGGAGCACGGTCTAGCTTGACGAGGATCATGATCTCCCCAACGCATCTGTTGACGCAGTGAACCAAGCTATTGATGTTGAGGAGCACAAAATACGGAGGGATCTATGCGGAAAAGGAGCACGACTGTGCCGGCGAGCGAGGTGAAGAAATCCTGGCACACCTATCTCGACCGGGTCAGCCAGGGCCGCGAGGAGGTGGTCGTCACCCGCTACAGCAGGCCCGTGGCGAGGCTATGTCCGGTGGATGAGGCCGAGCAGGATCCGGGAATCTTTGGCTTTCTGCAGGGGACGTGGAGGATTCACGGAGACATCGTCGCGCCGACCGGGGAGGTGTGGGAGCCTGATTCGCGAGGCGAGGAGGCGCGGTGACATCGTAGTCTCTACACTTTCAGCCTGGGAGACAGGAGATTCGCTACTTCGATAAACAGCGAGATCAGATACCTTCATGAATCCGTTCCGTTCTGGGGTGGGCGCACATGACCTCCGTACATGATGCGCCATGCAACACGGGCAATGGACAGCAGTGCCTCATCTGAAAGTGGCGGGAGCCGACGCGATGCAACGGCATCGTGCAGCCACGCCCGCAGATCGGGCTTTGCCGGTAACTGAGCCGGATTACCCGATGGTCCTGCCGTGTCTCGGATCCTCTCCATTACTACAAGTAGTACGCGGAGCAGATCGGCGGCCGAGAGCGAAGGCCCAATATCGTCGGCAAGAGCTGAAACTTCTGCGAACATCCGGTCTAGCCTCACGGGACCATCACGTGGCTCCCTGGAAGGGACAGTCGGCGTGGGCTGAAGTTGTGATGAGGTCTCTCTGGAGTGGGCGGTAACGTACACAGTCTGACCATCCTCGGACCGGAGGCACCAGCGCCGAGAGGTCACCTTCTTGACGCGCGAATGCAGTACTCCGGACTCAACAGGCTTGACATTTCCAAGCGGGCCAAGCTCCAATCGGGAGCGCTGGTTGCTTTGGAGACGATCGCGGAGACGCTTCGCATCAGCCTCAGTCCATGGGTGAAGGGAGTACGAAAGGAGGTGTATGGAAAGCTCAGCCTCTTCCAGAGCGGCCAAGGAAGACGCGAGCGACTGCAAGAAACTCATATCCTGAACGCTGTGCCATTCTGATGGAATCCATTCGTCCGACAGCATCGCACCCAATAATCCCGCCGTCATTGAGGCTAAAGTATCCGTGTCGGCTCCCTTGGTGTAGGCGGCAGTCCGCACTCCAGTAGCAGGATCTGCCGCATACCGTGAGGCGAGGAAAAGAGCTGCAATCGCCGTGACTGTACCTGCACCGGATCGTTCCGAGTTGAGGGCGCCGAGCTGGCTGAGCACATCTTCGTCGATTGCAATAGCGCCTCGATCTAGGCCATCCTGAACAAGCTTGATCGCCTCTTCCACTTCGTGTACCGTCTGCGTCCAGCTTTCAACGTAGCTAGAAGATGGCTTGTAGGACGTACTCAGCCAATGCGATGGCAGCTCTGAATCCGTCGGGATTCTTCGCCATATCTCACCAAGGTCCTGCACATACTCGATCAACTCACCAAGTTGCCAGTGTCCTGTCTTCAACAGGGCTGCGTGGAGCGCCGCTGCGTAGACCAGTGCACCTACGAGTGCACGTGGATGACCATGTGTGGCAATCCCATTCCACAGCACATCCCTTCGAATGTTTTCCAAGCTCCCAGCGCGCACAATAATGTGCGGAAGTATCCGCATCGCCGCCCCATTACCGCCTGCCTCGAAATACCGGCGGACAGAGCTTTCATTGCGCTCCTCCCATGGCGCAGTTCCCTTAAGCCATGACTGTGCTGCTCGCTTGGTCGCGCGCCCCCCACCCCGCTCATAGCTAAGCCACGCCGGCAGCTCACTCTGGGTGAACGGGTCAAACCAACGTTCTCCGGCAGTTAGAAGGGAGCGTGCCGTTGCAATCAGAAGTTGCGTATCGTCGCTATACTCGCCTGCACGGACGGGTTCCTCGGTTGCATAGAAACGGCCTCCGATCCAGCGTGACCACGTCTCGAACCCGCCGTGCGAGGGGATTCGCTCCTCGCCCTTAGCACGCCCGACGCGCTGGTTATTGTGCTCATTGGGCCAGCCGAGCGCATCGCCGATAGCGGAAGCGATCAGCGCGCCTCCTATTCGATTTGGTGACAGTTGCAGCGAGGACGCATCCATTGGGCAGAATCGGTGGCGGTCAGAGGGACCCGGTGAAAACCCGTTCCGGAGGACGGAGACCTTTTCGGATCAAGCGGCTCCAGTCCCCTGTAAAGAAGGATGGTGCTACGATCCACGTCAACTCCGGCACACCAGGTACAAGTCTAAGTCTTGCACGTTCCTGTTCTGCCTGGGTATCGGTAGCAACAGCGATCGCGCGGATCAGGCTTCTAGCGATGTTGCCTTCCACTAGCCCCTCGGCTTGGTCATTCGTGGGGCAGCATGCAGGCATCTCCGGAGTGCGCTCGAAGGTACGACCGCGGGAACCACGCACGGCCGGCGCGAAAAGAGTCTCGAACCCAGCAACTCCTTGGACGTGCTGCGCGGTCGCAGCTGCTGCATTGCATGAAGAAAAGTAGGTCGATGTATGCCAGAGGACACTCGGGTCTACGACAAGGACTACCCAGTCCTGGAAGAAGCGCTCACGGTCTCGAAACTGCCGAAAGTTCCAAGTATTTGGGTACTCAATAGAGCAGCAGATGTGGGCCGGTTTTCCATCCAACCGCAGAGGATCGTTCCGGTTAAGTACATCGGGAGCATCCGCAGCTAAGTCTGCGGCAGAGCGGATCCCGCGCGGATCCGTAAGGATCGCCGGAAGGTTCCGTGCCTGGGTGAAGTGGCAGACACGTGTGATACCACGAGCTATGCAGGCCTGCTGAACCCTCACATCGATCATCATACTACCTCGTGGCGGTACAGGGCGGGATCGATCTCCCGCAGGAGCGGTGTAAGTTCGCCATGGTAGGTCAACACTAGACTCGCACGCGCTCTTGTAATCGCAACGTACAGCAGCCGTGCCTCCTCTGCGAACGCTAACCTTTCATCCCCAAGAGCAACGACACGCTCCGGATCTGGGATCGTGCTGGCTTCGACGTGGGGCAATAGCACAGCATCGAATTCGAGCCCCTTGCCTGAATAGTACGTACCTACCCACACGCCCGGCGCATTGTGCCAACTCAGAGTATTTCGATGGAGACGTTGTACCTTGACCCCCTGACCAGCCAAGCGCTCGAGGTACACCTTTTCCCGGGATCGATCCCGCAACAGAATGCCCACGCTCCGCGTGCGGCCGAGCGCAGCAGCCTGAGAGACGACGAAGCGGATCTCGGCCGCCTGATTGGAACACCGTACCAGCGTGGGGGGAATACCTGCCGCTCTCGGCGCACTCGGAGCAACCATATCGGGCACACCAGTGAAGTACGGCCCGGATGCGAGGGCAAGAGCGAAGTCGGCGATTTGCTTCGTGTTACGGTAATTTTCCCTGAACTCCACCACTCCTCGCGGCACATGGAGCCCAGCATCCCGCCATGAAATGCGGCTTCCGTAGATCTGTTGGGCCATATCCCCGAAGAAAGTGACGCTCCCTTCGCGGGGAACCGCTGCCGCAAGACTCCGCAACATGACAGGGGAGAAATCCTGGCCTTCGTCGATCACGATATGCCGGTATCGCCTCGGTGTATTGTCGCGCGAAAACGCCTCTAGCACCGCGGCGGCGATGTCCTCCCAGTCGTATAGCACTCCCCATCTCTCCCGAAGCCGTAGGTACTCCTCATAGATTTCCCATATGTACCCTCGATCTCTTCCAGCGACGCGGAAGCCTCCTCTGTGGATACGCTCGGCCCCGGCGTATGCTCCGGCAGATGCGATCCCCATCCGCTGGATCCAGGCGAGTTCCTCTGCATGCGCCTCAGGTGAATGCTGGAAAATGCGCGCGTTGGGGTATCGTGTGCGCGTGATCTCCAGTGCCTGCCCGATAAGCCGCAATCGCAGGTCTGGCCTTGCAATACCTCCCGACGGGGGCAGACGGGCACGCGCCCCGAGGAAGCCGCGAGCAAAATCGTGGTAATTCCGTACCTCTACACCACGCACTGCCTCTCGGTCAACCGTCCGGAGGTAGGTAGCTAGCATGCGGTTGAACGTCACGAGCATTGTCCGCCCGCGGTTCAGTGCATCCGTCGATAGATATCGGGCACGAAGAATTGCAAGCGTGGTCTTCCCGCTACCCGCGGTGCCGAGCACAACGGTGTGCCCTTGATCCGGGTAGTACAAGACCTCACGTTGCCTACCAATCGGCTGCGGAAGCGACATTTCGAATTGCGAAACTCCGATCTCGGCAGAGAGTGAGCCGGCAGTTGACAAACCCCCCCGACGATCGTGTCGACCGTGAATTTCGCGTTAGTGATTTCCAAGGTTCAGCGAAGATGTGATCTTGGGGCGCACACCTGCAAGGGGCGCACAAGGCGCGGAAACCCGACTGCCAGTACCCTTTAGAAGAGGCGCTCGTCCCAGGGGACGGGGAACGGCGGACCGGGTGAAATCCGCTCCGCGTCCGGGTGCGCGGGGTTGATGAGCACGTTGCGCCCCACGGGACGGCACGGCAGGGCAGGAACAAGCAGCACGGCCGAACGCTGCTCTGCCAGCCAGGCATCGCCGAAGGCGCGGGCGGAGCGGGATGCTTTCCCCTCCCAGCCGGGAACCGCAGCAGGGTCTACGACCTCGATGAGGTCGTCCGGAATCTCGATCTCGATTCCGTGATGCGGCTCCCTCGGCAGGGTCCGGGGGCGGGCGGAGTGCGCGAGGAGTTCGAGGATCGCACCGGCAAAGGAGTCAGTCGCATAGATGATGGGATGCCCGGGAGAGTTCCAACGCGCACCCCACAGCATGGCGCCGGTTCCATCGTATGCAGGATACCTGGCCTTGCACACGCGCCAGGCGAGCATCCCTACACGGGGAGCGCGTACTCGATCTTCATGAGGAGCGCCTCTACCTCTCGCGCACCCAGCTCGCTACGCGCCAGATCGATTGGCCTCTCGCCCTCCAGCTGGGGCTGCGGACTGGTGAGGAACTCGTGCGCGAGATCCTTGTCAGCCCAGACTTCTTCGGCGAGCGCGGTGATCCGCGCCAGGCGCTCCAATCGCTGGCTCTCTTCCATGCTGAGGCGCTTGCGCCGCTGCAGCGTCGTCTTGGGGACGATCCGGTGCTTCAGCTCAACGGCAATCGTCGTATTCTCAGCCAGCTCATGCACAACGAAGTCGAGCGACTCCACCGGTAACCCTTCCTCGACGGCAACACGCAGCTCGCTGGTGGTGTGGATGTCGGAGCCGAGGAGCCGCTTTCCGCCGAGTTTCTCAGCCACCTTTCCCGCGTCAACCATGACAAGTCCTCCAGATCCGGGGAAACCATGTGGAACAATATACGATCCAAATGGACGGACGGACAGGGCGAGTGCCACAGGAGGCACGTTGCCGATCTTCGTCTCGCGCAATCGCGCGACGCATCCTGCACGCCTACGAACTTGCTGCCGAGTAGGATGGCCGATCCCGCTCCTGCCGGATCCTGAGGAGAGCGAACCCCTCCTCCTGCGGATCGCCTCCGCCTGGCAACTCTGATACGGGATGGAATCCCGCCGAACTCCATGGTGGATTACAGCAATACTCGATGCCGCCGGTCCGTTGCCGCCGCCGTGCCTCACGCCGGCCCCGCCGCCGGCAGCTCCGAGGTGCAGTGGGCGCAGCGGGTGGCGCCGAGCGGGATGGTGAAGCGGCAGAAGGGGCACTCCTTGTCAGTCGGGGCTGCGGGCACCGACTCCTGCGCCTCGCGCAGCCGGTTGTAGCCACGCACCAGCAGGAAGACGGCGAAGGCGACGATCAGGAAGACGATGATGCTGT
>JACDHR010000240.1 GCA_013820915.1 Gemmatimonadota bacterium
GCGTCACGCTTTTCGAGAAAACCCAGCTGGAACAAGCACTTTCGCAAAACTCCGGCTCGGCCGACGAAGGCCAGCTTCTTAACCAGTTGCTGCTCTTCGACTTATAACCGGACAGTACTGATGGGGATCACAAAATCAGAACAGATCCCCAACCGGAAACCGTGCACGAAAGCGGGGGCAGGTCCAAAATTGCATTATCACTTCGAAATCGTTCTACTAGCGCGGCTCACAGGCGCTCGCGCTGCGACAGCCACTCCAGTGTTGTGTCCATCCGCCCTTCGACCACGGCCGCGTAGAGTTCCTCAAGCGTTGCTGGACCCAACTGTCCTTCCACACGTCTTTTTGCCTCTGCTGTCGTGTCGTCCACGACGATCCGACCACGGTCCAGGATCACTACGCGGTCGCAAATCTCATCCACGGCATCGATCAGATGAGAGCTGAGGAGTACCGAACCGCCTTCGTGAACGTACTGCACAAGAAGCTGTTTGATCTTCCGCACGATCAGAGGATCCAGCGATTCGAATGGCTCATCCAGCACCAGCAACTGTGGCGAGTGGACGAGAGCCGCCGCCAGCGCAAGCCGCTTCTGCATGCCGGTCGAGAAACCCTCTACAACCCGCTCGCGCGCTCCGGTGAGTTCAAAGAAAGCGATGAGATCTTCCGCCCGTCGTGCTCCTTCCGCCGCGGATAGCCCATAAGACTCGGCCAGAAAACGGAGTGTCTCCACCGGCGTCAGATAAGCGAAGAGGGCAGGCTCGGAGAGCAGGTATCCGGTATTCTTTTTGATCTGCGCTGCTTTGCCGCCCATTACACCTTCTGCTTCAGTAAAACTCTTCCCGAGAACTGCTACCTCCCCTTTCCCGGGGCTGAGCAACCCTGCGAGCAGGCGGATCGAGGTGGACTTGCCCGCGCCATTCCGCCCGATCAATCCCGTAATACTTCCCTTTGGGACACGGAAGGTCACGTCGGCCAGCGCGGTTACAGCACCGAAGCGGACGGTAACGCCAGTAAGCGACAGCGCCGGCGGAAACACTACCTCTTCCTCGCGCTGGCGGTTAGACTCGGAGGGACCGGGAGCGGATACTGCCTGCATAAAGTAAGAGATGTGTGAGGGTGGAAAGTACGAGAATGCTGCCGACCCGGACCACTTCCTTAGTGGGCTGGACAAAGGTTCGGGTAAGAATGGATGCACCCACGACGATGAGGATCGCAAGCAGGGCGAGGCTCGTCATTGCCAGCAGGATTAAGAAGGACGGACTCTGTACCCCGTCTCGTGCCCGCCGCGACAGGTTGTACCAGTAGGGATAGCGGATCGAGAGCCTGTTGCCTAAGACTGAAGCCAGCAGGAAGAGCGAAGCTCCATACAGATGAGTGAGCGGGTACATGATCATGCTCGCCGCGCCCACTTCCGGCAGAGCCAAGCGTCCGAATACCGCTGCGAGCAATGCTGCGGCGAGAGCGGCCACGGTGATCCCGGAAAGCATGGCGGCATGACGTAGCCAGAGCACCCGCGCGATCGGCTGTATGAGAAGCCGATACCGGGTCATCCCCTGGAGTGGCAGATCGACACCGAGAAGGTTGAAGGTGTGGAGAGCCCAGAACGGAAACGTCACGATCAGCAGGAAGGGATTGCCTGTGGAGAAGGCCAGGATCCCGAGTAGAAACGGCCAGATCAATCCGCTCGCGACGCGGAAGTGCCGGAGCACCGAGGCAAGCTCCTTTCCGAAAGAGGCCGGCGCTTTCGGGGCAACAGCGGAGGAAACCGAGGCGATCAGCCATGTAAGAAGCGGAAGCTGTCGCGGCGGTGGGGCGGGTTCTGTCTGCTGTGTGGCCACACGCCCGCCGAGCACGACTGCGCCCGCGCAGGTCCCGAGTGCCACGACCGAAATCAGCACCTCGATTTCGTACACCGCTCGGCTACCCAGAAGGAGAGCTGAGCCCTCCACGAGGGGGGTGACGGCACCCGCTATGTCACGGAAGAAGGAGCCATAGCTCATGAGCAGCGATACCGCCGCGACTCCGATGCCCGAAAGCAACGTGTGCATTTTGATCGCATGCCGCCGGAGCAGGGTGTCTTCAATGATCTGGACAACGATCGCGGCGGCTATCGTCCACCCGAGGAGTTGGAGAAGGGCAAGCAGTGTGTGGAGCCCGCCGAGCGGCAGCCGTAGGAGACCGACAATCGTCCAGCTTACCGTGGAGAGCGTGAGCAGCACGCGCAGCGGCTGCCCAAATAGCAGGCGCAGCAGGAAGAAGTAATGGGGTACATAGGGAAGAAGGTCGAACCGTAAGGTGCCGAGTACGCTGGAGCCGTGAAACACGATGGGGAGGAAGAGCGCCGTGAAGAGCGCCAGCAAATAGAGAATCGAGAGGTAAAGGACGCCTGCATCCGACGGAATTCGTAAGACGGTATAGCCGTGCAGGGCGAAGACGCCCAACAGGATCACAGCCGGAAAGACTTCCTCTCGCCAGCGCCTCCGTGTCGCCATCCACCATAGGTGGGTGACCAACCATATTGGATTCACCGTCTGGCCTGACAGCGCGAACGCACGTAAACTGCCATTCGCAACTCCTACACGGAGATGAGTACGCTACGGGCGAGCTTTTTTGCCGGGCTAACCTTCGCCACCATGTTCAGCGGTATACCGTGTAGTCCCTTCGTCGAGTCACCCGAGAAGCGGAATATAAACACCTCCGATGCTGCGGCAAGGAAGACGGGTAGTGGTAGTCCGCGCGTGGTACGTTGCTCCCTTGGACTTCCCCCGCTGAGATGGACATCGAGATAAGCCCGGGTGTAGTATCCGTGTAGGAGGTGGTCCATGGGAGCGAAACGAAGGCAGTTCACACCGGAGTTCCAGATCGAGGGAGTTCGGTTGGTCAACAGCAGCGATAAACCGCTCGCGCTGACGATGTGGCGCGGCCTATCGGGGCCCGTTATCGATCCGGCGGACACACGATAGGGATGAACATGCAGAGAAATCCTCTCGCCTTCGCGGAAGAGCTGTGGGTCGCGCGCCGCGCGGCGGCCGAGGCGGCGGCGCTCATCACGGCCCGCGAGGGGGCCGGGCAGGTGCGTGAGAAGGGGCGCGCCGATCTGGTAACGGCGGTAGACGAGGCGGCGGAGGCGGTAGTGCTGGACCGGATCCGCACCCATTTCCCCGACGACCACATCGTTGCCGAGGAGTCGGCGTCCGCGGCTGTGGAAGGCGGGCGCCGCTGGATCGTGGATCCGGTGGACGGTACCGTGAACTTCGTTCACGGCCATCCGTTCGTCTGTGTGAGCGTCGCCTTTGCCGATGAGGACGGCCCGGCCGCGGGCGTGATCCACGCGCCGCTCCTCGGCGAGGTCTACCACGCACTCCGCGGCGGCGGCGCGTTCCTCAACGATCACCCAATCCGGGTAAGCACGGTGGAGGATGGCGAGCAGGCGCTCTGGGCCACCGGCTTCCCGTTCCGGAAGGGGAAGGGCGATCCGGAGCGGTATTTCCGGCTGGTCACCGACCTTCTCCTTACCTCGCACGGCATTCGGCGCGCCGGGAGCGCGGCGCTGGACCTCGCCTACGTGGCCGCGGGGCGGGTGGACGGTTTCTTCGAGATCGGCCTCGCCCCGTGGGACCTCGCCGCCGGCCTGCTGCTGGTGGAGGAAGCGGGTGGGCGCGTGGGCGTCTGGCCCGGGGACGCGGACCGGCCGCTGACTACCGGCCGCGTGATCGCCACCAACGGACGCGTGCACGGGTGGCTGGAGGAAAAGGTCGCTGCACACTCACCGCCGCTCTGAGCACTGCCGGCACCGCTCCTGCATGAGGGAGTTTACTCCTGGCCCATCGATGGCCGGCGTTTCGCACAGCGAGGAGGCGTGTATGTCGACCTTTCAGACGTATCTGTTCGGGTTCATTGTTCTGATCATCGGTCTCGGCGCGGCGGCGTACCTGCTGGGTGTGCCCGAGACGTGGATCGCGGTGGGAGTGGTGATCCTGATCGGCCTCGGGATCATGTCCGCGAGCAGCTTCGGTGGCGGCGGCGGCGGCGGCGGTCCCCCCCGTGACACGGGGGTGCGTTGAAGTACCGGCGACCGCGCACTTCGGAACCCGATCGCTCCGTGCTTGTGCGCGGAGCGATCTCTTCATCTGCGAACCGGAGGGAGACCATGGCACAACCGGACACGGCGAGCGAGCGGGTTGAGGTGGTGTGGGAGGGTGGACAGCGCTACCGCGGCGGACCCGCCGCTGGCGCAGCGCTCCTCCTGGACGGAGATCGTGAGGTCGCACCCAGCCCGGTAGAGGGGCTGGTCGCCGCCGTGGCCTCGTGCTCGGCGATCGATGTGGTCGAGATCCTGAACAAGCGCCGCACCCCGCCCTCGGATCTGCGGGTGGACGTCGAGTACACCCGCGCGTCTACACCGCCCCGGCGTCTCACTGCGGTCCACCTGCGCTACCGGGTGGCCACGGCGTCGGAGCGGCAGCACGTGGAGCGCGCCATCGCGCTCTCGTTCGAGACGTACTGCTCGGTCTCCCTTTCGCTTGCGTCGGACATCTCCATCACCTGGGAGCTTGATCTCGTACCGGCCCCGGTCGCGCGGTGACGGCCCGGACGGGCGGGACACGGACGGACTTCCGCTCTGGTAGGCCCGGCGCGGGTTCACGACTGCTCAGGCGGCTCCGGACCCGGGCTGGCGGTTCATCATCGCCTCCACGCGTTTGTCCAGCTCCGGGTCTGCCGGCTGGCGAGCCAGGTAGAACTCGTCGAAATAGGCTTTCACGAACCCGGCCACGGGGCTGGCGACCAGCACCCCGATGACCCCGAACGCGATTCCCATCGCCAGCGTCATGAAGAGCAGGAAGACGGGGTGGATGTCCATCGTCTCGGATCGGATCTTCGGGGCCACGAAGTTCCCGAGGAACTCGCTCAGCGCTGTGTAGAAGAGAGCGGCCCAGAGCGCCGTCATCGCGTCCACGGAGAACGCGACCACCACGGGCGGGATGGACATCAGGTAGAACCCGAGGCGGGGGATTAGCGCGCTGAAGAGCGCGAGCACGCTCCAGAGAATTGCACCGGGCACGCCCATGAAGGTCAGAAACAGGTACGATGCTACCGCCTTCATCGATCCCAGGATCACATTGGATGCGACCCACCCGACCACCATGATGGAAGCTCGGGCGAAAGCCCTCTCCGCTGCGTCGCGGTGCCGTGGCGGCATGGCCATTACGTAGGTGCGTAGGAGCGGCCGCGGGTTTGCCACCATGTACAGGAGCAGAGCGACGACGAAGAGCCCGAGAACCACGGATGCGACAATCGTGGTCGAGTAGCGCCAGAGGCCGGCGAGCGCTTCAAAGATCCATTCCACGGTCTGAGAGAGCTGCCTCTCGATCTCCGGGTGACCGCCCAGAACAGCGGTCATCCGGTCGGCAAGGCTTTCGATCATCTCCGGAATGTCGTTCAGGAAGTTTGGGATCTCCTCGATCAGCCGTGGGACGACCAGCCAGCCGAGGAGCCCGACCACAGCCAGCAGGCCGGCAAATACCAGAAGCGTGGCGATCCCCCGGGAGAGCTTCTTCCTTTCCAGCCACGTGACCGGCGCGTTCAGCGCCAGGGCGAGGATCAGCGTGAGGATGAAGAGAAGCAGGACACGCTGGATCTCGTATATGAACCATAGGAGCGCCACCAGCGCGGCGGCCAGCAGAAGCACTCTGGACAAGGTCTTGAAAAGCTCGCCATCGCTCTGACTCACTCCGATTCACTCCTCTGGTGAGCGGTTCCGAGCCCGGTGAACGGGATCGCAGGTGCCACGATGTCCGGAACCGAAGACGCTGCCCCATCCGCTGAACACGAATCCCCGTAGCACGAATGGCGCCGCCGCGGTTCTGACCGCTCCAGCCGCCGCCCATCTCCTGATCGTAGCCGGCGCCCGCGCCGCTGCGCCTGCAGGGGTACGACTGGTCGGCGACGCCGCGCGGGTGTAGTATGGGAGGTACGCACGCACGGCTCCTGCATCTGCGGGTGCGTGGTTAGTGGAAATTATTTCAACGGGTGAGAGTATGGCTTCCGAGCGCACACGCATCCTGTTCGTCTGTCTGGGCAACATCTGCCGTTCTCCTCTGGCCGAGGCGATCTTCCGCGAGGAAACCCGCCGGCGCGGGGTGGAGCAGCGCTTCGAGATCGATTCCGCGGG
>JACDHR010000241.1 GCA_013820915.1 Gemmatimonadota bacterium
CGGCTCCAACTCCGCGGTCGATCACAATCGCCGGAACGATCCGGCGGTGTGCGAACACCGAGAATCCGAGCGTATTGCTCGCCGCCCGGAACGCAGGCTGCTGCAGCTCTGCGCTGGCTAGCCAGGTCGGGCGTAGAAATGCGGCTTCGTCTACGGCCGAGAACTCTCCGGGAGTCATGTCACGGAAGATGCCGCTGCCATTGAGCTGCGAGGCGAGCAGATTGCCTACCGTGCCGCGGAGATTGAGGCGGCGCCCCCTCCCGAGCCAGTTGTAGTGGGTGAACCTGCCCTCCGTCTGCACAAACTCGACCGTGTTGAAGCCCGCTCCCACACGCGCGGAGCGCGGTGGTGCTTCGCGCACCGTGACCTGGAGCCGCTTGGCACTGTCGGGCTGCTCCGGGACCTCCACCCGCGCTTCGTGGAACAGGTTCGACTCATAGAGGCTACGCTGGCTGGCGACGATGTCCCGGGTTCGGAGCACCCGGCCCTCCTCCAGCAGCAGCGCGTCGCGAATCGTGCGGTCCGCGACCTGTTCGTTGCCGCGGATCTCGAGGTCGCCCACCGTGGCGCGGTGTCTCGGATCGACGGTGATCTCCACGCGCGCCATCCGGGCGGTTCGGTCGACGTCCACGCTGTCCTGAAGAAGAGCGTCCAGGTAACCTCGCTCGCCCAGCGTCTCGCGCAGATTGATGAGTGAGGTGTCCAGCCGGACCAGGTCGAGCGGCTGCCCCTCGCGGGGAATTCCGGTGCGGCGGAGTTGACGATCGCTCAGCACCGCCGCGGTCTGCCGGACGCGTAGCGCTTCGATCAGGGTGGGAGCACCTTCATCGACCGAAAAGACGACCTCTACGCCCCGGCCGCGCGGCCGAAGCTCGGTTGCAACCTCCGCCTCGCGGTAGCCGCGCCGGAAGTAGAAGACGCGGACGCGCAGCTCGTCGCGCGACAGCTCCTGCCGATCGAGGTAGTGCTTGTCCACGAACGTGTCCCAGTCGGTAGCCCAGCAGAAAGGGCGTACGATCAACCCGCGGCAGCGGGTCTCCTCCGTGACGATGCTCTGGCGCAGCTCGTTCTCAGCCACGGCGTCTACGCCGCGGAAGGTGAGTCTCTCAACACGCGGAGACTCCTGGCCAACACGCTCCTGAGCGCCGAGAGTGCTCGCGGCGAGGAACAGGAGAATGGTCACAGCAGCTCCGCACCATGATCGCAGCGGGAATAACATGTTGGCTCCATGAGCAAGATCTTTGCCTCTGCACGGTTTACACCCTCCGCACCCGATGGTGCCGCGACGATGGGGCCCGTCTGCCGACACGGCGATCCGCGTGCCCTTGCCATAAGCTGCATTCTGTGTTATACTCCGTGCACGAGAAGCGAGAATCGGTCTGTGAAGAGCCGAAACCAGTGTGCAAGAGGACCTGGATGCTTTTATTCCAGGTCTTTTTCGTTGCTCGTAAACGCCCGTTGCGGGGGGCGATATGCCCGCAGAACACAGGCTGTCGATGAGTGCGGAAATACTGCACCTCGGTAGTCAGTAACACACAAGGTAATTACGGCATGCGTACCAACGGAACAGTAAAGTGGTTCAACGACGAGAAGGGCTTCGGATTCATCACGCCTGAGAACGGTGCGAAGGATTGCTTCGTCCATCACAGCGCGATCCAGGGCAGCGGCTTCAAGTCACTCGCTGAGGGTGACCAGGTCGAGTTCGATGTGGTGCAGGGCCAGAAGGGCCCCGCAGCCGAGAACGTCACTCGCGTCGGCTAAATCCCTACCTCGGCTCCGGCCGAGTGTATGAACGCCATCCCGGCCTGATCGGGATGGCGTTTTCTGTTCAGGGATATTCTGCCGCGCGAACCCTGCCACTTCATCAACAGTCGGGAAGTGCCGGCACGCAGGGCGCGTGCGGCACGCGAGGGTAGTCGCTCAACCCTCCAACCTCTCGATCTGCTCACGGATCTGCTCCACTTCATTCTCCGCATGCCGGGCTCCCTCCGTGACATGCTCCGCATCCTCCTGCACGTGCCTCGCCTCTTCACCCAGCTGGCGCATCTCCTCTTGAAGGCGCTCCACTTCCGCGCGCAGGCGTGAGATCTCCCGGTCCTTGCCCGACCCTCCCTCGTGCGTCGTGTCCACGATGCCCTCGTCTGTTCGGGTTCCTCCTGCTTCGCCGGCACCTCCGGGCCGTTCCCCGCGGTTGGGGAAGGTGGCCCATCATCCCTGTGGGGTGCAAGTAGCAAGCCGAGGACATACCGGGGAGTCTTTGGTGGATCCGCTAGCCCGGCCGCAAGGCAGGACGTTCGTGAGACGGGGATCGACATCCGGTTTCGGAGGATGCGAGCCGCACCAACATTGCGGGACCGGTGGCGGTATTACTGATCAAGGGCGCTCGTGAACGCCGGCAGCGATGCCCTTTACGCTGATACAATTGGTGAACATTCCACGAGGGGGCGTAGATGAAGCAGATCTATGGGCTGGCGCTGGTAGCGGCACTCGCGATCGTACCGCTGAGTGTGGATGCGCAGACTCCGCGCGGTGCGGAGCGGGCGCAGCAGAGCGTTCGGATGCAGGGGCAGGCCCCGCTTGCGCTGCTGCTGGAGCAGCGCGCCGAGCTGGGGCTGACGGCCGAGCAGGTAAGCCGGCTGGAGGCGATCCAGGAGGAGGTGCGGCAGAAGAATGCTCCGCTTATGGATCAGATGCGTGCATCGGGCGCCTTTCCGGGCGGTCAGCGGATGCGGCAGCGCGCGGAGGCCATGACGCCGGAGCAGCGTGGGGCAATGCGTGAGCAGATGCGCGAGCGCCGCGCCGCCGGCGCGGCCGGGCAACGCGCCGAGAGAGGAAGACCGATGCAGGGCCAGCGGCAACTGCCGGAGGAGCTGCGTCCCTTGATGCAGCAGATCCAGCAGAACAACCGCACCGCCTTAGAGCAGGTGCGGGCGGTTCTTACAGTTGAACAGCAGGCCCGCGCGCGCCAGCTCGTAGAGCAGCGCCGCGGTGAGCCGAGGGGTACGCGAGGCTCTGGCGGAAGCCGCTAGGGCTGGGTCCCACCGCGGAAGCGTATGTCGCGGAGAGGAAAAGCCTGAGATCGTACGGCGGAACGGCAGAAGGGCAGTCGCACCATGTGTGGCTGCCCTTTCCGCGCTTGGGAATCAACGGCTACCGCGGGCGACCGCCGCGTTGTGGCGCTCCGCTTGCAGAACCTGGCATCGTTCGTTTGTTCGCGGGGTGGGGGATCCGCATCACCCCGCACGGCAAGCTCTACAACGTGTCCGGGTCCGAAGCGGTGGAGATCCGAATGAAGAACGTCCGTCGTTTCCGGCTGGGCACAGACGAGCCGGAGGTGCTGCGCGGCGCCATCCTGAAAGCCATGACCGGGGGGCCTTCTTGACGGGCAACAGAGATGCGGAGCTTTCCGGCGAACTCCATCGAAGCGCGGCCGTAAGCGGTGCCTGGCCATCGGCGGGTCGCCGGCGTCTGCGTGGCTTCCGCTTTGGTCTCTCCGCCCTCGTGCTCGGCGCGTTGCTCGGAGTGGCTCCCTCCGTCGTGGGTCAGCCAGCTCCGGAGCTGGTCCCTTACATCCCGACATCGATGGAGGTGGTGCGCGAGATGCTGGCGCTGGGCCGCGTCGGTGCAGGCGACGTGCTCTTCGATTTGGGCTCGGGTGATGGCCGGATCCCCATCGTCGCGGCGCAGAGGTTCGGTACTCGCGGCATTGGCTTCGAGATCGTTCCCGAGTTGATCGTACGCAGCAGAGATGCCGCAGCGGCTGCAGGGGTAGAGTCTCTGGTTCGGTTTGTGAACCGGGATCTCTTTACCGCCGATCTGTCACCGGCGAGCCTGGTCACCCTCTATCTCAGCCCGGAAATGAATGTTCGGCTGCGCCCGAAGCTGCTGCGGGAGCTGAAGGCCGGTGCACGCGTCGTGTCGCACGGCTTCCATATGGGCGACTGGCGCCCGGATTCGGTGGTTCACGTAGGGGAGGGGTTCGGGCAGGCCACAGTTTACATGTGGGTAGTTCCAGTGGCAATCGACGGATTCTGGGAGCTCATGCTGGAGACGCCTGGCGGAGAGCGGTGGTACGTGCTGGAGATCGACCAGCGTTATCAGGAGCTGGCGGGAGGAACCCTGAAGGACGGAAGAAGCTTTCCTCTCTCCGGCGGCCGAATCCGCGGAGAGAGCCTCTCGTTCTCCTTCCGAGACGATGCGGGGCGGCGCCCGGTCACCTACCAGCTTACCGGCCGGATGGACGGCACGATTCTTCACGGCCAGGTGGGATCCTTTACCGGAGAAGGGCCGTATCGCTGGCGCGCCACCCGTTTCCGGCGTTAGCCCGGCGCTCCCTTTCGCGGCTGAAGAAGCCTCACGGAACACGTCTTGCCTTTGATGCGCAAACACACCCGCTATCGGGAGGTGCCTGATGAACAAGCCGGTCTATCCACGCATCCATGGAGCGCTGGATTATGCTGTGGTGCCGTTCAGGCCCATTGGGAGTAACCCCATTGCGCACTGACTCCGTCGGGCGGCGCGTTGCAATCGTCGCGGCGATCACAGCGGTGGTGGTCGGCGCGGTGTGGCTCTTCGGCCGCTCCGCTGCGCCTGCTGAACCTGCGCCGCGGATCGTTTCGAGCCCACCGGCGGATACCGTAGCCGCAGTTGCGGACCCGAACGCGGTCGGGCTCTGCGCGCTGAACCGAGTCACCGGTGTGCTGGAGGGGGAGATCATCGGCATCGTGCCGGGCGCGGACGGTGCCCGGTACCACGTGGCGGCGCTCGATGAGCCGCGTCAGGCGTTCCATGTCCGGCCCGCGGCGGTGGTCCTCGACCACTGCGCGCGCGCGATCCGGGCGGATCCCTCTACCGCTCCGTTACGTATGGAGGAGGGTACGCGATAAGAGCGGATGGCGGGCCGGGCGGCAGGGCCCCGGCTAAAGGGGCGTTCCTATCGGTCCGATCGCTCGGCGATGGCGGTGCGCACCTGCCCCTCGCCGGACGGATCCGTCCAGGCGAAGAAGATCGAATCCCCACTCCGCGCCATCCGGGGGAAACCGCTCGCTCTCGCGGCGCTGGAGCGACTCACCACCGATGACTGTCCGGCCTCTCCGGATGCGCGGACTCGCCGCACCCGGATCTCCGCCGCCTCTCCCGCCTGCTCCAGCCAACTGACCAACGCCGTCTCCCGGTCCAGAAGGAGGACGTCTACGCGTCCGGTTGGCTCACCGTCGTCCACGCGAATGGCGCGACCGAAGGACGCCCCGGCATCCGTGGCGAACGCGATCATCACGCGCGGAGTGTCCGCCGCCGCGGTGAACCACGCGACCGCTGCGCTCTCCCCGTCCGCGGCGATCGCCGGCCCGTTCACCGGACACCCGGTAATGTACCATCCATCCCGATGCACCGGCGCGGGGGGCGTCCACCGCCCGTCTATCCATCGGACGGCGTAGATGTCGCGGATCTCATCGGGCGAGCGGTCGCGGTACACTGTGACCGGCCCGCGCGACGTCAGGGCGGTCGCCGTCTGGCAGCAGTCACAAACGCGGTCGTTCAGGAGCGTCTCCTCACCGATCTCCCCCGCGGCGCCGAGCGCCGCGTGGCGCAGCGTCATCACCCCACTACCCCCGTGCTCCGCCTGCCCTTCGAAGTCGCGGCCGTCGAGCCAGGTCGCACCGAGACGGCCGTTCGGCAGAGGGAACAGAGAGACGAACCCGTGCTCCGTCTGCGTCCCGTCCGTATGGGGGACCACCGGTGCACTCCAGCTGTCCCCGCCGTCCGCGGACTGGGCAATGTGCACATCGTAGGAATAGGTGCCGGGGCCGCTGCGTACCAGCCAGTGGGCAGCCAGGCGACCATCCGGCAGGGCAACGAGGGAAGGGAAGTCCGCCCAATTGACGAAGAAGTTCTCCCCCTCCGCGATCGTACGGGGGGCAGACCAGGTGGTGTCTTCCCACGCAGCGAACCGGAGCGCATGGTGCGTCTGGCCGGAGCGTTCCAACCAACTCAGATATACCCTGCCGTTCGCCGCGAACAGATTGGCTTCTCCGCTCCCCACCCCTGCCGGGGAAGAGATTTCGCGCAGCGCGGTGAGCGGTTCCGCATCCGCACCTGACGCGCGACAGCCGGCGAGGGCGAGTGCAAGAAGAACCGATGCCGAGAGCAGAGCGGTGTTGAAATGCCGA